>NVWG01000153.1 GCA_002746185.1 Candidatus Hydrogenedentota bacterium
GTGTTGGGTGTGGTGATAACTATCCAGCCGCCGGGCTTCACCACTCGCCCGCACTCCCGCACAAAATCAACAGGCCGTTCCAGATGTTCGATGCCCTCGATACAGATCGCTGCATCCAGCGAATCCGACTCCAGCGGCAGGTCGTGATTCATGTCCGCCCTCTGAAACTCCACGCCGTCCACGTCGATGACGCACTCCACATCCGCCGCCACCACGCTATATCCCGCATCCACAAGACGCTTGGTAAACACGCCATGCCCGCACGGGATATCCATCACCCGCCCGGACGCAACCCGCTCCCGCAGCAAATCAAACACCACGTCATGCGTGCGTTTCCCAGCGTTCCCCTGAATCTCTTCCCGTTCCGACATGCAACCGTTTCTCTTTCGTTGTTCAGTAGGCGTAAGGACAGTCTCGGCATGGTACCAGATGCTTTGAACCGATGGAAATTCATAGCCGCATTGAAACCCAATCCATTCAACATGTCATTGCGAACGAAACGAAGTGAAGTGCGGCAATCTCTTGAGTACTGAGACTACTCTACACACCCCTCAAGCAACATGCTTGTCTAATGTATAGGAGAACTTATAGGAGTGGTCTTCGGCTACGAGGGAATGGTAGAGTCGGCTACTCTACCGTTACGCTCTTCGCCAGGTTTCTTGGCTGATCAATATCGCAGCCACGGTTCACCGAGATGTAATACGCCAGGAGCTGCATGGGTACGGCGTTGACGATGGGGGAGAGTGGGTCGTAACACTCAGGCACGTAGATGACCATGTCGCTGTGGGGGCGAATGGACTCGTGACCCTGTGTGGCGATACTGAGGACGATGCCGTTGCGTGCGCGAATTTCCTGGATGTTGGACAGGATTTTTTCGTACACCGGACTCTGCGTGGCGATGCAGATCACCGGAAGCTCATCGGTGACCAGCGCGATGGGGCCGTGTTTCATTTCCCCCGCGCCGTAGCCTTCCGCATGGATATAGCTGATCTCTTTCAGTTTCAACGCGCCTTCCAGAGCGGACGGAAAGTTATAACCTCGACCCAGGAAAAACGTGCTGTGTGCATCGCGATACCGGGGATCCTCCGCACAAGTCTTCACCGCGTGGTCATTTTCCAGACACCACTGCACTTTGTCCGGGATGCCCTGCAAATGGCCGAGAAACTCCGCAACGGCTGCCTTATCCATGGTACCGCGAATTTGCCCCAGCCACGCTGCAAGCAACGAGACGGCGGTGAGCTGCGCGGTGTACGCCTTCGTAGAAGCCACACCGATTTCCATGCCCGCATGGAGATACACAACGCCATGGGATTCCCGAGCGATAGACGACCCCACCACATTCACCAGCGACAGAATTTTAGCGCCACGTTCTTTAGCGATTCGGACAGCTTCGAGGGTATCTGCAGTCTCCCCGGATTGAGTAATGGGAATGACGATAGTGCCTTCCGGGATCAGTGGCTCGCGATAACGAAACTCCGACGCGATATCCACTTCCACCGGAATCTTCGCGAAAGATTCGATGAGAGCCTTACCCACTAGCCCAGCATGCCATGCCGTTCCGCAAGCCACAATATATATTTTGGGACACGCGATGATTTCTTCAGGTGTCAACCCGATTTCGTCCAGATTAACTTCGTCACCCGAATCCGAGATGCGACCCCGCATGGTGTTGCGAATCACTTCAGGCTGTTCATGCATCTCCTTCAACATGAAGTGAGGGTAGCCCTCTTTCTCCGCCTGAGAATCATCCCAATCCACCTGATGCACTTCCAGGGTTTGGGCAGTACCTTGCAAGTCTTGAATCGTGTAGCCGTCCCGTCGAATTTCGCACACCTGCCCGTCTTCCAAATACAGGACTTCCCGGGTGTAATTGAGAATGGCCGCCGCATCCGACGCGATAAAATTTTCGCCTTCGCCAATACCTACAATAAGCGGACTGCCGTTACGTGCCGCCACGAGAACGTCTGGATTACTCTTGCAGACCACGCCCACAGCATAMGCGCCTTTTACATCCTGCAACGCGCGCTTTACCGCAGCGAAAAGATCGCCATCATAATAATGACGAATAAGATGAGCCAGGGTTTCCGTGTCCGTTTCACTGCGGAAATGAACGCCTTGAAGCCGTAGATCCGAACCCAGCTCCTGATAGTTTTCGATGATGCCGTTATGCACCACGGCGATTTCCAGATCGTCGTCGAAATGAGGATGGGAATTAGCTTCACTAGGGATGCCGTGAGTAGCCCAGCGGGTGTGACCGATGCCCAGCGTACCTACCACCGGATTAGCGGCCAGCTTGTCGTCCAGCGCATCCAGTTTGCCCAGCGATTTCAGGGAATCCAGCGTGTCATCGTGAATGAGAGAAATTCCGGCGGAATCGTAGCCCCGATACTCCAGACGGTGCAGACCGCTCATGATGAACGGTACAGCGTCCTTATCCCCAATATATCCCACAATACCGCACATAGTGTGTGGTTCTCCCCCGAAACTACAGTGTTTCTAAGCAATTACTCCTTTATTGTAACATAACTTTGAAGACATAGAAGCCGCCCACAAGCAATACGACGAACACTATCGTGAGGATATTAAACCACTTATCGATAAATCGGCGAATCGGTTCGCCAAACATCCGAAGCATGAATGCCACGAGAAAAAATCGTGCCGACCGACCAATAACCGTTGCCAATACAAAGGCGAAAAAGTTTAATCCGAAAACCCCGGCAGTAACAGTAACGACTTTATATGGGAGAGGGGTAAATGCAGCGACAAAAACAAACCAGAAATCCCATTCCTGATAAATCTGTTGTACATGGTCAAAAGCCTCATGATGAAATCCAGGTACGTAGGTGAAGAAGAGATCGTCCACCGAAGACCATAGTCCCCAGCCTATGGCATACCCCGCCATGCCGCCCAGAATGGAGCCAGCRGTACAGATGGCTCCATATTGCCACCACTTGTCTCGGTTGCCCAGGCATAGCGCGATGAGCAGTACGTCAGGTGGTATGGGGAAGAAGCTGGATTCAGCAAAGGCAATGATAAAAAGTGCTATGCCGCCATAAGGAGTATCCGCCCAGCTCAAAACCCAGTCATAGAGATTACGAATCCATTTCATAATGTGAAGTTTCTCTTTCTAAGGATGTCTAGCGCCTCAAAGTTAGTGTTGTCACGATGCAGCGGCGTGATACTCACTTTATTTTCCGAGATAGCCTCGAAATCCGTGTCATCGTGAATAATATGTTCCGGGCGGAATCCGCCGATCCAGTAATAGGGTTTGCCGCGTGGATCCAATCGCTCGAAAATCTCATCACCGTAATTCCGAACGCCYTGACGCGTGATGGCCATACCCTGTAACTCATCCAAGGGAAGTTCCGGTACATTCACATTGAGTACCGTATCGGGTGGAAGACCTTCTTCCAGAATATGCGCCGCGATGCGCGCTCCTACCTGCGCGACAACGCTGTAATCCTGTGCATCGTAGCTGGCGTTGGAAATGGCCATGGACGGAACGCCCAGCAGCATACCCTCGTACGCACCAGCCACCGTGCCGGAGTAGGTCACATCGTCGCCCAAATTTGGTCCTGTATTGATTCCCGAGATAACCACGTCCGGTTTACGATGAAGAAGTTTACGTATCGCCAGCAATACACAGTCCGCAGGTGTGCCGTCGATGCCGAACCACTGTTCGCGAACTTGCTTGGATCGTAAAGGACGATTCAACGAGATGCCGTGACCCACAGCGCTTTGTTCCGAATCCGGCGCATACACCCAAACGTCGCCCAGATCCGCCACCGCGTCGGCCATCGCCTCCAAAGCAGGAGAAAATATACCGTCATCGTTAGTTATGAGTAATAGGGGTTTGTGCATGTGATCTGTGCGCCAAATGAGTCAATGATTGTTTTGGATTGTTCTTCTAATTCAAGTGTCAGGCAGGAGTTATAGCACTTTTTAGAGAAATGAGTCAAAATTGTCGATTTAAAGAGCAAGTGCAGCACTTTGAATAAGGGGGAAATCATCCATAAATCCAAGCCCACATTAGCCGTAATCGCGATTACGGGATATATTGAGAATCCGTATAGAGCCAAACAAGTATGGGATTTGAAATTTTAAACATAAGACATTTAAATTAAATGAGTTAGAGCCTTATTTTGGATATTATTTGATGGAAAAAAGAAATATACCCCATTTTTTATTCAGTAGTTACAAATGCTTCCATAACTAAATTCCAGCAGTAATCATATCTTCACTTTACATTTAGAGTCAAAACTGTTAAAGTCCTTTTCAATTGTATAATTTGCGATGGGTATAGATTTACATTTAGCAGATCCCGCAATATTGCGCTTAGTTCTTTTATATCAATAGTTTATAAGCTATTGCCAAACCCTGTCCTACACGTCGAGATTGATATGGCTTCTCAAAAACGCCCCAGTAAATCCAAGAATAAATCGAAAAGCGCACCCAATAAGAGTAAGCCCGTGGCAAAGAAGAAGAGTCCAGCTAAATCAAGCCCAAAATCTAAAGCCGCCAAAGCCTTACCCAAAAAGACTTCAGCTAAATCTGCACCTGCTCAAAAAGTTAAGGCAAAGTCGAAGCCTGCCGGAAAAGCATCACGCAGCACCAAGGGACTATCCAGGAATTTCCTTCAGGATTTGGCCCAAGCGGTAAAAGATGCCGTTCTGCCCGCCATTATAAGTTTGAAGGGGCGTGAAATTGTGGGTACAGCCCAGAGTGGGGATGCTACCTTCGAATTGGATCGCATTGCAGAGAAAGCGTTGTTAAATTTTTTGAATAACGCCAAGATGCCCGTGGCGTATTATAGTGAAGATGCCGGATATACCACGTTTACATCGAATCAACCCACGCACCTGTTGGTAGTGGATCCCATTGATGGTACGCGTGCCGCCAAGAACGCATTCGAAGGATGTGTTGTTGCCGTGTGCAGTACCCAAGTTATCGAGCGGCCCACAGTCAAGGATTTGGATAATGGGCTGGTCATGGAAATTATGGGTAATCGTACGTTTTATGCGGAACGTGGCGGCGGGGCTAAAATGTATGTCAACGGACATTCAAAGAAGATCAAGCTTTCCGACAAGACCAGTCTGGACGAATTAACGTGGTCCATGACGGTTCCTGCCCGGCCAGCAGAATTGATTTTCCCTACGGCTGCGAAGTTAATAGACATCTCTAGTCTGAAGGGCGGATTTTTTATCTGCAACAGTACGTCATTCAGCTTAACCAGGCTGTTGAGCAGCCAACTTGATGCATGCATTGATATCGCAAATCGATATTACCGTGATATACCTGATATTGTCGTAGATGATTTTATCAATGCTGGTCGAGGAAATATTCTGGGCTTGTGTCCCTATGATTTTGCTGCGGCACTTTTGATTGCTCAAGAGGCAGGTTGCATCGTGACCGATGCCTACGGTAAATCGTTGGACGATGTTCTCCTCCTAGATTCTTCCCACACCAACTATCAATCCATCATTGCAGCTGCGAATCCTAAACTCCACAAGATGCTGCTGGAATATTTTACGGCGACCATCAAGCATGTAGAAGCGGTTCGGAAAAAGGTCAGTGCCGCCCGCTAATCTGTAGTAATTTAGTTAAAAAGTTATCGATGAGATAGGTTTAATTTGGCTTAAATTGCTTTGAATTAATATAGTTATATTAAGTTAACTTGCGGTATATTTTGGTAAATAAGCTACCAATTGAATATCTTCGTGTTAAATGGGTATTTAATCCAATTCAACCTGAATAGAGGCAGGTGACGCGTATGGCCATGGAGCCGCAAGAAAATAAAGACCCAATATTTCGCATCGCGGATCTCACCAAGGAATATCGGATGGGAGAGATCACGGTCTCGGCGTTACGGGGTATCTCGCTGGATATCTATCCCGGCGAATTCCTGGTTATTTTAGGGCATAGCGGATCGGGGAAAAGTACGCTGCTTAATATTGTGGGCGGTTTGGATTCGCCTACATCGGGTTCCGTGCAGTACAAGGAGCTATTGCTTTCTTCTTTTTCTGAGAAGGAGCTTACGTATTATCGACGCGATCACATCGGATTCATCTTTCAATTTTATAATTTAATGCCCAACTTGACGGCGAAAGAAAATGTCGAAATGGCCACGGAAATTTCCGAGGGACCAATGGAACCGTTAGAGGCGTTGAGGTTGGTAGGGTTAGCTGAGCGGGCCGATCACTTTCCTTCTCAGCTATCCGGTGGGGAGCAGCAGCGTGTTGCCATTGCCCGGGCTATCGCCAAGCGTCCCGATATCCTTATGTGTGACGAACCCACAGGCGCGTTGGATATCTCTACGGGGAAAATTGTGCTGGGCGTACTCGCCGATGTAAATCGCCGATTGGGTACAACCACGATTGTCATCACGCATAATGCTTCCATAGCCGATATCGCTGACCGGGTTATTCACATGCGAGACGGAAGTGTGTATAAAGTGGATGTAAATGAACATATCAAATCAGTTGATGAAGTGGTTTGGTAATGAGCGTCCTGAATAAAAAACTCTTTCGTCAACTGTTGGAAACCAGGGGGCAGGTGTTGGCGGTTATCGCCGTGGTGYTRTGYGGTACSGCKTGYTATATATGYCTTCTKTCSYTRCAYCGRAAYCTGGAACTTACGCGGGATACRTACTATTCCCAGAACAATTTTGCCGACTTCGAAATCCAATTGGAGCGGGCACCRCTSACWACSCTTTTTAAGCTGGAAGAAATCCCCGGTGTGCGACGTGTTCGAGGCCGCATCGTGGAAGAAGTTAAGTTGGAACTGGACAACACAGACGAATCCCGTGCGGGCCGTATTGTGTCGGTTCCAGATACGCCAGGAAAATTCCTGAACGGCGTTGTGGTGCGGGAGGGGCGTTATTTCGAACCGGGGTCACTGAATGAAGTCATTCTGAGCGAGCAATTCGCCTATGCCAACGATTTGAAGTTGGGGCAATGGTTGGATGTGACCATAGACGGGAAAAAACATGAACTGAAAATTGTGGGCTTCGGGTTGTCTCCGGAGTATGTCTATATCATCCGAAATATACAGGAGTTTGTGCCCAGCCCTGATAGATTCGGAATTTTATGGGTACCGGAAGAGTTTGCTGAATTCGCGAAGAATATGCAGGCTTCGTGCAACAGCATTATAGGTTCAGTGGATGATCCAGAGCTGTTGGACGGGATTCTGGAACAGGCGGATGCCTTGCTGGAACCGTACGGAATATTCGCCAAGACCGAGCGGAAGGACCAAATCTCCAACCGAATGATCTCGGATGAGATCAAAAATCTTGGGGCCATGGCTCGCATCATGCCTACCATTTTTTTGGGGATCGCAGCATTGGTTATCATGATTCTCCTGAACCGTATGGTGCGTAATGAACGAACACAGATTGGGCTTATGAAGGCCTACGGACATACCAGCTGGGCAGTGGGCCGTCATTACCTTACCTACGCATTGATTCTGTCTGTAGCGGGATGCCTGGGAGGTTTTGTTGTCGGCCAGTTCCTGGCTCATCAAGTCATGGGAATTTATGTGGATTACTTTAACTTCCCTATTTTACGATCTCGGATTTATCCAGACGTGSTAGCTCGGGCTATTGGGATATCCATCTCCTTTTCCATGGTGGGTGCATTGGTGGCAGCCCGCCGTGCTGCGCGAATAGATCCGGCGGAGTCCATGCGGCCCGAGTCCCCCCGCATGGGGAATCGTATTTTGCTGGAACGCYGGACCGYGGCCTGGAGTCGAATGAGTTTTACCTGGAAGATGATCGCMCGCAACATTGGYCGAAAAAAATTCCGGTCAGGACTGAATGTTTTTGGTGTGATGATCTCTGCATCCATGCTTATCATTGGGTTTTACGCATTAGACAGTATGGATTTCATTATCGATTATGAATTTTTCAAGACGCAACGACAGGATATGCGCCTTAATTTATTTATGGAACGCGGGAAAGAAGCGTTGTATGAGGCAGATAAAATTGAGCATGTGCGGTATGCCGAACCGCTGCTTCAATATCCGTTTACCATGAAAAATGGATGGCGGTCCAAAGATGTTCTCATCACTGGCGTGCCGCGAAACGCCCGTCTGCACCGCATCTATGATTTAGAAGATCGCCCCGTGGATGTGGGTGAAAGTGGGCTGGTTCTCTCGGAGAAGTTGGCGAGTCTCATGGGGGTAGGCGTAGGCGATATGCTCACTATCGAACCGATGATGGGGAGAGTTACTGGCGAGAAAAAAGTGCGGGTATCCCAGCTGGCTAAACAGTATTTCGGCATGTCGGGCTTTATGAACCTGGAAGCGTTGAGCCGGGTATTGGGTGAGTCGTATGTGATGAATACCATCTTGCTGCAGACGGARCCGGGCTTCGCCGATGCTATTAGTGAAGAAATGAAGGGCGTGCCGGCGGTTACCACTGTCGAAATTAAAATGGACGCCGTTGAAAATATGCAGAAAACCATCGCTCAAAGCATGTGGGTCATGAGCATCATGACTGTCATGTTCGCCGGGGTGATCGCGTTTGCCATCATTTATAACGTGACGCTGGTGTCCTTAGCAGAGCGCGAACGGGAGCTGGCATCGTTACGAGTGCTGGGCTTTACGCGGGAAGAAGTAGGGCGTATTTTATACAATGAAAATGTACTCCTGGGTGTGGTGGGGATTGCGCTAGGGCTTCCGTTCGGGTATTTGCAATGCAAAGGGTTGGTTAATGCATTCGATACCGAAATGTATCGGCTGCCATTTCATATTCAGCCCCGGACCTATCTCATCAGTATTATTGCCACCACATTTTTTATCGGAATTTCCAATTTCGCTGTACGGCATAAGATACACACACTGGATTTGATTGAAACGCTGAAAGAACGCGAGTAAGGAGTAGTGAAAATGAAACGCCTCATGATTGGGCTGATAGTGGTAGTCGTAGCCGCCGGAGCCGTGGTATCCCTTCGCGGTCAGGCCATCTCTGTGGAGATGGTCGAAGTGACGCGGACCACTGTGTATGAGTATGTAGCGGAAGACGCGAAGACCCGATTGTCGAAAGAATATATTGTTGATATGCCCATTTCAGGAACGGCAAATCGCATCGAATTGAATATCGGCGATCATGTTGAAGCAGGGCAAGTAATCACAACGGTAGATACCTATCCTCTTGAGCAGGAAGTAAAACAAGTGGAATCGTTGATCATGCAGATTCGTGCCCAGGTTGTAGGAGTGGATATTCAAAAACCCAAGTCAGAGGATATTGAATCTGCCAAATTACGTATCAATGAAATGAAAGACTCCCGTGAGATAACACAAAAGTCACGCTCCGTTATAGAAATCAACCTGGAACAGGCAAAGATTACATTCGACCGGGCAAAAGGTCTATTAGAAGCCGGGGCAGGGAGCGAATCGAATTACGATCAAGCTCATCTGAATTATCAAGGATTGAAGCAAGATCTGCAACGGGCGCAGGTATCGGAACAGGCGGCGGAAAAAGCTTTGGATCAAGCGCAGATTGCCTTGCAGCGGTTAGAGAACTCCATAGATGATAATGAATATTTGCGGGTTGCATTCAAAGCGGAAATTAAGGGGTATCAAGCACGGTTGGCGGCCTTGAATGACGATCTGAAGAAAACGAAAATCAAAGCACCTGTGTCAGGGCCTGTGCTGGAAAAATATATCGAAGATCGCCGCGTACTCCGGGCAGGGGAGCCACTGCTAAAGATTGGTGACCTGACCACCATCGAGATCGAGTGCGATGTGTTGTCCGAAGAGATTTCCCCCATGAATGTAGGAAACCGCGTGATGATTTCCGGAAAAGCACTGAACAGAAAGGTCATCGAGGGGCGGGTATCCCGTATTTATCCATCGGGGTTTAAGAAAATTTCCGCGCTGGGTGTGGAACAGCAACGTGTACGCACCTTGATTACTTTTGATAATGAAACGGCTCGGCTCCGACCCGGCACCAGCGTGGATGTGGAGATTGTAACAGCGGAAGTGGAGAATACGCTGGCAGTGCCGGATCGTGCGCTGTTTCGTGACGGCGGAGAATGGTTTGTCTTTGTGATGGAGGGTGGTCGGGCGAATCTGGTGTCGGTGGATGTGGGACTGCGTAACGATGACTGGGCAGAAATTAAGTCGGGTCTGGAAGAAGGCATGACCATTGTTTCCGAACTGAAGAACGACCTGAAAGACGGTGCAAGGGTAGTGCGATTGGATTAAACAGGTAAAAATCAATATCGTTTTACCCTCTTCATGCATTTCGGTTGGGTGAAGCGGGCGGTTCGCGAACCGCCCCTACACGCACAAACTGTCCTCTCTGATCGGGGCATGGGCGTCTCGCCCATGGGTAAGACAAATAGTGGGCAGCATGCCCGCGTTCAACAGCTCAAGCTGCTCCTGATTAAGTGGGGAGACCCCTGCGTGATCGGGCGGGTGCCTGGGTCGGGAGATAAGATGAGAAGGTCGGCTCCGGCGGAGTTGCTAAGATAGCACTCCATTGGAGTTTGGAAATCCATAGTGGATAACGTCCA
>NVWG01000004.1 GCA_002746185.1 Candidatus Hydrogenedentota bacterium
ATCACGGTTGTAGTCCGACGCGGGGTGCTCAATATGCGGCGCGTTATCGAACAAACCAACCGGCTGATCGGTAATCTCAAACTGATCGCCGGTGCGTGTGATCGGGATATGGAAAGTCTGATAGCGTGGGAGGACCGAGGCCCATGCATCGCTGTTGTAGTCGATATCGAGCAGGATGGTAATAATGCCCGGCGATCCATTTGGAATAGCTATTTCGTTCTTTCCGAGCACCGCGATGGTGAACTGTGCGTCTAGAGAACCGGATGTCCATGTGCCGCTTCCCGATTGGATGGCTGCTTGATACGATCCGTTCTGATCGATGCTTTCTGTTACAAAGATGTCGAAGGCTAGGTTTCCTGCGAGCGAGGAGCCGGCAATCGTGACCGTGGTTGGCCCGGTGAATCGGGCGTTACCCATTGGCGCCCAATTCCGTCGCTGGAGTTTTCGCCGAGGCCATCCCGAGTATCACTCGCCTTTAGGCGATTAAGTATAGATGGTAATACGTAGTACAGAGCGCGGGGGAAAATGCGCTCGCTTCAGGGGGAAGTGTAGTTATGATTCAGGGGTTGTATTCTGCCGCGAATGGCATGATGGCCGTGGAAGATCGTCAAGCCGTCATCGCCAATAACATTGCCAACGCGACCACACCGGGTTTCAAACGCCAGCTTGCCGTCCAAAAGGGGTTTTATCAGGAATTAGTTGGTACAGGCGCACATCCACAGCTGTTCAATTCGGAAAAGGCACCTGGTGGGGGACTCAAAGTCAACGAAACCTTCACCAACTATGCAAACGGGATAGTGACGGAAACAGGAAACCCCCTGGACTTGGCATTGATAGGTCCAGGTTTTTTTGAAGTAGACACACCCGATGGCGTCAGGTTAACCCGTAGTGGTCGTTTTTCTGTAGGAGAGAACGGCTTTATCGTAACGGGTAATGGCAATCGCTTACTTGGTGTTAGCGGGGAACCCATTGATGTATCGGGCGGCATGGTTCAGATAGATGAAGCTGGCAATGTATATGTGAACGATGAGATCCGGGATCAGTTATCCATTTTGGAATTCGATGACCCGCACGCGCTGAGCAGAGAAGGCTATACATTGTTCCGCGCTGCTGACGCGGTGTTAGCCAGTTCGCGCCAGGCGGAGTCCACCATCATCGCACCGCAATCCATCGAAGGGTCCAATGTTCAGTTACCTGTGGAAATGGTCAATATGATGATGGCGCTTCGGGCGTATGCAGCGAATCAGCAGGTACTGCAATCAGTGTCCGAAACGACGGGTAAGCTGATTGATCAGGTCGGGGGGCAAGGCTAATGCCGGGTAAAACCGGAAACGCAGTAAGGGGGAATCGGGGATGATACGAGCGATGTTCAGTGCGGCTACAGGAATGATAGCCCAGCAAACTACTATAGATACGATAGCGAATAACATGGCAAACGTGAATACCACGGGTTTTAAGAAAAGCCGGGTGAATTTTCAAGATTTGCTGTATGAAACCATCAAACCGCCTGGGGGTGAAACGGCCAGCGGTAATTTTATACCAGAGGGTATTCAAATCGGGCACGGTGTACGCCCATCATCGGTAGCAAAACTTTTTACGCCGGGCACGCTTATTCAGACGGGGAATGAACTGGACTTGGCCATTGAAGGCGAGGGCTTTTTTCAGGTGCTTCTCCCGGATGGATCGATAGCCTACACTCGGGATGGTTCATTTCGCCGTAGTGTGAATGGGGAGTTAATGACGGTAGACGGATATCTCATGGAGCCTTCTATAACGATACCTACTGATGCATTACAAATATCGATATCTCAAGGCGGGGTTGTGTCGGTTCTGGTGCCAAATTCGCAAACCACAACGAACGTAGGGACCCTGGATCTTGTGCGGTTTCCTAATCCATCAGGTCTGGATGCCCGTTTGGGTAAGAATCTGCTATTGGAAACCGGGGCATCGGGTTCTCCTGTAATAGACAATCCGGGTCTGAACGGGACGGGTTTCGTAGCCCAGGGTTTTCTGGAGAATTCGAATGTTCAAACAGTAGAGGAAATCATCAATATGGTTATCGCGCAACGGGCTTATGAAGCGAATTCCAAGGTGATTCAGGCGGCAGATGAAATGCTTCAACTCGCGAATAATGTGAGACGTTAACCATGTATAGCCAAATACATATTTCCTGTATAGCGATAGTTGTTCTTGGCGCGATGTGCGCGGGGGCGGATACTATAACGCTGAAAAAAGAAGCGTATGTAAAGGGGCCGACGGTTTACCTGGGAGACGTGGCTGATGTGGCTGGCGATGATGCTGCATTTCTCCGAACCATTCCAATTTCTACGGCGGCTGTACCAGGCGGGATGCGCCGAATAGATGCATCATTGGTGCTTTCCAAGGTGAAGCAGGCTGGTGTGGTCACTACGGATGTGGAGCTAAGGGGAGCATCGCGGACAACGACAAAAACGCTGTATCTGGAAATAACGGATGGCATGATTGCCGAAGACCTTCGTCAGTATATCAATCGTGAAATGCCGTGGGAGCCGGAATCGACCGTGGTACAGATCATGTCCACTGCCAAGCGTTACACAGTAGGAGACGGGGAGCTGGAATTCCGGTGGCAGCGTAACCCTCAATATGCGTATTTGGGTCAAGGAACCTTTCGCGGTGAAATCCTTGTGGATGGAAGAAGCTCTTTAACATTCTATGTTAAAGCGAATATAGAGACCTACGAAAAAGTGATTGTTGCGAGCCGGGGAGTATCGCGTGGTGAATCGTTCAATACTGGAAATACGAAAATGGATGTCCGGGCTTTGTCGTCCGTAAAGAGCGGTGCCTATTTTTCGCTGGCCGATTTGAAACCCATGGTATCGAAGGGATCGATCATGGCAGGTCAAGTCATTACGCCTCGAAAAGTCGTAAAACGCCAGATTATAAAACGGGGACAGTTGATTCCGGTGGAAACGACCATGGGAGCCATGACGATTCGAGCGGAGGCTCAGGCATTGAGCAGTGCGGCTGTTGGCGACATACTCACATGCCGGAACATACAGTCTAAAGAAGAACTGGTAGGGGTGGTACGTGAGGATGGCGTACTGGTGGTGGAATAGGGCTTTCTCAGTCCGGGGGGAATTAGAATGCGTTGTTTGATATTTATGTTAGGGGGGATATTTTGCATGGTCCCCGTGTATGAAAGTAGAGCCGATTCGCTGTTCACTCAACGAACGGCGGAGAGCGGTACACTTATCTCTTCAAAACGAATTCGATTTAAGCCTGGGGATCTGGTGACGGTTCTCGTACGAGAAAATATCGATGCCAATACTGATTCGGAACTGGTGACGACGAAGAGATCGACTACACAATCTGAAGCCGATGCCGAGGCCAACTCTTTTCTGGCGGGTCGGGGGGGNAGCGGATTGGGAATAAAGAAATTGCCCAATTTTGATATTTCGGTAAACAACCGAATTCAATATGACGGCGGTACGAGTAGAAGTAACACGCTTATCATGACGGTCAGTTGTGTTGTGACGGATGTATTGGACAACGGCAATATCCTGATCACTGGGGAGAAAATCATCCGGGTGAACAGGGAAAGTACAATGCTGAAATTGAGTGGATTGGTACGTGCGCGTGATGTAGCGGCCGACAATACCGTCCAATCAAATCAAATAGCGAACGCGGACATTCAGCTATCCGGCAACGGGCCGCTCTGGAATAATCAACGACGTGGGTTTATAACTAAAATCATGGATTGGTTTTCGCCATTTTAGGGGGCAGTATGGGGATTGTGAGAAAACAAATTTTCGCCTGGGTTGTTCTGGGGGTGTATCTAGGTACATCTCAGGCGTCGGCGGTGCGTATCCGGGATCTGTGTGATATTCAGGGAGCTCGGGGGAATTCCCTGATGGGGATAGGCATCGTTACCGGGCTCGCCGGTACGGGGGACAAAGCGGCCGATACCATTCGGGCGCAGGAACAGATGCTACGTCGTCTCGGGGTGGATGTTGAGAGGCGCAGCGATCTGACTTCCAAAAATGTGGCCATCGTAAGCGTGACTGCTATCATACCGGCGTTTGCCAAAGAAGGCACACGGTTTGATGTGAAAGTGCAGTCCGTTTACGATGCCGCAAGTTTGGAAGGAGGGACGCTCATGGATGCTCTCCTCACTGGCGCAGACGGCGAGGTCTATGCGGTAGCTCAGGGGCCGATATCCGTTGGCGGTTWCAATGCCGATGCGAGCGGCGGGACTTCGATACGCAATAATCATACTACGTCAGGAACTATCCCCATGGGGGCTTTCGTGGAACGGGAGATTCCGTCTACCATTACCGACGGGGAACGCATAATGCTTCTCCTGACGAGGCCGGACTTCGGTACTGCGCGTAACATTCAGAATGCCATAGTGGCTAAATTGGGTGCTGGCAGTGCATCCGCCTTAGGTGCAGGGACGGTGAGTGTGACTATTCCGGTTGCCGAGCGAGTTAACCTGGTTAATTTTGTGGCGAACCTACAGGAAATCAATGTTGAGGCAGAAGTGCCTGCGCGGATCATCTTTAATGAACGGACCGGTACGATTGTGGTGGGCGGTGATGTGCAAATCAGGCCATGTCATGTAGCGCACGGCGGACTTACGATTCGCATTTCCTCTCAACCTGTAGTGTCCCAGCCATTGCCCTTTAGCCAAGGGACTACCGTGGTGGAAGACGAAACATTCATCGAACTGGAAGAGCAGGATGCATTCCTTATGCCTATTGGCGGTGCCTCCGCTGCAGAAGTTGCAGAGGGGTTGAATCGATTGAAGGTGACACCCAGAGATATGATTTCCATTTTTCAGGCGTTGCGCCAAGCGGGTGTGCTTGACGCAGAACTTATAACCATGTAGCGGTGACCGTATGGATGCTATCAGTTCTATAAATCAGATATCCGCCTCGGGCGATGTGGCCTTGCAGGGCACGCGCCGTGCAAAGGCGTTCGAGTCGCTGGAGGAGATGTTTCTCTCTATTCTCTTCAAGGAGATGCGAAAAAGTATCCCCGATGGCGGGATTATGGAGAAAAGCCATGCCACCAAAGTGTATGAAGAAATGCTGGATGAGACGTTCGCGGCCCAGATGGCCAAGAGTGGACAATTGGGGATAGCGAAACAGCTTTCGGAGCAATGGCGTGTGCAGCAATTGCAGGAATCCATGCAATCCGACGCGTTGGCGAATAATACGAAGGTTTTGGAATCCCTTTAGTATTTGGGGAGCAGTGCCGATAAGGTTTAGAGGGCGGAAATTGCGCCCAGGAGAAGTATTATGGATGTACTTAGTGCAATTCAGGTGGTAGGTGCCGGTGTCGATGTTTTATCCAAGCTCATGCCGAACCGGGGAAACCGTCCGCAATCGGAGTTTTCGCAGGTATTGGAGCAGTCCATGGGGCAGCAGCTGATGCAGCGTCTGGATCTGGATTCGAGCGGTACGTTGACGCTGAACGAAACGAAGATGTCGGAAAAGGTATTCAGGCAGCTTGATGCCAACGCCGATGGTCAGTTGAGTGAAGTAGAGATAAATACGGGAATAGAAAGTATGCGTAGAGAAGCTGGTTTACATCAAAAAATGAACCTATGGCTGGAAGCGCATGATGCTAACCATGATGGCCTTGCTACACAGCGAGAATCGGGTCTGGATACGAGAGTATTTGATCGTGGTGATCGAAATGGCGACGGTAAACTTGATGTGCGTGAACTGGTACGTATGTCTCGGCTTAACTTGGAGTGACGATGGATACACATACGGAAATTCTAAGTAAGAGCTTCGAAGGTGATTTAAAACGTCTGTGCATTCTTTTTGAAGGCGAGTTGGCGCGTCAGGAAAAGGTCTACAGTATTTGCTGCGCACAAGGTCGTGCGGCGCGCGTAAATGATGTAGATGCGCTTGATGCACACACTCGTGAATTGGTTGCGTTAATGGAAGAAGTTTTTGAGTCTGAACAGGAACGGCTTCCGGTGCTGCAGCATATTGTATCGTACTACCAACTGTCCGAAGAGAATCACACGCTATCAGAACTTATCGCCGTGGTTCCTAATCTTTGGCAGCGCCGTTTGCAGGCATTTCAAAAGAATATCAAGAATGTACTTGCAAAGACGCAACTTGAGGTGCGCGGCAATCAGTCGTATATGCTTCAGGCTTCAAAACGTATGGAAGAGACAATAGCCACCTCGCTGCAGCAAGATGAACAGCCAGCGGAAGGGTACGCCCATGACGGCACGGAAGCTGTCAAACCCGGGCAACGACCAGCAGTATTGAACGCATTGGGTTAAGAAGGAAAAGGAGTTCCAGCAACATGGGTGGTATGCGTATAACACAAGGATTCATGGTCGACCGGACCTTGAACAGTCTGAATCGACAGCTTAACGAGTTGGCCATTCTGCAGGAACAGTTAGCAACCGGGCAACGGGTGAATCGTCCCTCGGATGATCCTCTGGATGCACGGCGTGCCATTAGTATTCGAACCAGTATTCGTCAAAATGAGCAATTTGTCGCTAACATCCAGGATGTGAGCCCCCATCTCCGTGCCACCGAGTCGGCGGTGAACAGTGTTCARAGTATTCTTCAGCGGGTWTTGGAGCTAACGGTTCAGGCAGCGAATGAAACTGTCAACCTAGAACAAACCCAACAAATCGCATTAGAGATAGATGAGCTTTTGGAGCAGATAGTTCTGGAATCGAATCAGGAAACAAATGATCGTGCCATATTTGGTGGCACGCGAACATCGACGGATCCGTTTATAGCAACTCGCGTTGGGGACACCATAACATCGGTTGCTTATGTGGGTAATAACGGAGATATCGAGATTCCGTTTTCGAAGGCAGGTCGCGCAACTATCAACGTGCCGGGGGATGAAGTTTTTCTCGGCGACATTGATATTTTTCAGTTGCTCATTGATATTCGGGATGACATGAATGTGGGCGATCAGAATAGCTTGAGCCAAGTGCGACTGGCGGAAATCAATACAGGGCTTAACCAGATGCTGAATAATCTGGCTAAAGTGGGTACCTTCCAAAATCGACTGGAGAGAGTAGGGGACAGCGCGGAAGACCTAATTCTGGAATTTCAGGCTCAGTTATCAGATAAGATTGATGCGGATTTCGCAGAAACCATTACCAGATTCAATGTGCAGCAAAATTCCTTTCAGGCCGCGTTAAATGCTTCTGCCCGGGTCATTCAGGTCAGTTTGCTGGATTTCATACGCTAACATCCCATGCAGTGCGTTTACCCTAACGGTACCCGGTGGTATACTATTCTTCATCGATCACGAATAACTTCTAAAGGGGATACGCCATGAGAAAACACCTGCTATTTCTATTGGGAGGAGTGTTGTTTACTGCTGGATGCGGCAGTGTGGGCAATACGGTGATGCAGGATTTCGGTCTTCAGGAACGGCCCGAAGGGTATGTTTCCGGTGCAGACAATGTGGTGAAAAACATGCAGACTGTTGGGAACACCGAAATGCGACGGCTGAATTTGTCGCAACGTCGCGGGGAAGTAAAATTCGAAACCAGTGAATTGGATGGTACGGGTGTTTATTACAAAGTAGTAAAAGTMTACAACAGATTTACTCCGTTAGATGCTCAACCAGCGAGTCGGACTTCTCAAGGACAGTCCAGTGGATTTGTGGGCTATATCCAATATCGCTATGAATTTATGGAAAGCGCACGAAAAAGAAATCGTGTAGAAGCCGATTCAGCGCCAGCGAATATTCCATCTGGAGAACGTGGTGCGGATACGTACCGATATCGATTTTCGGCAGGGGGAGTGTGGACCGGTGGCAAGGGCGAACTTACGAAGAAGTAATTATTACTTGCTGCGAAATTCTTCGAGCATTTTTACTTTTGCCTCAATGAGTTGACCGTGGGTCAGATTTAATAACCGAGATATTTGATGAACCAGGGAATTTTCATGACCGTGARTTCCTCCATCAGCCATAATGACTCGCCAAATCTCCTCGATTATTNCCGTTTTCTCTTCCAAATTGCATGATTCATTTATCTCATGTGTAAATTGCCATAAATCCGCACTCTCTTTCCGATGTGTCGTAGAGGCTTCGATGAGTTCCTCCACGTCGTCCTCGGATAAGGAAAATCGTTCTTTAAGCGTGGATACAATATGTGACCGTTCGTCATCGGTAAACTCGTCATCAACCCGGGCAGCCTCCAGAAGAATCACACAGGTGGCAAGTTTCAGTCTTTCCTGTGGTGATTTCTCAGGTTCTGGGGTAGCCGTTGAAAAATAGCTCGAAATTTTATTTAGCATAACTGGAGCGTCTTCCTTGGATAGGGCTTTGAATTAGCTGCAACCTATTGAAAGTTTTTGGCATTTAGTGTTGAGCAGAAAATGAATAGAGTCAGTATGAACCTAAATTCAGCACTCTGCTATACTTTGGGAATTATACACATTACATTGAATGAATGTAACCGGGGGAAGCATGCCGTTATTGACCAGACAAAAGCGTCAGGTCCACTTCATTGGGGTWGGKGGRATCGGTATGAGCGGKTTGGCAGAAATYYTGCTSAATCTGGGRTATACCGTTACCGGATCTGATTTGRCCAWGTCGGAYATTACTCGACGTTTAGAGGAGTTGGGTCTCGTTTTTTATGAAGGACATGAGGCAGGTCAGGTGGGCGAGGCTGCCATTACAGTAATTTCCGCTGCAGTGGATGAGGACAACGTCGAATTACGGGAGGCTCGGGATCGAGGTATTCCTGTGCTGCACCGCAGTGAAGTTTTGGCGGATTTAATTCGATTGAAACCTCATGCTGTAGTCGTTGGCGGCAGTCATGGTAAAACAACCACGACATCCATGATCAGCGCCATACTGGACCGGGCCGATATCGGGGCTACATCTATTGTGGGCGGCATACTTCACCGGAGCGGCACGAATGCCAAATGGGGTACCGGCGACTACATCGTAGCCGAAGCAGATGAGCACGATGGTTCATTTCTACGTCTCCACCCATCTATTGCCGTGGTCACCAATATTGACGAAGAGCACATGGAATATTACGGCACCATCGATGGGATTAAGAGAGCCTTCACCGATTTCTGTAATGGAGTTCCCTTTTACGGCTGCTCGATTTTATGTGGTGATGATTTACATACATCGGAGATTCTGAGTGATTTGGATTGTCTCACGTTAACGTATGGATTGACTGAAGGCTCCTCGCTGCGTGCTATGAATATACGCGTGGAGGAAGGCGATGGAAGCGGTTCGCGTTCTGATCGTATTGATAATTTGCGAACCTGTTTTGAAGTAGAGTCTCTGGAGGAACGACTGGGAGGTGCTGGTTCGCTGGGCACATTGTCGATTCGHGCCTTGGGAGCGAACAACGTACGAAATGCACTGGCATCCTGTGCGGTAGGTTTGTGTCTGGGGCTGCCATTCGAGACGATAATATCGGGTCTAGCTGATTTTGAGGGCGTGCAGCGACGAATGCAGGTTCAGGGTGAGGAGCGGGGGATAGTGGTCATTGAAGACTACGCTCATCACCCTACCGAACTGGCCAGCACTCTGGATGCGGTAAAGTGTGCGTCTCCAGGACGTGTTATTGCCGTATTTCAACCTCATTTATATTCACGTACCAAGTTTTTCAGTGAAGCATTCGCCGAAATTTTAGTGGAGTTTGATCTGGTGTTGTTGACGGATATCTATCCTTCCAGAGAAGAACCTATGCCGGGCGTTGATTCTGGGCTTATTCTGGACGCGGCGCATCGCCATGGACATCACCATGTAGAATTGGTGAATGATATGTTCGCGGTGCCAGAAGTGCTTGCGCCCCAGTTGAAGGAGGGCGATGTGGTGCTAGTTCTGGGAGCTGGGAACATAAATCGAATAGTGAGTCCACTGTTGGAGCAAATACGACAAGGCTGATGGCACGTAAAAAAACATATCAACGCTCCAAGCAGCGCCATCGTTTTCGGATTTCCCGAAGGCAAATCGTCTTGTCGGTCGAACTCGTATTGAGCGTGGCGTTTCTTTCATATTTCGGTTATCAATTTTATGAGTATACCCAAGAGTCAGATCAATTTAGCGTTCGCGAAGTTCGAATTGAAGGAWTACGGCGGCTCGACGAGGATACRGTGCTYCTTCAATCCGGTATTGGTCGGGGWAACAACGTGCTTTACTTTGATGCTGAGACCGTTCGAGAGAATGTAGAGTCGTTGCCATTGGTCAAGAAATGCAAAGTAGCACAGATTTTTCCGGACACGGTGGTGCTGACTATCGAAGAACGAATCCCCATCGCAACCATCCAGGTTAACAGTCGATCTTATGAGATTGATGATGATGGTGTCGTGTTACGTGAGTACGAATCAGATGAATTGCCTCTTGCTCCATACATTACGAATGTTCGCGATCTTGAGTTTGTTACCGAGGGCATGGTGGTGGAGAGTCCGGCATTGATGGCGGCGTTGGAAGTGTGGCAAGTTTATGCGGGAACCCCCATGGCCATGGAAACCACGGTAGCGGAAATTTCGGCAGAATCAGAGGATACCATTCGGATGTACTGTGACGAATTGCCTTTTGAGATTCGATGGAAACAAGGCGATGTGAAAGGCCAGGCCGAACGGTTAAACGTATTATGGCTGAGTAAGGAGCGGAAATTAGGGTGTCGGGAGTACCTGGACTTGCGATTCGAGGACGAACTAATCTGTAAGTAATACTGCATTTTGTGGTTAAAACGAAACTTGTCTACAACCCCCTGTGGTGTTACCATGTTGAGAGAGAATTCAGATTGGGGCAGAATTTTTGTGTTGGGGGAACGCCAGATGGGAGAAATACGATGAGCATCGGCATGTTAGATGAACTTACCTCTTTTGATCAACGCGCAGTAATAAAAGTGTGTGGTGTGGGTGGCGGAGGCGGAAAYGCMGTKACCCGTATGATTGAGGAGGGGCTTCAGGATGTTGAATTCATTGCTATCAATACCGATGCCCAGGCTTTAAAAAAATCACCTGCCCCATCGCGCTTGCAGCTAGGCGCTGATGTTACTGGCGGTTTGGGCTCCGGTGCCAAACCCGAAATTGGACGACAATCCGCCATGGATGATCGCGACCGTATTCAGGAGATGATTACGGGTGCAGACATGGTTTTTATTACGGCGGGACTGGGTGGCGGTACGGGAACCGGTGCGGCACCTATCGTTGCCGATGTAGCTCGATCAAGCGGCGCGCTGACGGTGGGTATTGTCACACTTCCATTTACCTTTGAAGGCAACGAACGTATGGATAATGCATTCAAAGGCCTGGAAGATATGGAGAAACAAGTCGATACCTTGATCGTCGTACCGAATGATCGTGTTGAGCGGTTGTGCCAGGAAAATATTTCCCTACTCAATGCATTTAAACAGGCCGATGAAGTGCTCCATAATGGTGTGCGTGCAATTTCGGAATTAATTACTATCCCCGGTTTGATTAACGTGGATTTCGCGGATGTGCGTACGATTATGCAATCCCGGGGCAGAGCCTTGATGGGTATAGGTGTCGCCGAAGGAGAGGGTCGCGCCACTCGGGCCGYCGAAGAAGCCATTGTATGCCCACTGCTGGAGCAATCCAATATCAACGGTGCCATGGGGGTCATTGCCAATATAAAAGGCGGTAGCGACATCACCATGCGCGAAGTACAGGARGCCGTATCCACGGTTCAAAAGGCAGCACATCCGGATGCAAATATTATTTTCGGTGCTGTAATCGATGACGAAGAGCGCGCCGATATTCAGGTAACAGTAATCGCTGCCGGATTCCCCAAGGGAGTTTCCAGTGAGTTCTGGCAGAGTCGCGATAAAAGCGAAACAGGGTATGTGGAAATATCTTCCTCCGTGCCGTCTCCGTCGGTATCTGTATTGAATTCCTCGAAACCTGAACCCATTTCCGCTTCGGCTGTAGCCATAGAATCTCCAGATGCGAAAAAAGAACCGGAAGTGGCATACTTATTTCCGGAGGATGACCCTAATGAAGTAAAGGCATCAATTCCTAAACCTGAAACGGATGAAGATATGAGTATTCCTGCCTTTATGCGCAGACGAAAGAGATCGTAGTGCCTGATAAACGAGATAAATTTCTKAAAATTCTWCAGCGTGCAATCCAAAAAGATGCATCTGATATTCATTTGAAAACCGGGTGCTCCGTTTATTATCGCATTGACGGCTTTATTGAGCCGCAGCCTGAAATGGATATAACGGCATCGGATATGGACAACTTCACAGCCATCATGTTGAACGATGAGCAGAAGCGTTTTTTCATGAAACGCGGTGAATTGGACATGGCMTTTACCGAAAAAGGYATTGGYCGATTCCGRGTTAATGTTTTCCGYCAGCGYGGCAGTGTMTCCATGGTGCTGCGTCGTATCAAAACRAARATGCTTACCTTYGASCAGCTGAATCTTCCTCCAGCKTCKTTAAAATTAGCTGAATATGTACGTGGACTGGTTCTTTTGACAGGCACTACCGGTAGCGGTAAATCCACTGCGCTGGCATCCCTCATCGATTATATTAACGATAAGCGGAAGTGTCATATTGTTACGATTGAAGATCCCATCGAATTTGTTCATCAGGACAAAAAGTCGGTAATCAATCAACGTGAAATAACGATTGACACCCAAGACTTTGCCAGTGCGATGAAAGCCGCAATGCGACAGGATCCGGATGTGATTCTTGTGGGAGAAATGCGTGATCTGGAAACATTCCAGGCGGCTATCTCCGCAGCAGAAACGGGTCACCTTGTTTTCAGTACACTGCATACAACCAATGTGAAGCAGACGATGGATCGTATCATTGATATGTTTCCTCAGAATATGCGGGAGCAGGTTTTGTCCCAGTTAGCACAAAATCTCCGTGGCATCTTATGTTTGCGCCTCATCGCACGTAGTGACGGCGTAGGACGTGTACCCAATTGTGAATTGATGTTAGACAGTCCGACTATGCGGAAGCTCATCCGTGAATCCCGAAGCAGTCAGCTGGAAGCAGCAATTCAGCAGGGTCGGGAAATGGGTATGCAAACATTCAACGATAGCCTCCACGATTTAATTAAAAGAGGGCTGGTTGATACTCAAGAAGGTCTTAACATATCTGAAAATCCTGAAGAACTTAATATGATGCTGCAGGGAATCCGTCTCAGTGGTGGTGCCGGAGGTATATTGGGGTAGTAAGCCGTTTGGTCTATCAGGTGGTGATGCAACCGGTTACGTGTTTTCGGGATTAACTTTTAAGCGTGGTTTTTTCAGGGAAATCTGTATGGTCAAAGGAGACCGGTTGATGGTGTTTTCTGTATTTTGGAAATGGTGCAGTTGTTTTATGTTGGTCCTGTTAGGGGCAGTTGGAGCCGTTGCACAGGATACAATTCCTGTTGATTCTACTGACTTGGAAGATGAAGCCCCATCCGAAACTATGTCAGTGGATGTTCTTGAGCCCGATCCTCTTGTTGAGTTGACGTTAGAGATGATGATCCAAAATGGGGGCCCTATTCTGTGGGCCATCATGGGGTTGGGTTTCTTTGCCATTGTATTAGGTTTTTATCTTTTCTTTACCGTGACTCCCAGCCGTGAAGCTCCGGTTCAGTTGGTGAGACGTGCTGCCAATCAGATTCGTGTTGGGGATATCCGTGAAGCTACACAAATGTGTGGCGAAAGAGATGAATTGCTTGCCAGGGTATTGTACGCTGGACTGAAGATGGCTGATCAGGAACGCTATATTATTCAAGAAGCCATGGAGAGTGAAGGAGAGCGCGGTGCTGCCGCTTTATGGCAACGTATTTCCTACATGAATAACGTTGGCGCTCTCGCTCCGTTGTTAGGGCTATTGGGAACAGTATGGGGGATGATTGGCGCGTTTGGTGCAATTGCCCTGGATAACTCTCAAGTGAAAGGCCTTACCATGGCGTACAACGTGTCGCAAGCCATGATCACGACTGCCGCAGGCTTATTACTGGCTATCCCCGCCTTGATAATGTATTACTACCTGCGGGGCCGTGTTCTGAAAGTAGTATCCATTGTGGAAACCCAAGCSCAYGAATTTGTCGAGTTAATTATACGGAACCAGGACTTATGAAATTCGGTCGACCCGGAGCCGAAGAGAATGCGGAAGCGGTCCCTATGGCACCGCTCATCGATATTGTCTTTCTGACGCTCGTTTTTTTTATGGTGACATCGGTGTATTCCACTTTGGAGAGTGAAGTGGATATTACTCTTCCCACCGCCAGCAGCGCTGTTCTGGATGAGCGAATGCAGGGGGAAATCTATATTAACCTTCGTGAAGACGGAACGATTGTATTGAATGATCGCGAAGTGAACCTGGTTGAACTACAGGATATTCTGAATCGTGTGGCCCGACATTTTCCAGGGGGCTCAGTCATCATCAGAGGAGATCGCGCAGCAAATTTAGGAAGGGCCATTGCCATATTGGATAGCTGCAARAATGCAGACATTCAAAATGTGTCGTTTGCCGCTGTTCAACCTGAACCCCAGGAGCCTGGAAAGTAATGCGTGCTGCTTTGAGAATATGGGCAGTAGTAATTATGCTGGTCATTTCTATTCCTATTGAAGCACAGCAGGAAGATACTGCTCAAATTGATTTCGCAAACGGATTATTTCAGCGAGGTTTCTACGATGAGGCCATCGATGAGTATAAGGCGTACATCAAAAAGTATCCCAATGGTACGCAAGTAGCTGATGCACTATACCGAATGGGTGAGGCGTACGCGGCAACTAAACGATATGAAGATGCCGTGACTTCGCTGGATGAACTGCTTACCAAGTTCCCCAAAACAWYKTWYKYYMAKYKYSCSMAKSTWYRMWMKRKKKYKTSYCTKKTWKKGAWYMWAMWAWAYSANGAATCWYKYRTWKRRTTKWWYAACGTAACAGGAAAGAACATCGAAGAGTCGGTTCGCGGAGAGGCATTATATTACTCTGGAAAAGTGCATTCCGATTTGAAGGATAATACACAAGCGATAGAAGCTTATACGATGTTAATTCAGGAAGTACCGGGAAGTCCATTTGTAGCCTATGGTCAGTATCAACAGGCGTATATATGGGTAAGTATGGGTGAATTGGAGAAAGCCGCCACTGCTTTTGCTGCGATACAGGATTCTTCTGGTGCTAACCGTATGTTGAAGGCGGAGAGTATGTATCGCTCAGCAGAAGCCTACGATAAATTAGGGTGGTATGATGCTGCTATCAATGCGTATCAAAATCTGAAACGGGACTATTCTGATACTGCATACGTGCAGAAAGCGGATTACGCTTATGCTTGGGCTCTTTATAAGGGGGGTAAAATAAAAGAGTCATTGGCTGCCAGCGACCAATATCTTAAGCAATATCCCGATTCGTCTCWGATATCTGGAATCCATTATCTACAAGGGAATTGCTACCAGCAACAAAAGTTGTACGGCAAGGCAATCGAAATGTATAAGATCGTTCGAAAGGAAGCCAAGGATACCCCTCTCGCTCTGCGAGCACATTTTAAAGAATGTTGGGCGCATTATTGGAACGGTGCATTGGAAGTATCGCGTACTGAATCGGAGGAATTTTTAAAGCTGGCGAAAAACTTTCCCCAGACAGGCGATATCCATTTTTTACTCGGGACGATTTCATTTTCTGAAGGAAAAATAGCCAGTGCGAAGGAGCATTTCATCCAGGTAGTTTCCTTGTATCCTACTAGCGAATTTTCAGCTGATGCTCTTTATAAGAGTGGCGAGTGTGCCAAGCAGTTGAACCAACTTGATGAGGCCGCTCGCTATTTCGAGCAATTTGCAGCGGAAAATCCAAAGCATGATTTACGGGATGATGCGAGTTTCCAAGCTGGTGAGTCTCGGCTTCGATTGGGCGCGTATGATGCGGCGGCTGACATATTTCAAAAGCTGCTGGAGGATGGGGGGGCAAAAGGACGGGAGCCGGAAGTGCTGTACGGTCTTGCTGCTTCTCATCATAATCTGGGGAAATATACAGACAGCATTCAGAGTTTTAAACTCTTACTAAAGGATTATCCCGATAGCCAATTTACCCAAGAGGCACGGTATAGAATTGGCGATTATCTCCTCCGTGAAAAGAAGAAACCAGTAGATGCGGTAGATTATTTTAAGGCCGTATTTGAAGCCGATCCCCAAGGAACCTATGCGGAAAAAGCACTGGAAGGGATTGCGTTATCTCGTTTCGAAGCAAAAGATTTCGATGGAGCAGCCCAGATGTTTCACCGTTTGGTGACAGAATATTCCAGTGCTGCTCTTGATATAGATATGTTGTCCTGGGTTGGGCAGCATTTATTTGACCGGGAAGAATGGAACCAGGCTGCCGATGTATTTGAGCATCTTTTGGCTGCGTATACCGATTTTCCTGGCCCAGAGCGTATATTGATGAAAATCGCTGAAGCTCGGGAAAATTCAAAACGGTATGATGCTGCTTTAACTGCGTACGAGGCCGTTATTACTGCCGCACCCTTCAGTGCTCTGGCTCTTGATGCTACTTATAAGATGGCATTATTACATGAATCGAAGGGTAACATGGATAAGGCTACCGTGTTGTTAGAGAAAGCTGCAAATGTGAATACGGGTGACACAGCAGCACGAGCTCGATTTCGATTGGGTGAGATGGCTGAGGGACGTAAAGACTATTCCAATGCGGCGCGGCATTATTTGCGTGTGGCCATTCTATTTTTACATCCTGAGTTGTCTCCGGAATCGTTGTGGCGTGCAGGGCAATGTTTTGAGCAAGCAAAAGACACCCAGCAAGCAAAAAGCACCTATCAGGAAATTGTGCTGGATTATCCAAAGTCGGACCAAGCTGGATTGGCACAAAAACGCCTCCGCGCCTTGGCGGCATCCTGAAAGACGGCCAGTAAAGATGGAGCCGATAAATGCGTAGTCATAAACCGATATTCGTCATAAGTTTTTTAATTGCCGCAGGTATCTACTCAGGGCTGTATGCTGCAGCCCCCCATATTCTTCTCCTCAGTAGTAATGCTAAGGTTCAGGGAATTACTAAAATATTTCATGTTGATATTCGAAATGATTTAGTTGAATCAAGAAACGATAATCCGCTTGATCAGGCGCTCGAATGGTCCACTCGTCCCGGAACTATTAGAGAACTACTAAATCGTGAAACAGAGATGTTACCGCCGTTGCCTTTAGATGAACGATTTGTTCCTGCCGAAGTACCTGAATTAGCGTCTCGCGCAACGGATAACGAACCGGTTCGAGACTACGATCTGGAACGAAATAGTGATATTTTCCAGGGAATAGATACTCARATTCTTGAAATWGCTGAAGCGACAGCGCGAAATGATATTGAGATTACACGGCGTCTGGTAAAACAAGTAACTACACGTATCCTGGATCGAAATGAGTTACCTGTATTGGGCGGAGTTGCTTCGGGCGTTCCTTACAGGATTGCCGATGCTTCAACACCCAGTATCGATGATGGTACAAAGACGAGTGAATCTCCGTCACCACAACCTGATGCTCTTTCCATAATGGAGGCTATAGATAATGAAATCTGGGGAAATGAGGTCGATACCACTCCGGGCTTATTTCCCGGAACTTCAACCCTTGAAATGCCAATAGAGCTTGTGGCGGCGCATGAGCTGGTGCGACAGGAAATTGCACAAACTTCCCCCTTTGAATCAATGGATGAGTTGGTTGACCTTGAGGTATCAACCTATATTGATCCAAAAACGGGACAGGGTTTTTTCCAGGTAATCATTCGCCCTGGAAAAGATCAAGAGATTGAAGTGCTTCCCAAAGACATCACATTTGTAGTGGATGCTTCTAACAGTATTACGCAGCACAAGCTAAATGTTACGGCGCGGGGCATCGTCTCTTCGTTGGCCTATCTGCATTCTCAGGATCGATTTAATATTGTTGTATTTCGTGATTCACCTACTTTTTTTAACGATGAATTTCAGAAACCTACTCCAGAAGTTTTAGATTCGGCAAAAGATTTTTTGTTTAGTTTAGAAACAAGAGGATCTACTGATTTGTATAAGGCTATCGGTCCTGTGATAGCCCAAGCTCCACGTTCGGGGAGTCCAGGCATTGTCGTTGTCATTAGCGATGGCCGTCCTACCGGTGGGAATCTGGCTGGCCGCGACTTGATCAATACTCTTTCAGATGAAAATATTCATGGAAATACGATATATACTTTTGGCGGTGGAAAAACGGTGAATACGTACCTTCTCGATTTGTTGGCTTATCGTAATAAGGGAACATCCTATACGACAAATCGTATAGATGACATTGATGAGCACTTGCCACGGTTTGTCGCTTTATTACGTGATGCAATCCTTGTAAACATCCGTGGGGACTTTGGTCGGATTCGGGAGGAGACGATTTTTCCAAAGCGTATTCCAGATTTCTTTCACGGTCGTGAAGTATCTCTCTATGGAAAATTCGACCCATTGAAGGACAGTTAYATGGTACTGAGACTTCGGGGCGATGCAGGTTCTGAACAYAAGGAYATGATWTTWCGAGCMGAACTCWCYACRTCTTYYACGGGGGAWCGTGAAATTGCCCGGCGTTGGGCATTTGAAAAAGTTTACTATCTTATTGGGGAAATCAGCCGACTGGGAGAAACTCCTGAATTGATGGATGCGCTTGGAAAGCTCAGTCGCGAATATAATATTTCTTCCRTWT
Organism: Candidatus Hydrogenedentota bacterium; assembly: GCA_002746185.1. Taxonomy (GTDB): domain Bacteria; phylum Hydrogenedentota; class Hydrogenedentia; order Hydrogenedentales. The sequence continues at coordinate 18,636 of NVWG01000004.1, forward strand.
ATCAGCCTAGATAARCMTCSMAAGCTCCATNGAAMTCYMNARCAGAGCCGTCTCTKTGTGCWAATTATRGTAAATTTRCACTTTATGTCTTGAAAAATTCCAATGATTCTATTAAAGTAAGTTCCTCTGACTTACCATCACATTATTTATTAGGCGGAGCTTCCTTTGATGCTGCATGTTTATTTTCCATTATTCAGGCGAATAGGTATGTCTTGTGATTATGGATCGAAGGTTAATTTTTATAGCTCGGTTGAAAATATAAATGAAAGCCAACAGGATACAGTGAATTGAGCAGCATTTATGTATTTTAATTCATTGGTGTTCGCAGCCTTTCTTGTTGTTGTGCTCGGTGGGTACTACGTATTGGCGCACCGTTGGCAAAACAGATATCTTCTCGCAGCCAGTTACTTCTTTTATGCGTGGTGGGATTGGCGGTTCCTAGGGCTGCTCTTAGTTTCGACTATAGTCGACTATGCCATGGCCAGGGCGATGGATTCTCGGGATGGAAAAAATGCACGTCGCCCTTTTCTATTGGTGAGTGTATTTACAAATTTGGGTATACTCGGYTTTTTTAARTATTTYGGMTTYTTTGCAGAAAGCGCGCAAGTYCTTCTATCMCGYATTGGATTCGAGGCRCARCCCTGGACATTGGCCATYGCKTTRCCCRTGGGRATAAGTTTCTATACGTTTCAATCCATGGCGTATACCATCGATGTATATCGTGGACATCAGAAATCGGTGAAGAGTCTGCCAGATTTCGCCTTGTATGTAGCCTACTTTCCACAATTGGTTGCCGGTCCAATCGAACGTGCTACACGCCTGCTTCCGCAAATTCAGTCGGAACGACGGGTTGGACAAACCGACTGGAATATCGGGATGCAGCTTATTTTGTGGGGCTTCCTTAAAAAAGTTGCCGTAGCGGATAGTCTGGCACCGTATGTGGACTATATGTTTGCAGAACCGGGCGGACAGCATGCATTGAGTTTATGGATTGGTATATATGCTTTTGCGTTGCAGATCTACTGTGATTTTTCTGGTTATAGTGATATCGCTCGAGGGGTGAGTCGATTGTTTGGTATTGAAATAATGGTCAACTTTCGTCAACCCTATTTTTCCAAGAATATTGCTGAATTCTGGCGGCGCTGGCACATTTCCCTATCAACATGGCTACGCGATTATCTTTATTTCTCCTTAGGGGGAAATCGATTTGGAGCCTGGCGTCAGTATAGAAATTTGTTCATAGTAATGCTCCTGGGGGGATTATGGCATGGTGCCGCCTGGACCTTTGTAATATGGGGTCTTCTGCACGGAGTCTATCTCATGATGCACCGATTGATAGTAGGTGAAGGATCCGTAAAATCATCCCGCAAACCAACGACCCTACGCGAATGGGCATTCCATATTGTATGTGCAATTTTCACGTTTCATTTAGTTTGTCTTGCATGGGTGTTTTTCAGAGCGGACTCGTTGCCTTCGGCCATGGAGTATGTCGGTGGTTTGGTATCGCCAATATTTATGGATGTCTCCGCGTTGTCATTGGAAATAGTTCCTGGTCTATTACCCACACTTATTTTTTACGCGGCAGTAGTCTGGGTTTTGGATATAGGGTGTTGGCGTAACGATGCAGAAGTCCCCGTGAAACCCCATTGGGCTTGGTATTGGCGAGGCTTGGCGTATGGTGCAGGCTTTATAATTTGGACCTTGGTAAGGGATGAAACCAGTGGCTCGTTTATCTATTTTCAATTTTAGAACACTGAAAGAGACTCCCAAGCCCACTGCGGCATTGTGCGCAGCAGTATTGGGATTGCTCATCATACGTATCATTATGTTTATTGGTGAAGACATCCTCATGTTTTCTCCTCAAGATGAACAGCGGTATTATGCATTTCGTAATGATGCGCGGTATATAGAAGATGCATACCCTCAGCCACAGGCGCTCATTATGGGTACATCGCGTTTAACGGTTTTGGATCCAGGATATATCGCCAGACCGCTGCATCTTGATGACAGTGAGATTCTGAACTATGCTGTTCCTGGATTAACTTTTTGGCATGTGAAAACGTTCTTTGAACGAAACACGGAAATAACCCAAAACCTTGAGCTGGTTGTAATAGACATGCTGCCATTTCAGCTTTCTGAAGGAAAAATATTTTCCCAGGAAGATCCTTATTTTATTGGGTTTAGCAGCGTATCCGATGCGTGGTCTAGCGGCTCTTTTCGGTCCATATTTATAAAGGGAGCTAACTCAATTTGGCCTGCATGGTCACAACGTCGCCGAATTCCTGAATGGATTGCAACAGGGAAAACAGCATTTACTAGTCCTGATACCAGACGAGAAGCTTTTTTAAATTATGTAAAACCGTTTAGGGTTATTCAAAAAAGACAACAGGCGATTGGAATGGCAGCTATAAAGACATACAGTTCAGAGCGTGTATCACCTGTACAAATAGAGGCTTTAAAAGCATTACCTGATCTTTTACCTGATGATGCAACACTGGTATTGATTTGGCTGCCTGTTAACGAAGTGTATGAAAAAGAGCTGCAAGGAAACGGGGAAACAGGTGAAAGTTATAGAGAATTTAAAAGTGAGGTCACCCGTTTTCATCATCCTAAACTTCACCAGATTTGGGTAGAGTCACCTGATACCATTGGGCTCGTTCCATCAGAATTTTTAGATGAAGTCCATTATGGTGAAAGAGGTATGGCAAAAGTTGGAGCGTTTATAGAAAAACGACTAACTATGCTTTTGGAAGAAAATTAGAAAATTATTCAAGCATGGCGAAAGCAAGGCGCCTATCCGACGAATGGCGTCTATCGTTAGAACGCCGATCTGCATCACGTCGGCAGTATAGATTTAAGCTGGTACGTTTCCAAATTTGGGAGCGCCACGATGAAATGTCACGTCGTTCATCACAACGTCTTTCATTATTTCGTCTATCAGTATTCCTGCGTTCTGCTAGCTGTGATGAAGTCGTCACACTAGTTTTTTGTATACCCACCATCGACATGGCTTTTTTAAGATGTCTGAATTTCTTTATCATACTTATTCCGTTTCCAGGAATACTTTTTATAATGTGTTGGATTGATGAAATGGGATTTGGACTTAACTTCATTGATTTGTCACCTTATTTTTAAAATTTAGTTCTCTGTTATTGAAGCAAGCATTGTGCCACTTGTCAATAATTTACYAYARCTTAKAACATRMATGATAYCARGAACTTAGGGAGATAGTTTNCYCTKGGYAGTGYWTKAATRCKGTACATTTTTGTTCTTCATTRAAGGGAAGTTACAWTTTTGTTCATATCAATAGGTGCTTTATCCGCCATTAAATGAAATTTAAATCCATTGTGATATCTATGGATAAAGAYGTGGTTTGGTTACAATAAACAAAATAAGAATCCAAGGAGATGGGCATGCTGTTTAGAAATTATTTCGTATTTGTCATTATCGGTGTACTCAGTGTATTAAGTTCAGCTATTGCCAGTGATGAATCGAATGTATTGATGATTGATTCCGCTTCACATTTTTTGAAAAGTTTGGATGAAGAACAGCAAAAGAAAACTAAATTTCAATTTACGCAGGAAAATTTTGAAGCATGGCACTATATCCCCATGCGCCAGCGTTCGGGAATTAAATATGCAGATATGACACCTACACAGGTCCGTTTGGCGGATACTCTTGTCGCCAGCGGGTTGAGTCGCATTGGGTATCATAAAGCGAAGACTATTATGAGTCTGGAGCAGTTGGTCCTTGAGAGAGAGATGGAAGACGGACGACCAAGTCCTTTCGTTGATCTGCGTAATCCTGATTTCTATTATTTCGCCATTTTTGGCGAACCATCTTCTAATGGCCTTTGGGGATGGCGTGTTGAAGGGCATCATATTTCTTTTCACTTTGCCATGCTGGATGGAAAAATTATCACGTCGTCCCCGCTATTCATGGGTTCCGAACCACATGAAGTTCAAGACGGGCCGCGAAAAGGGATTCGTGTATTAGGGGAGGAAGAAAATAAAGCACGGGCATTGCTTAATTCTTTAGATAAAGCGCAGCGTAAAACAGCGCTTATTTCTGATAAAGCTCCTAACGATATCCATACTCGAAATATGTCAGTAGTGTCTTTTGAAGTTGTACCTCAGAAAGGACTGAAAAAGTCTGATATGACGAGTGAGCAACAGAAATTATTACAAATTTTAATCGAAGAATATATTAACAATGTGCCCTTGGATCTTCGTGGTATTCGTAAACAACGGGTATCCGAATCCGGAGACGATATTTACTTTGCATGGATGGGAGATACGGTTCCGGGAATAGGTCATCCGCATTATTATCGGGTTCATGGTACGTCTTTTCTGATCGAGTATGACAATATTCAAAATAACGCTAACCATGTGCATACGGTGTGGCGTGATTACGAGAATGATTTTGGACGGGATGTATTAGCGGAACACTATCGTTCGCATCACGAATAATTTGGTTCGCATTTGCCTCGCTGGGTACAATGGAGTCTGAACCGAATCACAAAGATGGGTATATAATCATATATGGATAATCAGCATTTATCAATAACCAGGCACCCGCAGCTTCAAAGACCCAGTATGTTTTTGGGGTTTTCCGGGTGGATGGACGGAGGAGAGGTCTCCACAGGTACCGTGGGTTTTTTCGCAAAAGAGACCAGGGCGGACGTTCTGGGAGAAATAATCCCGGATGATTTTTATGTGTACAATGTTCCCGGATCGATGGAAATATCCGCTATGTTTCGTCCACACGCAAAAATTGAGAATGGGCTGGTTGTAGAATTGAATGAGCCAACCAACACGTTTTTCTATAGTGAAGAAAAGAACACGATTCTGCTTCAAGGGAAAGAACCTCAATTGCAATGGCGAAGATATGCGAATGCCTTGTTTGATGTTGCTGAGGCGCACGATGTATCCCGAATTTGTTTTTTAGGAAGTGTAGCCAGCATGGTACCGCATACTCGGGAACCTTTATTTTATAGTTCGTTTACACGCGACGATCAACGTGACAAGGTAGAAGCCATAGGGATGACTCCAACCTATTACGAAGGCCCATCGAGTTTCTCCAGTTTCCTCATCACCATAGCGCGGGAGAGAGGATTTGAGATGTACTCCATAGTTGCCGGTATACCGCCTTATGTTCAAGGCAGAAATGTAAAATGTATAGAGTCTGTAGCCCGCAAGGCTGCGTCGTTGTTGAGCTTGGATATCGATTTTACATCACTTTATGCAGAAATAAAGACTTTTGAAGATGAAATTAACAAGGTGGTAGAGCAGCGTCCAGATTTAGCCGAGCAGATTCGTAAACTTGAAGCTGTTTATGACGAACAGGTGGGGGAGCGAAAAGTTTCGGATTCGGGACTGGGCAACGAGGATACCACTGACCTGCGCGATTGGTTTGATGGACAAGGTTTTAAATTCGACTAAATTAGCATTAGGATATTTAATTATTTCCTGCCCCGACCGGGATTCGAACCCAGATCTAATCCTTAGGAGGGACTTGTTCTATCCATTGAACTATCGGGGCGGGAATTACGTYAGAATSATACGTTACTKTTCTGGATGGWTTCAAGACMGCGAATCAGTGGTTGAACTTTTTACCCCTGTGCTTTAGAGTAARARRCCRWTMACTATGGAGACCTRTRCAGGTGGAAGCGAGYACATATATATTAACGGCAGAYGTGATGGGGAAGTTGGGCCTTTCATCTGGTCTGTTGGTTCCAGCCGCGATTTTTCTGCTGGCTATTTTCTGCAGCGGTTCTATCCTGGTGGCGACGCGTATTCGCCAGACTCGTTTCGACATGTTGTTGGGAAAAGACGTGAGTCAGCAGGAAAAAGATAGAGAAACGCTGGGAAAAATATTTTGGCAATTGGATGAACCAATCACTCCAGAGAATGTGGAAGAGGTATTCACTACGATATTCCATTATTCCTGGACGATGACCCATGAAGATTTTATAGAGGTGTGCGTGAAAATACGCGACTTTGATCGGGATTTACTCACGAATTTTGAGAAGTCCCATTCATTCTTGCTGGATATTCGAAATGATGCCAAGCATCTACTAGGGCACTAATTTCACTGGAGACATGGTGAGCAAAAACAAAATAAACCGAAGAGACTTTATACAGCAAAGTGCCACGGTCATTGGTGCTGGAGTGGTCGGTGGTATATCCAGGCGTGCAGGAGCGGTTGATGCTTTAGATCATCGCAATGAACGTACCGATAAAATGAAATACCGAAAACTGGGCCGTACGAATTTCATGACGAGCCAGCTTATATTCGGATGCGGTGCTGCGTTGATAGGCGGCAAGGCCGTTCGTCTGCTGGATAGAGCTTTTGAGGCCGGAATCAATTACTACGATGTGGGGTCCAACGACTATTACAAGGGTGCCGAGCAGCATCTGGCGGCTTTTGCGAAGCGTCATCATGGGGATATATGGATTACTTCAAAGGGATATGCCCGATCCAGTGAAGAACATGCCATGGGTGACGACGTAAGTGTAGCCTATGCAAAATCGGCAGCAAAATATTGGCTTAATCTTGTTGACGGAAGCCTGAAAGATTTACAGAGCGGTTATATCGACGCGTATCTTATCCAGGGATTCAACGAGCCAAGTCTGCTTCGCAGTGAGGAGATGATTCGTGCCTTCGAGAAGGTAAAGACGGACGGTACTGTCGGGCATGTCGGTGTCAGTACGCACCAGAATGCCCAGGCTGTGGTAGAAGAAGCCATCGCGTCGGGTATATGCGATTTGGTTATGGTGGCTGTTACGCCGGCTGGATGGTACGACTGGAAGAAGCGCCAAATGCTGGCGGGTACACCTTCGCTGAGAGAGTTGAAGCCCGTGCTGGACAAAGCGCGTGCTGCAGGAATCGGTCTTATCGGAATGAAAGCAGGTCGTTTAATAGCCCCAGTAACCAGTGCCGGGAAAGGAGACGATAGCGCGTTTAATGCCTTTTATGACCAGCGTTTGCTGAAAGCTCCCTTGACGCCGCATCAGCGATCCTATGCCTTTGTGGTGGAACACGGATTGGATGCGGTGAATGCAGACATGCAGAACTTCAAACACTTCGAGGAAAACCTTCACGCGGTACGCACAGCCCATACTTATTTTGCCTGAGCAGTCTGTTCTTCAGTGTCAGTAAATCCAAAATCATCAGCATCGAAAAAGTAATGACGTTTCGAAGTTCGTATTTCCCCCCAATAACCCATAGTGCTGTAGCCATCCACTGCTAATTCGAAGTAGTCGCCCTTGTCAGCATAAATAAACGGTGTGTCCGCCGATCCATTTTGGGGAATTTCAGGCAGATACACTGGAACTAGACTCTCAAGAGTATCTGGGAACACGCCGTTGTCAATTCTATACAACTTCGCAGCCAGCAGAATCTTGTTTGCCATAAATCCTGAATAGTGAATTCTAGCTAATAATAAATCGGAAAGTATGGTTGAAATAGCATACCGCTCTACATTATTGATGAAATTAAACCCTTTCAAGCCACGTTCTTCCGTCCAGTCGATATAGGAACTCGAAGGCAGCTGCAGGAGTGGTGACATATCGTTTTCCTCTTCAATTAGGAATTTGGCGGCGCGTTGAAATTGCCAAAGGGTTATTCGCATGGAGAAATTCATAGCACCTTCTGCCATATTGCCCGATTGAGGATACATAATGCAGTTGTCGACGATATTGTGCCAGCGATTTAGAATTTGATCAGGCTCACCGTATAACGGGTCCGTATTTTGCAGCATGTCGAGCAGTAGGCGGATGGTGATCTTGTCATTCAGTGAAAGCGAAATATGCTTGGTTATATTCAGCAATAAAACACCATATCGGCCCATATAGGTTTCCAATTCAGGTACTAGTAGCGCGTGGAGTAAATGAAGCTGTTGCAGCAGGTCTATTCCAGATGCGATGTCATTTTGCTGGAGAATATTCGATTGTGCCGCGCTGGCCATTGTATTGATAAGGGGGTAAATATCGATAAACATGTATGTGGGATTGAACTGCCATTCCACGACAGGGGGAAGGGGGTAGTGTATATAGGGCTTTTGGATCGCTAGTGATACTTTGTCAAAAGAAGGTTGACAATCTTCCAGATATTTTAGGAGCTCTGGATCGTCGTCGGGGCGTGCTACTTTGAGCATGTTCCCGACGGTATTTGAAAGCGGCATATAGATCACTTCGCGACCATCTTCCGTGGCCAACTGCAGTGAAGGCTTKTKRGGAAWTAGYKWKAGYGCKKYWACSAGGTCATYATAYCCRTTCAACTCTGGRTTWRYMCKRAKMGCRTTCCGGCTTTCATAKAGYTCAGGGTTAATCAATACGGGGGTGGTGTTGACGAAACGAACGCCTACGACGGGTACGGCGAACAGCACGACGAACCCCATGAGAATAAGTATATTTCGCCGAAAGGGTCGTTTTCGTGATGGTCGTGCTATGACTTAATCTCCCTGAGCGTGGGATGTGGCGTATTGTCGAAAACGTACGGTCACCACAGAAAGCATAATAAATGCTGCTGCAATAATCAATAAGGCGATCGCCGCCTGAGTGGGGGATACTTCATACGCCAATTTTGAAAACTCTCCCATCGTCGTATCGAATTTGGTGGTCATGAGATGCTCCGCCAGAGACGGTAAGAGCGTGTCAACATATTTTTTGAGTGTGAAAAAATCGATTAGTCCGGGGATAACGTTCGCTATGGGCTGCCATCCATAAATTATCACGACACCAATAATGATGGGTCGTTTGGATACAGCCCCCAGGAACATCATCAAGGCACCATATCCGATTAACGACATGCCAGCGGTACCTACAAAATGCGTTGCGAGTTTCAGGTCGCCCGCGTTTACTGCAAGTCCTTCCAGTGCAGTGCTTGCACCGAATGTAAGAAAAATGGATGTTGCCATGATACCTCCAGCAATACATAGGAAGGCAAAATAACGTCCCAAAATCCACGCAGACCGGGGGATAGGTCGAGTTAGAATAAAAGGAATGGTCTGAGATTCCACGTCTTGACCGATGAGCATAGTAGCAAAAAATAACGCCAATAGCGGACACAGAACCTGTATATGAACTTTGGTAATCAAATTAATGAAGGTCGTCAATCCTTCTTGGGCATAAGGATCTCGGCTGAAGAAAACCATCATAACCGGGATGGCTACGGGCAAGAAGCAAATTAGAGTTGCCAGGATAATACGTTTTTGGCGAATCATCATGGTGATGGCGTGACCGCTGGAAGAGCGCATGGCATTAAAGTAACTGCCCCTGGGTGGTTGAGCGCCCTGGAGGAATTCTACCAAGCGTGTTTCTAATGTTTGTTCAGTCATRTATCACGTATCCTATTTAACYAAATATTCAAATACGGACTGCARATCGTCGTCGGTGCATTGAATGGAATGTATGCCCGAATAATCCTGCAGGAAWARTTCRTTCAATTTYTGAAACCCATGATTGGGATCGCGGGTGTGTAATATAAATTTATCTTCTTCGAATCCTACGTTGATAGTAGATTCCGTTTCCGTAAAATGGGCTGCCAAACTGCGCGGATCATCGCATTCCACAATAATGGTGTGGGGGTGTCGATCAATTAAGTCGCGTATTTCCCGTACTTTACCCTGGGCCAGCATAGTCCCGTTGTAGAGCAGGACTATGTTATCCGTGACCCGTTCAATTTCATAGAGGATATGGCTGGAAACGACGACTGATTTTCCGTTGTCACCCAATCGTCGTATTAAAGAAAACATCTCTTCTCGACCCTGGGGATCCAGTCCACCCATAGGCTCATCCAAAAATAACAGCTCCGGTCGGCTGGACAAGGCCTGAGCCAACTTGATGCGCTGCCGCATTCCCTTGCTGTATTCCTCGATAGCATCGTGCATTCTATCCGTCATACTCACGATGTCGCATGCTTCCTCAGCGGAAATCCGCGCCTCCTTATTCGTCATGCCCCATTGCCGATTAAGCCAATAGACGAATTCATACCCGGTCATATTTTCGTAAAATTTATCGGTCTCCGGACAGTACCCCAGCATACGGAGAATATGCAGGTTATTTCGAGGAGATTTTCCTAAAACGCGTACTTCTCCTCGACTGGGGGCATACAACCCGAGCATGGTCTTGAATAGTGTGCTCTTCCCCGCGCCGTTGGGACCCAGTAGACCAGTAACACCGGGTCCGATACTTAGCGTGAGGTTATTTAGCGCCACCACTTCGCCGAACCATTTGGACAATTTATTTATTTCGATGAGGGCACTCATGCGGCCATCTCCGCACGGCGAACCGTTCTAAATATGATAGCGGCTGAAATGAGGCATACAAGGACGACGTAGAGCAGCGACCATTCCCATCGCAGTTCAAACATGAGTCGTCCTTCCTTGAAGAATTGCTGCCCGATACGCCCCACAGCCATGGGGAAAGAAAGAATACGGTAGTTATTGTTTTTCAGAACTTCTCCCAGAATTACTCCCATGGTGGAATTGGCAATGAGAATCATAAAGATCCCCACAGCGGCGAAGTTCTTGCTGCGAATGAGCGCGGAACTGGCCAGGACGCCTAACACGCAGGGCATGATGATGGCTAGGGAATATCCCAATATGGCGAAGGGCCACCACCAGGAATCCTTGATAGTCTCTACGCCGGGTAGTTGTAGGTTGTGAAGAACAACAAGCAAAATGCCGGGTATCGCGGTGATGATCATCCCCAGAAGAACAAGCGTGCCGATCTTGCCAATGGCATAATCCACCCAAGTGATGGGTTTTGAAAAATAAATTTCCATAAGGTTGTTGTTGAAGTCGTTTCCTATCATGCCCGAYCCRGTAAAAAYTATCAGRATRAATACCATWGGSCCTTGTATGCGAATRAAATCGTAGAACATACTGCTGTTTACCGATAACGCAGCTAATTGACTGAAAATATCCGCCAGAGGATTATTGGGGTCTTGGTTGACGGTATGGAAAAGAGTGATTTGGAGCATGCGAGCCAGAATATGGAGCAAGGCACCTAACATAATAAGTTTGAAAAAGCGTGACTTCATGAGGACGCGCAATTCCTGCATGATAATGATCCACCAACGGAAATGGGGACGTAATACCCCATCATATTCTCTATACGTTTGCTCGTAGATGGGCATCAGGATTCCTTTCCGATAGCTTCCATGAACACGTCCGATAAAGACTCGCGAGCCTGTCGATAATGCCGCACCTGGGTTTCGCAATCCCGTGCCAACGTAAATAAATCCCGAGGCGTTTTANCCGGGNGGCTGTATAACCAACAGGTCTCCGGTTTTCATTTCACGGCATTGATAACCCGATTGCGTAAGGGCTTCCATGTAGCGATTCTTGTTTTCCCGAACCCGTACTTCAAAATGATGATCCTGCATAGCCGTGAGCTCGGATATGACACCTTCCCGAACCACCTTCCCCTCATTGATGATAAGAATGTAATCGCAAACATGCTGTACATCAGGAAGCAGGTGGGAGGATAGGAGTACAGTCACATTTCGGTTATGTGCCAAGTCGCGTACCAATTCCAGCATTTCCAGACGGCTCTCTGGATCCAGACCGTTTGTAGGCTCATCCAACAGCAGTATTTTTGGATCATGGATGAGCGCCTGGGCAAGTTTGGTTCGCTGCAGCATGCCCGTAGAGAAGGTCTCCATATTTCGGTATCGGCTCTCGCCCAGACCAACATAATTGAGGACCTCGTGACACCGTTCCCGCGCATCTATGCGGGTCATGCCCAGCAGTTCGCCGCAGTAGGTAAGGAATGATACGGCACTGATATTAGGGCTTACCGCCTCTCTTTCGGGCATATATCCCATTTGTTGTCTAACTTGGAGCGCACCGCCGGGCATATCGTGACCCAGGATACGCACCGAACCCGACGTGGCCCGATTGAAGCCCAGGAAAGTTTTCATCATGGTGCTTTTGCCAGCACCGTTGGGGCCCAGCAAGCCTACTGCTCCACCTTCAATAGAACATGAAACCCCTTTTAGCGCCTGGAAATCATCGTAGAAAACCTCTACATTTTCCATTTCGATTACAGCCATACTTGAATTCCAAATTCGTCGGTATCACTTTCGTATATCAAATCGTGTAACCTTTCCTTCTTCAATAAGAACAGTATCAGTATCAATGAGATTAGGAATTTCAGTATTAAAAATATCAATGTTCGGGAGTATAACAGACATGGCAGTGATTTCATGGTTACCCGGAGAAAGCCCGTCGAAGAAATAGAAGCCATTAGCATCGGTGGTTGTAGTCGAAGGGGAATTGGCACTGATAACCATGACCATAATGTTGGGTAAAATTTCGTTGCCATCGTAAACGTATCCCTCCAGCGAACCCCCTTGGGTTAATCGGACTTCTACGCCGCTGATCCGACTCATCTCCCGTACTTCAATGGGTGCGCTTTCGCCGTTGGCATACCCGGAATGACGCGCGTGAATGGTGTATTCGCCCGGCGATAATTTCTCGAATCGGAAAACACCGTCGGCACCAACACGATAGCTTTTCGCACTAAAGAGGTTATCCAGATCTTCAAAATTCAATGATCCGTCACTGCTGGCTCGCAAAACTACATTTGCGCCTTGCGGACTGGCTCCGTCAATGGTACGAACATATCCTTCCACGACGGCTCCTGTTGAGGAAATATACAGAATAATATCGGACGGGGGTGATCCGGCCTCTARATTGAGGGTTGTTCTGTCTGGAACGAAATCTGCGCTCCGTGCAGTGAGCGTGTAATTRCCAGCAGTAAGCGGCAGTTCGAAAGACCCGTCCGGCTCGGAGAAAGTCCTGGATGCACCAAAAGAAGAATTTGAGACGGCATTTTGTATCTGTTCAAGGAAACCCGATTTTATTTCCAATGCTGCGGATGCAGTAACGGTATATGCCTGGTCTGGCGGACGATTCGTTTCACGAACCAGCACGCGTCCTCGCACGAGAATGGCATCAACCATGACCACATCCGTCGGCCTGTCCAAATAGACCTTGATWAYATTCTTRCCYGGRTAGCCTTCTTTCTCCAGGTTCATYAAATATTTGCCTAGYGMCACACCTTCAAAGAGGTAYTCGCCTCGACTATCCGTTTCCACAGAGCGATCCGAAAAATCCAAACTGGCAAGTGAGCCACCAGCCAAATTAACCATGACTCCAGAGATGGCACGGCCTTGTGAATCGGTAACTTGCCCAAAGATGGTATGTTCCCCGTGATCAACCGGGATCAATACAATACGCTTGTTCGTAATATCTCTGTAACCGTCCGGGAAGACCGGGTCACCTGTCACCGTATATTTAAATCCTTTTTTGAACGCATAAATTTGATAACTTCCTGCAGGCATATCATTAAGTGTAAAATTTCCGTCGATATCGCTGGTATCTTCACGGAATGTTTTCGCCGAATTAAAGGGGGAGAATATTTCTGAGAATTGGGGGATACAGAATACTTCTGCTTCACTAATCGGACGTCCTTTGGTGTCTACTACTTTCCCAATTATAGACGTGCCGTCAAACATGTTCATGTCAATACGTACGTCCAAATTCGATTCCGTTAGAATAAACGGATCGGATAATTGCGGTGCCCGATCTTTGGATATGGCATAGACCTGCCATTCCCGATTCAGGGGTATTCCCACAATTTCGTAATATCCCTTTTTGTCGGAATCCGATGTGCCCCCGTAAAATTCCACCTCATCCTCACCTTCAAAGGCAGCCGTAAAAAATGCATTGATGCCCTGTGTAATCATATTTTCAGGGCCTACCAGGAAGAGATTTGTCTGGATAGGAGTCTTGTCTTGTGGGTCAACGGTGTACCCCCAAACCAAGCCTCCTCGGTTGAGTGTAAAGTCAACATTCTGACGTTCTTCGTCATCATACGAAATATTTATCCGCTGAAAAGGGAGAGTACGACCCGGTTTATAACGAGTGTTTCTATACACAACGTCGATTTCATAGTCCCCCGGTACCAGTCCCGCTATTCGATATCGACCATCTGCATCAGTATATTCACCCTCGATAAATACGATCATATCGGTTTCTTCATCATTGGGCAAACTCGCAATGTCATCAATTCTGCTGTTGCGAATATTGATATACATCCCCTCAATACCTGCATCTGTAGATATCACTCTGCCGGAAACGGACGCGCCGTTGGATAATGTAGCATCAAGTTGGCCTGGATCATCCTGGGCGGCGTAGTACAGGTCCACGTACGAAGCAGGGATGTAACGATGCTTTTCGAAGCGTGCAGACAACACCCGATCCTGGGGTACCAGAATTTCGTATGATCCATCAGGTAGAGAAGTGGTGCTAATCTGGTTGCCCAAACGGGCGAGTACGTCATCTAGTGCATCTCCCATATCCTCACTTTTTTCTGTGAGTACAGCCTTATGCTCTCGTTCAAATATCTCCAGTTCTTCTGGTGTACGATTCCACAGAATTTGTACGGTAACATCAGGAACAGGTTCGCCGGTTTTGGAGTCACGTACTATTCCTGTCAGCGGATGGCCTTCTGCCACAATGTCATTGGGTAYGACTTCTTTCGACTTGGCGGAATTTCCWGCCCGGGACGGCCTGGACTCATCAATAGGCTCGAATTGGAAATCCGTTGATTCAGGAGGCGGGGGAGGCTCGAAGGTAATCACTGAAACTGCGGGCTGCTCAGGTTTTTCCGGGCCAAACCAGATGGCACCCAAAATCAATAGGAGCAACACAGCCATAGCGATACCAATGGCTTTCAGCGTATAGGATATGGAGGTAGATTCGCCACGGTGTCCCAACTTTTCCTCCTCCCAAAATCCTGTACACACATCTCACCAACTCTTTGACTGTGAATGGATCGAATTGGTTTACATCTTCACGATGTTGTTGTCTATTCTCATCAATTTGGACGTATAAAGCAATAGCGGTATAGTGGGCGCATTGTTTGGGTGAAATACCCATGGTAATGGACGTAAATCTCATTAGGTATACATCAATGGATAAGAAAATATTCAAATCTCATCTGGAGTCTATTTATGCCATCATTATGGCATTGGCCATCTTCGGCGAGTCGGAACGTATGCCCAGCGGATTTTATGTAGGCGCATTGGTGATTCTTGGTACTATAATCGGGAATAGTATGATCAAACGCCGTCTGGCTCTGGAATCGGAGTTGTTACCTGTCAGGTAGAAAGTATTCAGAATACAATGAGTGAATCAACGGATAGTCCTATAGAAGTGCATGGCGATTTTACGACATTGTCGGAGTGGGCAAAAACGGGTCGCCCCGAGTTGTTGGTCAATAGGCAGCAGGGATATGCCGATCTCCCGCTTAAATACTGGAATCAACAGGCTCATTTCACCACCCCGGCATCAGGAACCCCGGAGAAAGCGATTCGAGGACTTGCAGCGGTAAACAAGGTTCTTGATCGATTCGCCATCAATGCCGACGATATTGCCAACCGGACAGGTGCTCCACTTGCTGATGTGGAATTGTTTATTAATAGAGAGAGTAAACATTCTCCTTTTGTGATGGTAGATGCGGAAGACGCAGTGGCGCTTACGGAGGAGTCCAGCCAAAAAGCGCGAAAAGGTGCCGTGCGGTGTTTTACAGAAAATGATTGGGGGACAACCCTGCCGTTTTTCAGACCGTCAGGATTGGCACTGAAGAGTTGCGTGGATGATCTTCTCACGGTACTGCCCGCTGTGGCAGAAGGCCGTGCGCCCGAAAATTATCCTATTGCCGGGATAGTTTGGCCCAAGACAGAGCACCCGAAAGAAATTGAATGGGTGTGTTCCATTCTTACCGAGGYGGAAGCCAAGCTGGGGCTTCAGGAGAATCAGATTAAACTTGAATTTCTCGTGGAATCGGGTTATTGCTTGTCTCAACTACGTGAAGTCACCCAGGCTTGTATGCCACGCCTAGCCGGAATCATTTGGGGCATAGCGGACTACAGCGCGGACACCAATCTGCCTCGTATTGAAAATGATCATCCGGTGTGCGACTGGGCTCGCTGCGAAATTGTGAATATGGCTGGCGCGGCCAACGTACCGGCTATCGATTGCATGACGTTGAATTATCCTACTCCGCTTCATCGCGGGGCAGACCTGACGGCTCAACAGCAGTCTGAAAATAAAGATAAGATTCTGGATGCGCTGAAAGAAGTCTATGACGATTCCCTACACGGCATCGAGTTGGGTATGACGGGGAAATGGGTAGGCCATCCGCTTCAGCTGCTTATGGTGATGGTGGCTTATCACGGTGCCATCCCGCAGACTCAGATAGCCAAGGACCTGGAAGAGATCGAGGCTTACCATCAAAGCGTGGCAGCGGGCGCAGGTGCGGCTATGCTGGGAACCGGAAAAGGCGAATATATGGCTGATAGAGCTACAGATCGGCATTTACGCGCTCGTCTGCGTCGTGCGGCGGCGTGGGGTTCCTTGGATGCGAACAAGGCGTACGGTCTGGGTATCATTTCAGACACAGAGCAGCAAGAGCTTCAAGGGGGATGACGTGGGAACGAAATCCAACCCCGGACGCTTTTTCGAAAATTTCCGCGTAGGCGATATAATTAATCATGTTGGCGGCCGCACTGTTACGGAAGGCGATCAGTCTCTCTATCTGGCGCTCACCGGTGATCGTAATCCTCTGTATWGCGATTCAGGTTTCGCCCRGTCAATCGGSTATRMCCGYGARYTGGTTAATGATCTGCTGGTGTTTCACATCATATTTGGTAAAACCGTTCCGGATATATCCCTCAATGCTGTGGCAAATCTGGGATATGCAGAAGTTCGATTTCRGGGCCCCGTATATCCAGGTGATACCCTGCGTGCGGTGACGGAAATCATTGGTAAGAAGGATAATAGCAGCGGGAAAAATGGTAATGTCTATGTGTTGACTCGAGGCTACAATCAAAACGATGATTGTATTCTCTCCTTTTGCCGATGGGTCATGGTGAACAAGAAAAACTTCTCTACCCCCATGGGGGAACAGGTGATCCCTCGTCTTCAATCAGTCGTTCCAGCTGAATCGCTCGCTGCGGACGGCGAATGTAATTTGGACACAATAACGGAATCTCCAGCTGTCGGGCCCCATTTCTTCGAAGACTATGAAGTAGGCGAGCACATTGTAAACAATGCGGGTATGACGCTGGAAAATGCAGAACATGCCTCGGCCACCCGTCTCTACCAGAACACCGCCAAGSTTCATTTTGATGCCCGTGCCATGGAGCAGACTCCCGGCGGAAAACGACTCATCTATGGCGGACACATCATATCAGTGGCTCGCGCACTCAATTTTGTGGGACTGGAGAATGCGATTCGTATTCTGGCCTGGAATGGAGGTGCCCACACCAACCCTACCTTTGCCGGAGATACCCTATATGCCGCCACGGAAGTGCTGGAGAAGGCAGAATTGGTAGATAATTTCCGGGCAGGTGCATTGCGCCTACGCTTGGCGGCATATAAAAATCAGTGCCCCAATGAAGGGGATAAAACACTGAAAAAAAAGGATGAGGCTAAAGGTCGGGAAATATACCTGCCCCATGTGGTGCTGGATTTGGATTATTGGGTGCTCATGCCCAAACGAAATGGATAGCATGAACGACCTTGATCAGTACATACGTATGAACGAGAATATTCGGGAATGGTTTACTGAAGTCATAGGAGCCGCCCAAAAGAAGACGCTAAACGGGAAGTCTATCGACGACCATCAAGTGATGACACGTAAGGTGGCGGGATGGGCCACACGCCTTGAAGCTCTTCAAGCTATACTGAATTATGCTGATTGGGTACAAGGCAAGACCAGCGTGCCGATTGAGGATATGGCATGTCTGTTTGGCGGTGAGACGCTTCGTGAATTGGTACATGAAGTCCCCGTGTATTTTCCTGAAGTTGATATGTCAACGCTTCAAGACATGATACCCGATGCGCAAAAAACGGTTTCGGAAGATGCCTACCGCAACATCGGGCGTTGGATCCTGGAACACGGCGCGGACAATAACCTCCCCATAAATGTCAACGGTGGTGGTGGGGAGGATGAGCAGGAACTTCGCCATTCCACTCGTAAGTTTGCCCGGGATATTGTTGCTCCCCTGGCAGAGGCCATCCATCGGGAAGACCTGCTTGTTCCAGAAACCATCATTACACAAATGTCAGAGATGGGATATTTCGGCATGTCCATTCCCGAGCAATATGACGGTGTGGGTATGAGCAACCTGATGATGATACTGGCTACAGAAGAGTTATCTGCGGCATCATTACCCGCCGCAGGGAGCCTGATAACACGTCCGGAAATACTGGCTAAAGCACTGCTGGCAGGTGGTACAGAGGACCAAAAGAAGGCCTGGCTGCCACGAGTTGCCTCCGGTGAACTCATGGTAGCCGTGGCGGTGACCGAGCCGAACGTTGGATCAGATGTGGCCGCTGTGAGTTGTCGCGCTGTAGCCGATAGCGTGGGGGGTAAGGACGGGTATCTACTCAACGGGGCCAAAGCCTGGTGTACCTTTGCAGGTCGTGCCAACATCCTCGCTCTACTGGCGCGTACTGACTCGGATCCATCATCAGGTCACAAAGGGTTATCCTTATTTATCGTAGAAAAAANTTCCTTTACAGGCCATGAATTCGAAATGATTCAACCTGATGGGGGAAGACTTTTGGGAAAGGCCGATGCGACTCTGGGGTATCGAGGCATGCATTCTTTCTCTCTTCAATTCGAGGATTACTTTGTTCCTGCGGAAAATATGGTAGGTGAAGAAGACGGATTGGGTAAGGGATTTTATCTGCAAATGGGAGGGTTCACTGCGGGTCGCCTCCAAACGGGAGGCCGGGCAATCGGACTTTCCCAGGCATGCCTTGATGCCGCAGTACAGTACACCACGGAACGTCCCCAGTTTGGACAGCCCATCGCCTCTTTTCAAAACACAGAATATGAAATAGGGAGAATGGCGGTACAGCTGGAAGCATCGCGCCAGCTAACCTACGCCGCTGCTCGTGCAATGGATGATGGTCAAAAAGATGCAGGACTCAAGGCGGCCATGGCCAAGCTCTTCTCCTGCCGCTCTGCCGTCAACATCAGTCAGGCCGCCCAGGTGCTTCATGGGGGATGGGGTTACGCGGAGGAATATGCCATATCCCGGTATGTGGCGGATGCCCTGGTGTTGCCCATATTTGAAGGGGTGGAACCCATCCTGGAGATGAAGGTTATCGGACGTACATTGCTGAGCCAGTAAATCATGGATATAGTACAAAAAATCCGCGAAAATGCTTCTGAATACGATTCCCTTATCGCGGTTCAAGACGGCTCTATCCAGTATACCTATTCCGAATTGTATGATCGGATAGATCGCCTTTCTCAAGGTTTGTTGTCACTGGGACTGAAGAAGGGCGATGTACTTTTAGCCTGGCTTCCGAATTGTCATCAGGCTCTGGAAATAGAACTGGCCTGTCTTCAATGCGGCGGCATCTGGGTTACGCTAAACGCCGGTCTCACCTGGCCCGAGGTGGCCTTGGTAATTGATTCAACAGATCCTGGCATCATGGTAAGTACACCGGAACTATATGATCTCATTCCTTCCATCGATTGGACTACTCAATATGAATTAAAAGCTGTTCGATACATCGTAGTAGATGAAGGAAAAGATACCACACCGAAGAATTTACCCAATGCGATGGAATATGAAACCCTCCTAACCAGTTCCCCGGCAATGCGTCCCAATATTCACATCGAAGAAGGGGACACAGCCCGTCTGCGATACACCTCGGGTACGACGGGCAAAGCCAAGGCGGCTGTGCTATCCCATCGCGCTTATCTGGCTTCGCTGTCTAACCTTCAGGAGCAGTTGCATTCGCTATCAGCAGACGATAAGGTTCTCCACGCCGCCCCGCTGACCCATGCCTCAGCGGCGTTGATTTATCCCATTCTTGCCGCAGGCGGTTGCAATATTATTATGCCTAAATTTGACGTGGAAGCAGTTCTGGAGATCATCGAACAAGAAAACATAACGACTATGTTCGCCGTGCCTACCATGCTTCAGCGCATGGTAGCATCGTCGTCATTTCATCAACGTGRCATGAGCAGTCTCAGGACAATTTCTTATGGTGGAGCGCCCATGTCAGTGGATAAGCTGGAGCAGGTCATCGCGGTCTTGGGTACGTCTCTTCTTCAGATATACGGTCTTACCGAGGCGCTGCATCCCGTCACGTCTCTTCGCCATGAAGAACACCGTCCAGGCAATCCCAAGCTGGGCTCTATAGGAAAGCCCACCTCTATCAACAAGGTGAAACTTGTATCGGATTCCGGGCAAACTATCACCAAGCCGGATACGGTAGGGGAGATCATGGTAGAAGGTCCGAATACCATGACCGAGTATTGGCGGGATGAAGAAGAAACGAGAAAGACGATCATCGATGGATGGGTAGCTACGGGTGACATGGCCTATCGTGATAATGATGGCTACTACTGGATTGTAGATCGCAGAAAGGATGTGATAATCAGCGGCGGATTTAATGTGTACACAGCGGAAGTGGAGCATATTTTGAATGCGCATCCTGCTGTTGTCGAGGCAGCCGTCGTTGGTCTGCCCAACGAAGAATGGGGTGAGATGGTGTATGGTGTGGTTTCGATTCACAAAGAATCTGAAGCCGACTCTGATGAATTGGTACAGTGGTGTCGAACTCAATTAGCTGGTTATAAAACGCCCAAAAAAGTATGGATACAAAACGAACCTTTGCCAAAGAATAGTGCGGGCAAGATCATCAAATCCGCTATCCGTGATAATGTCTTGAAAACTAAATCCGTGTAATCGCACAGGAGCCGCCCATGTCTGTTTTTTCATCGTTAAAGATTCTGGATTTTTCGACCCTCCTGCCCGGTCCTTTTGCCAGTATGATGCTGGCGGACATGGGRGCGGAYGTAGTWAARGTRGARGCRCCGGATCGCTGGGRCATGACYCGCTCTCGWCCMCCCTTCGATGAYGGMATCTCYGCTGGYCATGCCTTCCTYAATCGMTCYAAACGATCCATCGCTCTGAATCTGAAACACCCGGATGCAGGGGATATTATAAAGGATTTGATTCAGGAATATGACATCGTGTTGGAGCAGTTCCGTCCAGGAGTGATGAAGCGACTTGGCTTGGATTACGAGACTCTTGCAGAGGTCAATCCTCGACTCATCTATTGCTCTCTAACGGGATATGGACAGACCGGGCCGTTGAAGGACCGGGCTGGTCACGATAATAATTACGTATCCCTTGCTGGTATTATGAGCCATTCGGGACGCAAAGAAACGGGTCCGGCTCCTCTGGGGGTACAGATYGCTGATGTRGGGGTWGGTTCYTTYGGRACCRTCATCGGTATTCTGGCTGCGGTGATTCATCGTCAACAGACCGGGGAAGGGCAGTACGTTGATGTGTCCATGTACGACGGTGCCTTGATGTGGAATGCATACGCCGCCGCGCAATATCTGGTGGGCGGGGAAAGTCCGGACTACGAATCCATGGCGCTGAATGGCGGGACTCATTACGRCTATTATCGTACCCAGGACGGRCGTTACATGTCTGTAGGGAGTCTGGAACCAAAGTTTTGGAAAGGGTTCTGTCAGATTATCGGACGCCCTGATTTAATTGAGCGAAATGGACTGCCGGGGCCTGAAATGGATGCGGTAAAAGAAGAAATCCGTCAGATATTCCTCGAGAAAACATTCGATGAGTGGCGCGCTATTTTTGAAACAGAGGATGTATGCGTCGAACCTGTACTGAATCTCGCAGAGGCATTTGATCATCCCCAAGCGATAGCACGAAATATGGTGGCTCAAGTGCCTAAGCCGAATGGCGGATATCAGAAACAAGTCGCTTTCCCCATCAAATTTTCCAAGGCTGAACCCCAGTATAAGCACACGGGTGTTGAAAAAGGCGTAGATACTAAAAATGTTCTACATGAAGCAGGGTATTCCAAAGAACAAATTGAAAACTGGCGGCGTTCCGGTGTATTTGGTAAAGATGAAAAAAATACCCAACCTGATTAGTCAGGCCGGGTAAATGGTGAAAAGTAATTTTTATCGAAAATTTAATCGTCAGTCTGTTTAGTCCGATCCGAATACGGGATCCGCTCGTTGGATTTAAACCGACGATCCGTACCGCCGCGCTGACGAATAGCCGTGGGAGGCATTTCCGGATTATTCAATCGAATAAATGGCATACCATCCTTGTCGATAGCAACAGATAGCATTTGATGTCCACCTACTTTGTTCAAACTCAGATACGGCCGTTGATCTTCTTTGGAGCCGGAAAATCCAAAACGACCCCGGGTATTTCCATTGGCATCAACCAATCTGAATTCCTGCGCTTCAATAGTTTTCGGTACCTCTTTCTCCTCCGCATCAGCCTTTTGCATGCTGATCGTAAATACGGAGCCCAAGACGGACGATGACAGGCACATCAAAAATAATAATACATGTGATCTCATTGGCAATTCCCTATAGCTGGATTGTTCCTGCGAGGCCTTCACATCATCCTCACTACATAGAAAATGTACCACTAAAATCGAGATTTGGCGAATGGTGAAAGGTGATTTTGTGAAAAGAAGTGTCAAGAGATTACAATAAGGCCTATCCCTTAACACCAGTTATATAAACAAGTTACGAATTTACCGTCTTCGGAGGAGAGATCGTAAATTTTCGTATTCAGGGATGCGTAATGACCTGGAAATAATGGCATAGGCACTTCCAGCAAGTCCCATGGGGACGAATACTAAAGCCAGCCGGGAAATTAATCCATCATCGGGAACGGCTCCCAAAGTGATCCGATATGTTCCTAATGCAACGACTGCCATGAATACGCTGGCAATACTCATCTTGCCAAGCCCTGTGAGATATTCCGCGTCCCACAAAGGTCCGAATCGAACACTGAGAAAGGCGTAAAGAAATATGCAGTTCAGTGTGAAGGAAAGGGTTGTGGATAAAGCCAAGCCTTGATACCCCAATGGGCCAATGAGGACAAAATTCAAAAGGATGTTTAGCAACATACACCCAGAAGCGATAAGTACAGGTGTGCGGGTGTCTTTAACGGCAAAGAATCCGGTCACCGTTACTTTTACCCAGGCAAAGGCTAGCAATCCTGCTGCATATATCCACAAGGCCGTCGCGGTGCGATCAACATCATCAGTATCAAATTCACCATACTGAAATAAAAGCGATACAACAGGTTTTCCCAATACCATGAGACCTAGCATGGCAGGAAATACGAGAAAATAACTTTGCCGTAATCCTTGCATCAGGGTAGTTCGGATTTCATCGTTTCGTCCCATGGCACTTGATTTGGAGAGGGAAGGCAGAATAGCCACAGATGTGGCTACAGCAAAGACGGATAACGGCAGTTGCACCAATCGATTCGCTAAGAATAGGGATCGTACAGACCCTTCTTCAGGCAGGGCAGCAGCAAAWAAAATGTCTACAGCGCGATTCACTTCCCCGGCAGCTTGTCCAATAATGACCGGAACCAATAACCAGAGAATGGTTCGGATACCGGGATGGTTGAGTTTGAAATTGGGTAYCCATATCCCGGCATATTTTCCCAACGCCAAGTATTGCACAATCATCTGTGCCATACCGCCCAACCAAATTCCCAACACCAGCGCATAAGCCGGTTCCGCGAAACTGTTACGGAAAAACACGCAGGAAAAGATGATGGCAAWGTTGAGCAATGCAGGAGTCCACGAGGGGGTCACATAATGTTTCAAAGTGTAGAGGGGCGCCATGCAGAATATAGCCATGCAAATCATGAAAAGATAGGGGAAGGTCCACAGGGACAGTTCTGTGATGAGAGYTATTTTTTCCGGTGGTATAGGTCCCTTATCAACAAATTTTTCCAGAAAAGTTACGCTGCTGATGATACTTGGCAGCAACAGCACCCCTAGTAGTGTCATGAGTCCGAGAATTATGATCATGGCGGACATAACAGCCGATACCAATTCCCGGAATTCTTCTTCATTTTTTTTCGTAAGTGCTTCTGTGAATGTGGGAACGAATGCGGCGTTAGAAGCCCCTTCTCCTATAATTTCCCGGAGCATGTTGGGGAATCGAAATGCCACGATAAAAGCTTCTAAAGAGGCCACAGGTATTAACGCTACCCATACCAAATCCCGGATTAGGCCAAGTATACGGCTGAAGAGTGTGCCTGCAGCGAAGATGGCCGCAAATTTAGAGTGCTCTCGGGCGTTCGACACGACTCTCTACTCGCTGGGTTTCGCACGGCCTGGGAGAACCAGTCCAATGAGCAGCATAGCCACACTGAGGCCGCATGTGATGTAGGGAAAGACGCGAACCCCATTTTTTAGCGGGAGTTTTTCAGGAGCGGCTATTTTAAAAACCCCTGATAATCGTCGCATGATGGTGTCTGTTGGCTTGGCTCCATCAGTAAGCTGAGACATGTTTCCGTTCCGGTCGATGTACTTGTCTACCATTTCGAATCGTCCCCACGGATCGAACACACCGGATATTCCTGTGTTGGCGCAATGAATAAGCGGGAGACGTGTTTCGATTGCCCGGATTCGCGCAATGGCTAACTCCTGAGGGATAGYATTACTGGAGCCAAACCACGCCAAATTGGTAATAACTACCAAAAAATCTGCACCCTCTTCACGTAAGGTATAGGCCATATCCGGGAAAAGCACTTCAAAACATATCAACGGTCCCATTTCTCGGTTATTGGTCTGGAAAATTTTCGGTTCTGTACCGGAGGCGATATTTCCTATGGTAGGGACCAACTGAGACATGAAGGGAAAGTATCGGGCAAAGGGGAGATATTCACCGAAAGGAGCCAAATGAATTTTGTCATAATAATCGGAAAATGTCCCGCCGGGTTTCAGAAGATAGCTGGAGTTGTAGCTGTTTAAACCATCAAGGCGAACAGAGCCAGTAAACAGATCAGCCCCCGTATTTTGAACGAGTTGAAGCATAGGAGCTTGAATGCTTGGCTTTTTGACGGTGTCCATAACCAGGGCTTCGGGCCATACAAAAAGATCAACAGGTTCGCGCTGAGCCAATACGGCTGATTTAAAAGCCGTCGTTGAGATCATTTCCTCTGTATATTCTCGATCCCATTTCATCTCCAGAGGAAAGTCCGATTGCATTACCCCGGCAGTCATAGGATAGGTTTCGTAATCAGGGTCATCCATAAACAGATAGCCCACACCATGAAGGATGACAACTAAAATTCCCGTTACGGCAGCACGTTTAAATCGATCTTTCCTCTCCATGACGGCCAAGGCGACCAGCGTATTCGTGAAGACGATGATGGCAGAAATAAGTGTATGTCCCCCAACGGATGCCCATTGAGAAATCCATAAATTCGGACCTTGGGAATATGCCAAAGAACTCCACCCGAAGCCAGTAAATAATACGCCTTGAAGGTATTCCATGCTGGCCCACAACACGGCTAGCCCCATCGCGCTTCCTACAGCTGGATTTCGGCAGTGAATCCAGTGCCAGGCGAAACCCATGAGCCACCAGTACAGAGATAGGGCGAGACACATCATCACGTAACCGAAAACTGCCCAGCCACCGGCCCACATGATATTGGACAAGAGCCATTGTAGAAGAAGAATATGGAAAACACATCCTGCAACAAAAAACTGTCTGCCAGCCTGTCGACTGTTCATTCGGTGAACTCGGCACAGGAGCGGTACTAAAGCTACCCAAGCTATGGGAAATAAACYAAGCTTGGGAAAACTGGAAAATAAGAGTAATCCTGTGAGGATGGCGAAGCTRAATYKTTTYARTGTRYGGATCATAGRYAGMMWYNTTGAGTAAWAAGNAGGGGGKNAGGTCAAGARAAAAATGRMAWSMSRTTCTRMRTWWWKRRAAATCAGAGCTCATCTTCCATGGATTGTATCTCGCTGGCGATGGTCTCTTCATTGGTCCAACTGCCCTGCTGCCAGAATTGAAGCGCGTTTGTGGCCGAGGGAGTCATTTTTCTCAAATCAATGATGGTAGGGGCAACAAAAATCATCAAATGAGTATTACGCACCTCTGCTTTGCGACCTCGAAACGGTATCCCCAATATAGGTATTTTGCCCAGGAGAGGCACCCGACGCTCAGATTGCCGTGTTAACGTACTGGATAAACCACCGATAACCAGCGCCTGGCTATTAGGAACCAGGACGACCCCCGTTTGTGAACGTGTAGCGAATACAGGCAGATCTACACCACGAATATTATCTACCCGGGTGATATCAGTAACCTTTAATTCAGCAATGTTTAATTGGATCATGTTCTTATCAAGAATAGTCGGAGTTACCACTAGCTTCACCCCGATATCCTCAAATTTCACATTCAGCTGGGCATTCCCTTTAGTGTCATATTTTATGTCCTGATAAGGTACTTGTCCCCCAGCATGAATCG
The DNA here is from genome assembly GCA_002746185.1 of Candidatus Hydrogenedentota bacterium. Lineage (GTDB taxonomy): Bacteria > Hydrogenedentota > Hydrogenedentia > Hydrogenedentales. The sequence continues at coordinate 45,023 of NVWG01000004.1, forward strand.
TGGCCTGCACCCCATGTATAACCAGTAGCTCCGGCTTGGAAATCAAATCCAGATCAGAATTTTCATCTATACCTCTGAACAATCCATCAATCCGTCCGCTATCGTTCTGGAACAAAGTGAAATTAAGGCCCGCGCCACTTTGGGTCTGAACACCATCGGTCAAGGACCCAGACAGATCAGGTCGTAACGGCGCGTCGAAATTGGTCTGATCCGGTGCAGGCAGCGTTACATTAAACAATGGATTGAGCGGGTCGAAAACATTGGTTGTAATCTGCTGTACAGTATCCCCTCTGTTAGTGCTGAAGCGCGTATAGTTGAGATTCGCCCCAATGTCCCGCATGCCCTGTTCTGTGGTTTCGCTGATCCAAACGTGCATTTGAACCTGACGTATATCTTTCAAGGCAGGAGGTGCCGGAACAGGAGCAGGAGGTGCAGGAGCCGGAGCAGGATCTTGCGCCATAGATACGGGCGCAACTATAAAAAGTGCCGAACAGAGGATTATGTGAAGGAGTCTAGTTGTCACTGGGGGCCGGCTCCTCTGGGATATCCGTAATTTCGGTAACTACATCAGAGGGCAGCTCCGCTTCCTCTTTTTCCTTTTCTTCTGCAAAACCTAAATCATCATCAATAGAAAAGGAAGGGCGCCATATTTCGGTTTTGATTAGAAATACCAGTTCTCGACGAGATTGGGATGAGCTTTTGTTGCCAATGGTTGAGGATAGGSKAKATRYSAARRMGWTTYCMRRWAYCWMRYKWYMWAMRGSAMMKKKSMCWWRRWCSKSTYYKTKWRWSRSMCMYRKMRYRRWRRWRAGATTCCTGCTTTCAATATTACGATACAGACCGCCGAGTATAAGTACTTGTCCGTCTCGAACCCAGACAGTGGTTTCGATACTGCGGGATACGAACTCCGGGACGCTGATTGCATTACGTGCCAGAGAAAAATCACCGCCACCAGCCAATTGGTCATCAAGCGCAATTACGATACGCTGTCCTTCCTCTTTGACTTCCGTATGGAGTTTAAGCTGAATATACGTGTCATCGGTGGTATTCCAGTTTCCATCGTCATCTGTGATATCCGGTGCGGTGACGCTAAGCGTCACGCCTGTATCCTGGAAGGATGTAATTTGAACCGTTGTAGATCCCACTACCTGTGTATTCTCATAAGGAATCTTATTCGTCGTCTCGACAACAGTCGGTGTTGCTTCCTTAATTTTCACCATCGCTCTGGGGCGTGACAGGATAAACGCTCTATTTTCGTCTACAAGCGCTTGCAGCACTATTTCCAGGTCGCCATCATTGAGATGGATACGATCGAGAAAAACTGTGATACCTGCTGCTGTAGAAGTGGGGAAGGTTAAATCCAGATTGTTCAGGGAAGTTCCCCCAGTGACAATTTCGCCTTCAGGTGCGGTACGTGGACTATTGGCAAAATAAGCGCTAAGACCTGTCTCTACACCTTTAGAGGTCTGAAACTCGATGATTTTAACCGATACTATGACCTGTTGAGGAGGAGCCCCCTGACCGTGAGCAAGGGAGAAGGATCCGACTGAAAAACAGACGGCAAGTCCTGCAATACTATTTCCTAGTTTCCCCATTTCAATCCTTGCATAGGTTGAGTATTCATATTCGATTGGCGTAGTTCAATCATGTATATACCAATTTGCCTAAAAGTTTCCGAATCCTTACTTTTGATACGTGGCAGTCGATTCAAAACGCGTTATAGTGTTCATGTCTTCAAAATTGCTCATACGGCTGCTAAAAGCTCGTGTTTCACCAGGATTAAGTAAACCAATGCGAAATGTTGCTGTATCAAATACGGTACTACCGAAGCCATAAACGGTCGTTGTAACTTCCACTCCATAGAGTGTTTGATCGCTCCGGTTAAGAACTTGTCCAGTTACTACATAAAATTTTGCCGTACGGGTGTATCTGTCACGCCCGGTACGAAATGATGTGGTGTTGATAATACGTAGGGGAGTTTTGGCAATGTCGCGACGTTGCAATTCAGCCGGACTGAGTACCACATAGGAAGAACTCCCCGTTTGCAGCTCAATCCTCTCGGTAAACATCGAGTTATTCTTGAAATCCGGATATTTACGAGATAGATCAAAGTATAAACGGCCTGCCTCATCATAATTCCCTTGTTTCCAAATGAGATCCGCTAATCCGGCTTGAAGCGGCATAGAATTTGGGGATGCTGTCAACTCAGTCCGCAACGAGGCTATGTTGGTCTCCAAACTTTCCTCAGAGGGAAACTGCTGTTCATAGTTGCGGGTTAGCCTTTGAATAGATTCACGAGATTCAGGGGCATACTGACCTTCAGGTTCGATGCGAACATAGGTGGAAAACATGATAATGGCATCTTTGTGCCCTTCAATTTTTTCATAGGAGAGACCTAAAATATAACGGGCTTCATTTGCAGTGGAAACTTCATTACTTCCCTCAACAATTTGTTGAAGGCGGGGAATCACTTGGTGATACTGACGGTCATTGTACATTTTCCATGCCCCGGATATGTCCGACTTCCCGGCTGAATGTGATAAGGGTCCTGAAGAAAAACGAGGGGAAGATACACAGCCTGAAAAAAGTAAGACTGCTAAGGTTAATGCAATTGTATTACGAATGACAGAAGATAGCACGAAAAAGTCAATACCCTATGTGAATTAATCGTCGGATGCTAGTTTCTTGATAGCTTTAGTTACATCGTCGGCTGCAATAGGAACGGTCAAGCTGCCAAGGTAATCAATATTAGCAACTAAATCGTAACCGGAATTTTCTGCATAATCCCTAATTGCACGATGTGCACGATTTGTTGCATTACTATGTAGAATCCAATATCGGCCAGTTCCACGATCAATTTTCTTCTTTTTGATTTCTTTATGTTCAGGTGTGGCTTTGATTACAGCCTCCACATCCACCTCAGCCGGATTGGAAAAGGAAGTAGGTGAGCCAAAAAATATCTCGTTGTTGTCAATTTCACCAGAAGGTATGGAGAATTCTGCATACGCGACGGTTAAACAGATGAGACATGCAGCTGAAATGAATGAAACTGTTTTACGAAAACTCATTGTATGTATTTCCATTGTAACGCCCATTACCATCGTCCCCGCTTACATAACGTCTCAATGGTATGAGAACTGAGTACCTGTACTGAATTATCCATGAATGTATGAAAAAGCTAAGCAAATATCAATAAAAGCATGGACACCAACTAGTTATGTCTCACAACTTTACAATCAAATTCTATCATAAAATTGTACAGTTATGCACTATATATACACATAAAAAGATAAAAGTTCCTTATTTATGACATTTTTTTATTTTTACGGAAAAATYCCTTTAACTTCGTTGTGCAAAACRCCTATTTCAGGATTYTCCAGTTCAATTTTATCACCAATTGCKAAAAAACCGACACCTTCGGGTGTACCAGTAGCAATGAGATCGCCTGGTTCCAGTGTGATATGTGCAGAAATCCAGGATATCATCTCACCAATAGAGAAGATAAACTGACCGGTATGACCTTGTTGTCTCAATTCCCCGTTTACTTTCAAGGTAATCGTAAGGTCGTTAGGCTCTGTAATTGAGTCCGTAAGCGTAATAGCAGGACCAAAAGGGCAAAAGGTGTCTTTATTTTTGGCCATGAGCCATGGATGGCCATTTTTCTTGGCTTCAGATTGAATATCGCGCGCTGTCACATCATTAAGAAGTGTATATCCACATACAKAACTTGTTCCTTCGTTTACACTTACGTCCTTAGCTTCTTTCCCGATAACCAAAGCCAATTCGCCTTCATAATCTATTCGGCCCCATTGAGGATCAATTTTAATAGCTTCTCCATCACCAATACAAATGGAAGGGAGTTTTTCAAAAATAAGTGGGTTTTCAGGGATTTCATTACCTAACTCCTTGGCATGAGCGGCATAGTTTCGCCCCACACATATAATTTTCCCAGGTCGAAAGGGTAGTTTAAAATTCTTGGGCTCAGAAATGATGAAGTCATCCAAGGTGTGAGTTTCAATCAGGGATGTGACAATGGCAGACATTTTGTCCGCCCAGAGAAGGCCATGTTTAACCCATTCTTCCAAAGTCATATCTTCAGTTGTAGGCAACCCGGATGTTTGCATGGAATAAGCGTTTAGCATCCGACTGAAATCAAACCAATGACCATCGATTTCCAAAGCAAATATTTCGTGGTCATTTTCAATGATGGTGGCGGTCTTCATCTGGAAATCCAAATAGATAAACGAGTCATTTTCTGTCCAATCGAAACCTTATCCTAAAGCTCATTTCAAAACAAGTAAGATTGTCCGTAAATAAGGTATAATTTTACGGTAAGGGGTATGTTATGAAGAATATATCAACAGTGTCCGATTTACACATGTTCTGCCGGCGTTCCGAAGCGGAAGGGCACATGGAAGGGATCTATCAAGCTGCAAATGAGGCAGATATTTTTGTGTTGAATGGCGATACGTTTGATTTCCGTTGGAGTACCCATCAAAACACAGAAGATACCGTGGAAGCGGCTGTTGCTTGGCTGCGTGATTTAACGGAACATGCAAAAAATACCGATATACGTTTCGTTTTGGGTAATCATGATCATGTCCAGGCATTTATTGATAAATTAAAAGTCCTGGTAGAAGAAAAAGAAAATCTCCAATGGCATCCCTATTATTATAAATATGGAAATGCCATGTTTCTGCACGGGGATGTGGCGAACAAAAAGATGACTGCCAAGGATTTAGAAAATTACCGATCCAGTTGGCTGCACCATGAGCAGCAGGGCGAATTTATAAATAAAGTATATGATTTAGCCTTCAAGGCGGGTGTGCATAAAGTAGTAAACAAAGTTGCCTTCCCCACGGAGGTTATTGTGGATCGTGTACGACATTACCTGGATGATATCGGTGAGGGCGAGGGGTCAGACACCACTCATGTGTATTATGGACATACCCATGTGGCCGTGGATGATTACGAATACAAAGGGCAGCGCTTCTACAATTCCGGTGCGCCTATGCCCGGTATTCCCTTCAATATCATTAAGACAAAAACCAAAGCAATTTAATGATCCCCCGGCACGATGACACGAACAGCTCGCGGTTCAACGGTAAATTCCGCTGAAATAAATCCGGCAGGATCACCATCGATTTGCATCGGTACTTTGTCTTCACTCGCCGGTTCCAAGAATACGTGCTCACCTTGGATGTACCTCACATCTTTTCGGTTTAGAAATCCAGGAGTCCAGATGGCGACTGCTATCAGTGCTAATTTGGCTGGATTCAAGTTATGAAAGAGACATACATCCAGCAGCCCGTCATCGGTCTTCGCTTTCGGCGTGGCTGGGAATACACCCGCCGAATAACGACAATTACCCACAACGGCATACTGTGCATCTTCAGATAGAACCTTGCCATCCACTGTCACTTTAATTTTAGGAAACGAATAGGAAAACACGGTGCGGATGCTGGGAATTATCCATCGAAGATAGCTCGATTTTGTACCGCGATTTTCATGGACACGGGCTGCTATAGCTGCGTCAAGACCTGCACCCGCACCGAKCATGAGACGTCGATTCTGATGGAGGAGCGCGTCTATATGTCGGGTGTTCCCGTTAAAAATGAGTTGTGCAATTTTATCTGGAGAAAATGGCAGGCCCAGCTCCCGTGCAACTACGTTCGCGGTCCCCATAGGCAGAATAGCCAAAGCGGTATCTGATTTGCCCAGCCCATTTACCACTTCATTAACGGTACCATCGCCGCCAACAGCTACAATACAATCCGCGTTGGATTTCCCTGCGAAAATTTGTGCATCACCAGCCTGCTCAGTAAAAGATAACTCAGCTTTTAGATTCAACCTTTCCAGATGCTTCGCTAACTCCAGGGCTTTATGCCGACCGCGCCCGCCGCCGGAGACAGGGTTTACAATAACTCGGACATTCATGCGCGCTAATGGGTTAATGCGTAGACGACAATATTGATGCCGATAGGATAGGATTTTTTTACTGAAAAACGCTCAAAATATTCTTGATCTTCCTTCTCCTTTTCCCATCCATCCGCTATATCCGTGTTATGGGTCATGAGCACCATAAGGCGGCCGTTCTTGTCAAATACCCCACGGAAATGAACTTTTTCTGTCTCGGCACCGCGTTCCGATGTTGTCATGCCACCCGATCGATTCCAATGCTGAATTGAGGGGACTTGGGGATACTCCTCCACGTTAAACACGATGCTGAATAGTTCATGGCTTAGTGGAATGTCTACAATATCGTATTCATCCGGCGGCAATACATAATTGAGCTGCGCTACCCACGAGTTCCAGGCACCCTCTCCCCAGAAATCGTCCACATGAAGAAATCCCCCACGCAGCAGATACTGCTGCAGCCGATCAGCTTCCTGGCGGGAGAAAATCAACCGCCCCACATCGGACATGAAAATATATGGATAATCAAACAACGCCGGGTCGGTGAGCAGCAATACCTTCTGGACAGGTTCGCCCTGTTGGTCTTTATTTATTTCTACCGTAGTCAGCTCCTCCAGCCGAATCATGAAGTTATAACCAGAATCTGGGTAATCTGTATTCCATCCAAAACCCAGGTCCTCGTCTCTGCCATTGTTGGTGTAGGCAATAGTGCAAAATGTAAATTTCTGCTTAGGAAAGTCGGATAACTTCGGGGCCGTTGGAGGCGGTATGGTGCGTTCACCACGGCCCAGCATTTGGGCGAAAGCTGGATTCAATGCCGACAATAAAATCAGAAAAACTACAATAATTGAAGTCAGGTTACGCGTATAGGATACGAATAGAAGGTGCATAGTAATTCCTGTCACACAAGCCCCTAATTGGGATATAGTAACTATATCCAGCATACACCGAAAATGTTCCGGATCAAAAATAATTTCGAACAAAACCATAACTCAGGGGTCTTAGTATATAACAAGAGTCGCCAAAAGGAGCGTATTATGATGAAACACCTGTTTTTCCTAACCCTACTTAGCTGTGTTACGGCAGTTCATGCACAACTTCCTGTYGACCAGGTTAAAACGGAAAAAATATCATTGAAYGATCCGCTTAAAGGATCATTTCGRGCCAACGAAACGACGGTTGACGATCAGACAGATATYGCYGTCACCATYTATAATCGAGATTTAGCTYTGGTGCGGGATCGTCGGAAAATCACACTCTTTCCCGGCGAGATATCCCTGACGTTTATGGACGTGGCGCAGCGTATCAAACCGGAAACGGTTTCTCTCCAATCCATCAGCCAACCGGGTGCACTCCGTATACTGGAACAAAACTACGAATACGATTTGATGAGTCCGCAAAAAATGATGGAGAAATATGTCGGAAAAGATGTACGTCTAATCAACTTCWGTAATCAGTTGGGATTCACAGAGGTGGATGCCAAATTGTTAAGCACCAATCAGGGAGCTATATACGAAATTAACGGTCAAATTTATCTGGGGCATCCGGGAAATGTTGTGCTGCCTGAAATTCCGGAGAACCTGATTGCCAAGCCCTCGCTCATCTGGCTGCTGGACAATCAAGGTACGGATCAGGAGGTGGAGGTAACATACCTGACCAATGGTATGTCCTGGAAGTCAGACTATATTCTTACGTACGACGAAACGGACGGGAAGATGGTCGTCGATGCCTGGGTAACTCTAGCGAATCAATCCGGTACAGGATATAAGAACGCCAAATTGAAACTGGTGGCAGGAGATGTGAACATTGCGCCTTCCCATACGCCTCGTGCAGAGATGAAANTGATGCGGAGCGCCATGATGGCCGATGCAGAACTTGTACAAGAAAGTTTCGCGGAATACCATCTATACACCCTCCCGCGCCGTACCACTATCAAGGATAATCAATCCAAGCAGGTTAGTTTGTTTAATGCATCGGATGTTACGGTCTCGAAACGATATGAGTTCCGTGGGATGGGACATTACTATTCCCAGCAAATGCCCCAGTTGGCCCCGGAAAAAGTAGGTGTATTCCTGGAATTCGAGAATGAAAAAGAGAATCAGCTGGGAATACCGTTACCAGCAGGTATAATGCGTATCTATCAGCGTGACAGTGAAGGTGCGCTGCAATTCTCCGGAGAAGACCGTATCCAGCACACACCCAAGGACGAGACGGTTCGTCTTCGCATGGGCAGCGCGTTCGATGTAGTAGGCGAACGTGTGCAGACGGATTTTAATCGCATTTCGAATCGCGTAACTGAATCCTCCTACAAAATATCCCTGCGAAACCACAAAGAAACCGACATTGTTATAGACGTGGTAGAACCCATGCCCGGTGACTGGGAAATAACTCGGTTCTCTCATGACTTCGAAAAACGCGACGCACGAACAGCCGTCTTTTCTATACCCGTTCCCGCCGACGGTACAGTAGAGCTGACCTATCGTGTGCGGATGCGGTGGTAGGCTCCCCATGGATTCCTCACTAACCGTAGCCCAGATGCGCGAGGCGGATCGACGTGCAATTGAGGAAGTGGGCATACCCAGTGTCGTACTCATGGACAATGCGGGCAAGGCGGTATTCGATGTATTGCCGCCCGGGAGCGTCGGTATTGTCTGTGGTAAAGGCAACAACGGCGGTGACGGATTTGTCGTAGCGCGATATAGCATTTTGGCGGGAAGAGACACGCACGTAGTGTTGGTTGGCCATCCTGAAAGTCTGACACCGGATTCCGAAACATTCAAAAAGTCCTATGAGAAGCTCGGCGGTGTCGTTACCATTGCAGCAACGGAAGAATCCGTTTCTCAATCCATTTCCGCGCYGCGAGATTACGATGTGCTGGTGGACGCGTTRCTGGGAACCGGMACWCAAGGMGAWGTGCGAGGRYTRCCACGCGTKGCAATCGAATCCTGGCCCGACGTGGATACCGTTGCCGTAGATATTCCCTCCGGTATGAATGGGGATACCGGCGAAGCATGCGGTGTCTGCGTAACGGCCTTGCAGACGGTTACTTTTCAGTTCCGAAAACGCGGATTTGATAATCCTTTAGCCAGGCAGTGGTGTGGTGATATCATAGTGGCAGACATCGGAATTCCCGCAGTGTGCGAGGATGATGATGCTTGGAATGAACTATCTAAGAAATTGGGATAACCTAATGCCAGTCGAAATTATGATGCGGGTTATATACAGCGGCATGACCTTATACATGCTGGCCATTCTGGTGCGATGGGCGGGGCCTGCTGTGGGTATTGATACCGCCTCCGGTCTGGGAGGGGTATGCCGAAAAGCAACAAAACCTCTCATAGAGTTTATGGAACGTGTTCTGCCGCCTATGGGGCCCATAAACCTCAGTCCTCTCGTTGCGTTGATTGCAGTATGGTTCGTACGTTCCTTGTCTGTAAATATTTTGATGGGTATGGCTCAGAATGCCAGTTAGCTAAAAGGATCAGCGCCCCGGTGTCTTCTGTCTCCGATTATGCTCCGTTGCGACATGCCATGGTACAGGAACAACTGGTTAAGCGTGGTATCCGTAGCGAAATAGTTCTTGATGCCATGTCTGCATTGCCCCGTCACAAGTTCGTTCCTGAAAATCAAATGTCCCGCGCTTATGAAGATTGCGCTCTGCCCATAGGCTTCGATGTGACCATATCCCAACCATATATGGTCGCATGTATGAGCGAGTGGCTCCATTGCGGACCGGACGACAAGGTCTTAGAGATCGGTACTGGTTCAGGTTATCAGGCTGCCCTGTTAGCGAGTATGGTAAAAGAAGTATATACCGTTGAACGGATTTCCGAATTGAGTCGTCGTGCAAAGATAWCATCTGCGGAATTAGGTATAAAAAACATTCATTTTAAAGTGGATGACGGAACAGTCGGCTGGCCTGAGTTTGCCTCCTATGATGCCATACTGGTAACTGCAGGCGCGCCGGATATACCGTCATCATTGCTCCACCAACTCGCTATAAAGGGAAGACTGGTTTGTCCTGTGGGAGATCGTAAAAAACAAATACTCGTTCAGATAACCAGAACACAGGATACGTATCTACGAGAAGAAGGTACAATATGTCGGTTTGTACCGTTAATCGGTAAAGAAGGCTGGTCTCTGTGAATGTCCTCTAGTGTGTAGTAACTGTAAAAATTTCATCTATTTCGTAAATTTTTGATTGTTACCAGCAATAACTATTGTGATTTCCCCTTTGATCTTTTTCCCTTTGAAAACCTCTATGAGATCTGACAAGTAATCATGAGAAATTCGCTCAAATTTCTTGGTTAATTCTATACATACCGCAGCGCGACGATTCCCCAGGACTTCCAGCGCATCTTCCANCGYTKGARRTMYRNGSTRASSTGRYKSMMMSRSWNNATMAGGGTGTSRSSKANNTCWTYTYCMGWNCKCWRRMAMWNNCGTYWACGTGCGCCAGTTTTGCGCGGCGGAAAACCTTTAAATGTAAAACTTGATGCTGACATCCCTGAAACTGTCAACGCAGTCAAAACAGCACTGGGTCCAGGAAGAACTTCTACATGATGACCAGCACTAAGAGCATCGTTAATTACATGGTATCCCGGATCGCTTACACCTGGATATCCACTATCAGTACATAGTGCAACAGTTTTGTCCTCGTCCAATAACTTAATAATTCCCTGRCTGGATTGCCGTTCATTGTGTTCGTGATAAGAAAAGACCTGGTCGGGCTTATCGATTTCATATCTATCCAGTATTTTTCGTGTCACTCTCGTGTCTTCACATGCCAGAACATCCACTTCGCCCAGAATGCGAACAGCCCGATAGGTTATATCTTCCATGTTACCGATAGGGGTTGCGATTATGTATAGTGTTCCCATAAGGAATGCTGTCCTTTATTGCCCAGTAAATCCAGGTAGATTGTGTTGAATTTTAAAAAGGTGTCGTGAGATTTAAACTATACCGCACTTAATGTAGTCCAATAAACCGATAGGGATACTGCATTTTTTTGAAACGGAAGGGATACATTATGAAAAAGGCACTTCTTGGTTTCGGTGGGTTTCTCTTTGTTGTTACCATCCTGCAAGTGCTTCGATACTACACGTTCAATGGCGATATGTATTTTCCTGAACAAAAAGAGACCTATCTAGCTCATCAATTCGGACTATATTTACACATTACCGGTTCAACCCTGGCTTTTATTCTTGGACCGTTTCAATTTTTTCCAAAATTACGTCAGAAGAGGATGCAGCTCCACCGCAATATGGGTAAGCTCTACATGTTAGGTGTCTTGGTAGGCAGCAGCGCAGGAATATACATGGCACCCTTTGCTTATGGCGGGTTTCCCACCACAATGGGCTTCCTCTCACTGGCCGTCATATCCCTGTTTGTGACGGGTATGGCGCTGCGGCGAGTGAAAGAAAAGCGAATCGGGCTGCACAAAGAGTGGATGGTTCGGAGTTATGCGTGTATATTTGCTGCAGCGACCCTTCGACTGTATCTGGGTACATTCACGGTGCTATCCGAAACGGGTACTATTGATCTCGAACTCGCGCCAGCGTATATTGCCATTTCCTGGATGTGCTGGGTACCCAATTTGATTGTGGCAGAATGGATTATCAACCGGATGCGGAATCAGTCTGACTTATCGCATGTTGCAGCCAACTCAACCTCAGCCGCCTGATACCCAAGACAAGCATCAGTACGAATCGGCAGGCTGGTTCCATCGATTCACGACTATACTGCCCGTTTTCTTTGCGCTGCTCTTGTTGAGTGCCGTATTTTATCAGGGAAGCATGACGGTAGACGGCTTAACCTGGCCATACGATCCCGATGCCTTTCGCGATATAGCGCAAGCACAAATTATATTGAATGGCGACTACCCCGCTGACTATGCCTACAAGGGGGAAACGCTTTGGTATAACCCGCTGACGGCATTTCTGATAGCGGGATACAGTATGGTAACCGGATTACCAGCGTATGCAGCCGATGTTGCCTTGGGCCCCTTGATAAATCTGGCCGTACCGATACTATTCTTCGTTTTGGTAGCGGTTTGGTTCGATACTTGGACCGCTCTGGCCGCTCTTGTAGCCTTCCTCTTTTTTATACCGCTGGACCGACCCACATTTGCATCGGCAAGCTATTCGCCATGGTTATTCGCTCCTCATATCACCCAGGCTTTGTTTTACGCGACGCTGCTTTCATTTTCCATGTGGATAAAAAATGCTCGCTGGAATTTAGCCGTATCCACGGGACTCTTCTTGGGCCTTACCTTCCTGGGACATACCGCCCCAGCGGTTTTGGCAGGATGTATTATGGTGCTGACGGTGCTCGCCAAAATTTTGTGGCGACCTGACCCAGACGAGCGAGAACCATCACGAAGTAGTATTGCTAAAGGTTTCGCACTAATTCTCATCACAGCGTTTATCGTATCGCTGCCCTTTACATTATCGATTCTATTCCGATATCACTTGAACGTCATCAACGAAGCTGCATCGAGTTGGGTATACGAAGAAGTGGCATGGGAGAACGCAGCGTCATTTTTTACAGGCTTGATTTTCCTCCCCACCGCCATAGCAATCCTCGGCGGGTATGCCTTATGGATCAATGCGAGGAACAAGTCCGCTCGGTTAATTCTAACGGCTTGGTTTCTTGTAGCAGGAGCATTCTTTCTAAATGGGTATCTCGCCCAGGCAGCCGGACGGTACGGTGCGCCCTGGTTTCAAATAACACCGGGATATCATTACCTGCTCTACCTTTCAGCTCTTAAACACATTCTCTTTGGTGTGGGCGTGATGTATATATGTCGTCTATTGACTCCACTATTTCTACGAGGAATACGTGGATGCTCATCTCATATCGCCGGATGGACCCAGACGGCAGTAGGATTGTGCTGCCTGTTCATGGTGTGGTGGGCTTGGGATGATTACAGAGGATGGCGTGAACTGAAGCCGCTCAGTTTGAATGTAAGTGCATCACTCAGCAGTAAATCGAATCCCTATTTCTGGATTCGGGATCATACCTCCAGCGAGGATATTTTTCTCTGTGAGGACACCGAAGCCCTGCACATGGTCACACCTGCCGGAGTCAAGGTAGTGGCATTGGAGCAAGCATTTTCCCATATCTACTTGGATTGGCAAGCTCGCGATGACATCCGCCAGGAGATGTTTTGGGAATTGGAGATGGGGGAGATGACGGAATTTTATGACATGGCTGCGAAACACGGGGTCACTCATGTTCTGCTTGGGGCTTCATCGGATATTACCCATCAGGTCAATTGGGATCCCCATCTAAATTTGGAATTCGAGAGTTCGCTGGGGCGCATCTACAGTATCCACCCGAATGAACCAGTGGTGCAATCTCCCTGAACATTTCTTATAATACTCCTTCACTAACCTTGAACCGGATTGGTCTGACTATTCTATGCAAAACAAAGACGTAGTAAAACTCCTGGAAGAAATTGCACTGTTGCTTGATCTTGCAGGGGAGAACCCCTTCAAAAGCAGGGCCTATGTAAATGTCGCCCGTCAGCTGGAACAGTCGGACGAGTCCATCGAGGTTCTGGTACGTGAGGAACGCCTTCGTGAGATAAAAGGSRWGRSGRMKGMGSWGRRRNNCAAAARRKTRYYRMAKKCGTYRYKAYAGRRWAGWKSKAATRYYKCRACWMRMTRYSMMRKSARYKYYYSSMRWMWCYMTYWSAMMWWRTCNNGGCATMCCCGRRYWGGRSYCCAAACGGGTGAAACAGATCTACACTGAGAAAGGAATCGAATCGCTGACTCAATTGGAAAAGGCTTGCCAGGACGGTTCATTATTAGATCTAAAAGGATTCGGCAAGAAAATGGCCGAGAAAGTTCTGCAAGGAATCGACTTTGCCCGGAAGCATGAAAATCAGTTCCTATATGACGTGGCTTGGAAAGAAGCACAACGGGTGGTTGAGCTGCTGAAAGGCGTGAAGAGTGTTTCCGACGTAGAAGTTGCTGGCAGTCTTCGACGACACAAAGAAGTGGTAAAGGATCTGGATGTGGTGGCAGCCAGCACCAATCCCGCTGAGGTTATGACCCGATTCGTAGAAGATGAAAATGTAGAGCACGTCACCAACCACGGCGACACCAAGTCCAGCGTAATTCTTAAGACGGGTATTTCGGCCGATCTGCGGGTCGTCTCGCCGAAAGAATATCCTTACGCCTTGCTCCACTTCACAGGCAGCAAGAATCATAATGTGGTACTGCGCCAACGTGCCAAAGAACGTGGTCTGAAGCTGAACGAATATGGGTTATTCAAAGGCGAAAAACTGGTGCCATGTAAAACGGAAGCCGATATATATAAAAAACTGGATCTGCCGTTTATCCCACCTGAATTRCGAGAAGACATGGGGGAGTTCGACGTCGATCCAATCCCTGCTCTGGTGGAAATGGACGACCTCAAAGGAATCATTCACTGTCATTCCACCTACTCGGATGGACAGAACACCATGGAAGAGATGGCCCTGGCGGCAAAAGAGCGGGGCTGTACTTACCTGGTTATGACCGATCACAGCCAGTCCGCTGCTTATGCAGGAGGTCTGAAACCAGATAAAGTAAAGAGGCAGCATAAAGAAATCGACGCGTTAAACGGAACGCTGGGACGATTCAAGGTTCTCAAAGGTATCGAGTCAGACATCAAGCGGGATGGTTCTCTGGACTACAGCGATGTGGTGCTGGCGTCTTTCGAAGTAATTATCATATCGGTACACAATCWCCTTACCATGGGCGAAGAAGAAGCTACGGAACGCATCGTTAAAGCAATAGAGCATCCTGAAACCAATATTCTGNNCCATCCATCTGGGCGCCTCCTTCTTCAACGCGAGGGCTACCCGCTTGATTACGACCGAATTATCGATGCCTGTGCTGCCAATCAGGTAGCTATCGAAATCAATGCCAATTGCCGTCGCCTGGATCTGGATTGGCGGTACGTGCGGAAAGCCAAGGAGCGGGGTGTGAAACTCTGCATCAGTCCCGATGCTCACCGTATAGAAGGCTTGGACGATGTTTTCTATGGTGTGGGAATTGCTCGAAAAGGTTGGCTGGAACCAAAGGATTTGCTGAATACCATGACGGCCTCGCAGTTGGTGAAATGGTGTGCAAAATAAGATGGCAATGGCAAAGTTCAAATTTACGCAACAAGCCAATCGGGAGCGAGCTAAAGAGATATTCGACCTGCTTACCAAAGAATACCCCGATGCGGAATGCTCGCTGGATCACACCAATCCACTGGAATTGATGATCGCCACCATCCTGTCA
Organism: Candidatus Hydrogenedentota bacterium; assembly: GCA_002746185.1. Lineage (GTDB taxonomy): Bacteria > Hydrogenedentota > Hydrogenedentia > Hydrogenedentales. Next base: position 60,217 of record NVWG01000004.1, read on the forward strand.
GCACAATGCACCGATGTACGCGTCAATGTGGTCACCAAGGATCTGTTCAAGAAATACAAAACCCCCGAAGACTACACAAGCCGTCCCATCGAAGAGCTGGAAAAAGTAGTCCACACCTGCGGTTTTTATCGAAGCAAAGCAAAGAATATAACCAAGGCGTGTCACACCATCCTGGAAAAGCATGATGGCAAAGTACCAWGAACATTAGAAGACTTGGTCGAACTCGCAGGGGTAGGGCGAAAAACGGCCAATGTGGTATTAGGRACCTGCTTCAATACCCCCGGAGTGGTTGTGGATACCCATTGCGGCCGTATAGCGCGACGTCTGGGCTTCACGAAACAGACCGATCCGGTGAAAGTAGAGAAGGATTTGATGAAAATATGGGAACACGAACACTGGAGCCTGTTCTCTCATTTCATGGTATTCCACGGTCGCGCCGCGTGTATTTCCCGATCCCCCCAATGCTCGAAATGCGTGGTACGCGACCTATGTCCATTTCCCGAAACCCGGGAAGGTCAAAAAATTTGCAAGTGAGGGCCCATCCGGGTAATCTCTATGAGTTTTAGTGGTGCAAGAAAATCAAAATTATCATTTTAAACTAGAAAGGGTACATATATGCTGATGAAGCGTAAGGACGGTGAATCTCAGCCGGGTATCAAGTGGGGGCCATTCACACTGCGGATTCCCTTTGTCCATACGGGATTTGAAGGTCCCGAATTTTTACAGGGTATTCTGGTTGCCGCCGCCACAGGACTAGCTCTCGTGCCAATTATGATGGGTGCTATGGGGTTGACCTTCGAAGAGGCCGTGCTCATGTCCATGATCTCCTCGTTTCTCATCAGCACTGGGCCAATTCTTTTTGGCGAACCTTTTGCCGCAGGGTGGATTACCCCCGCATTGCCGCTGGTGCTGAGCTACGTTCTAACGGAGCAGTATCCAACATCGGTAGAACGATTCCAAGTTATGGCGGCTCTCTCCCTGGACCTGTCAATCATACTCCTCGTTTTGGGTATCACTGGTTTTGGGAAAATAATAATCGAGAAAATTCCACTGGCCATGAAAGGAGCCATCATCATGGGCGCTGCTATTGCCGCCTTGAAGCGTGTTTTTCTCGATGATGCCGCCAACAATCTGGATAAAATGCCCTGGTCCATGTGGATCGCCATGGGGACCTGTCTGCTCTTGGCATTTTCCATACCTATTCAAAAAAGAAAGGCTGAATGGCCTTGGTTAGCAAAAATTGCATCGTTAGGTCTTCTGCCTGGTTTTTTGCTGGCGGCTATTGTTGGATATATGAACGGAGAGCTGAGTTGGGTGGATGAAGCAGGGCAATCCCTGATCCAAAGCGGAATCATGGTGCCTCCGGTGGAGTCGCTGTTCAATAAAGTATCACCATTTAGTATCGGGTTTCCTCCGTTAAGCCTTATGTTGGATCCTGATGTTCTCGGACTCGCTTTTGTGGCGTACATTATTCTGTTCGGAGATATCATTACCGGGATTGAAGTGTTGCGAGGCGCTATTAAGAAACGACCCGATGAAAAACTGGATTTTGACAGCACCCGTACCCATTTAAGCACGGGTATTCGTAACGGCTTGATGGCTCTATTCGCGCCCATGTTCCCCACCCAGGGGAGTTTATGGACCGGTGTCCATGTGATCATCGTTAATCGATGGTCAGAAGGTCGCGAAAAGATGGATTCCCTCCATTCCGGCATAGCGTCCTATTACTTCTTCGGTGTTCCCATTCTATTCTTGTTTCTGCCTATTTCCACAGGCTTGAGACCGCTCTTACCCATTGCCCTGGCTCTCACGCTGGTGCTTACTGGCTTCGCATGCGCCTATGTGGCTATGGATATTCCGCGTAACCAAGCCGAACGCGGTACCGTTCTTTTCGGTGGTATGGCGTTGGCTATCTTTCCGCCTTTCTACGGTATCGTCGTAGCGATTGCCGCAGCAGTGTTGTTATTAGGCTTCAACGATCACGATCCTGATTCATTGATAGAGCAAACAGAGGATTAAATAGCTTTTCATAAACTAGAGACAGAAAGAACAGTCCTCGGTGTGAGGAGATTGCCGCACTGCGCTACGCTTCGTTCGCAATGACATCGTTTCTGTTGTCATTGCGAGGACGGCGAAGCCGGACGCGGCAATCTGGTCACCCCTACGACCACGAATCAGGGGGCGTGATATTTCGTATCGATGATACACTACCTACCATGTCTGTACTTACTGGATTCCTTTTAACACGCCAGCGTCGTGATCGTAATGACGGTCTGGAATTCGAGTTCTGGGTTGCTGCCAAAGAAGGCCCAGTCCGTATCCTCATCACGCGACAAGAAGCGGTCTTTTTTCTGCCCCGCCATGCCAACTATTCTGGACCGGGCAGGAGAGAGGCTTTAGAATTAGTGTCACTGTCTGGGGTGCCTGTAGATGGTATATATTCGGCATCTTCCAGAAAATGGCGTGACGCGTCAGCCTGGTGTGCAGCCAAAGGGATAGCGGCGTTAGAATCGGAAGTTAAACCCGAAGATCGCTATCTCATGGAACGCTTCATCTGCGGCGGCATGGAGATAGAGGGGGACTACACTCAACGCGATGGGTATAGAGAGTATACGAATCCAGTGTTGCGATCTGCTGACGTGGCTCCAAACCTATCTGTTCTGTCTTTCGACATCGAAACAGAAGGCTTAACCGGGGCACTGTATTCCATCGCCGGGGTTATCGGGGATAAGGAACGTGTATTCATAAGTGGGGGAGGCACACCGTCAGATACCACCGTTATCTGCCAAAACGAACGGGAAGTGCTGGTCGGGTTTATGGAGTGGGTACAGGAGATTGATCCCGATATTCTCATCGGCTGGAATGTTGTGGGGTTCGACCTGTCATTTCTGGATCAAAAATGCAAAGAGTGGAAGGTACCTTTTCGTCTGGGCCGTGCCAATGCAACAGCTTCCGTTATTCCGCCCCTCTCTGCTCGGCAACAGGCCATGTCTCGTGTTCCCGGAAGGATAGTGCTGGATGGCATACCCTTGCTTCGGTTGGGATTTTGGAACTTTGAACGATACAGTTTGGAGTTTGTAGCCCAAGCATTATTGGGTCGCGGAAAGGATGTAAAAGATCCGGAAAGCAGACTCTACGAAATTCGCCGCATGTATAAGKWWKMTSMMGMTKSKMWRSMGMRWWAMAMTKWRGAAGWMWRWMRAMTWKTRSWMRAAAKCWWSSARWMRRCMKRYMWSRWACKYWTWRMWRYARAGYKYAYYWWWSWKWYSRKSMWGCCCATGGATCGTTACGGCGGCTCCGTTGCAGCTTTCGATTACCTGTATTTACCCTTGCTGCACAGAGAAGGTGTAGTAGCACCGGATACTGGCTCGATTACCAATCCCGTGGAGAGTCCCGGCGGCTACGTCATGGACTCCAAACCGGGCCTCTACGATAACGTGCTGGTATTGGACTTCAAAAGCCTCTATCCCAGTATCATTCGCACATTTAAAATCGATCCTCTAGGTCTGGCTCAGCCGGGGGAGGACCCAGTTCCCGGCTTTGTAGGTGCCACCTTTAATCGAGAAAAGTCCATATTGCCTGATTTGATTACCTCGTTGTGGGGATCCCGGGAACAGGCAAAGCGTGAAAATAATCAAGCGCTGCAGCTAGCTATCAAGATCATCATGAACTCCTTCTACGGCGTTCTGGGTTCAACAGGGTGTCGATTCTTTAACCCTAAACTGGCCAGTTCCATTACGAAGCGTGGACACGAACTCTTAACCCGAAGCAAGTCGCATATCGAAGATCAAGGCTACGGGGTGATTTATGGTGACACGGATTCTTTGTTTGTGTTAATCGGGCCGGGAAAAGACGAAGATGAATGCAAAGATATTGGTACAACACTGGCAAACGCCTTGAATAAATGGTGGAAGAAAATTCTGGAAGATGAATATCGCCTTCCCTCGAATCTGGAAATAGAGTTCGAGACCCATTACATCCGCTTTTTTATGCCCACCATCCGTGGCTCCGAAGTAGGTTCGAAAAAAAGGTACGCTGGCTACGTGAGAAATAAGGCGGGGGATCTGGAGATGAAATTTAAAGGGCTGGAATCGGTGCGTACCGATTGGACGCCTCTCGCACGGGAATTTCAACAAGAATTGTATCGTCGCATCTTTTTTGAAGAGCCTTATGAAGAGTACATGCGTAATCTCGTGGAGGAAATGTTATCCGGTTCACGCGACGATTCTCTAGTGTATCGAAAACGAATCCGGCGAAAGCTGGAGGACTATACGAAGAATGTACCGCCTCATGYCCAAGCAGCGCGCAAGCTGGAGAAGGCCGGGAAATGGGTGGAGTACGTCATAACCATCAACGGTCCTGAGCCAATTCAGAAAACGGAATCCCCTCTGGATTATGCCCACTATCTGGATCGGCAATTGGCTCCCGTAGCCGATAATATCCTGCACCTTTTCAATACAAGCTTTGAGTCGATTACAGGACGACAAATGGAATTATTTTAGACATTCTTTTAATGGTGGGCACATAGTCAACTGTGATTCCGCCATGTAAAAATTACCCAAAACCTGTGTAGATATAGATAAAATTTGCATTACTAAAAAAATCCTTGCCCCTTATAGAAATTTATGCTAAAGAGGTTGTAGACATCATGGCGACAAAGCTGCTCTTGGGGGGCAGGAGGAAGCGCGATTGGGTCTGGAAAGGAGGTGGTCTGTCTATGGATAGTCCGGAAACTAGGCACGGCGTCGTAGCTAGATCAATCATGAAAACAACATCAACATGGGAGGTAGCTCAAATCTGAGATGCCTCATACCTGGCCGCGACGCCGGGTCATGATCTGGATAACATCGGTCCTCTTCCTTCGGGAGGAGGGCCGTCTTTATTTCTTACGTGCGCGAATGAGGAATTGTTTGCCCAGTACTTTCCAGGCAGGAGGGAATTTCAAATAGAGTCCAACCAGAAACGCATTTTGCGGGTATTTGGATTGAGTGGTATACGGAAGAAATTTCGGATAGGCTTGCTGAATAGTAAAACCTGTATATTCTAAAAGTTCAACCAGCGACCTATCGGTAATCGCTACGATGTGATCCCAAAAATCCCAATATTCACCATGCAGGAATCTCATATTGGGACCCATGGCGATGAACTGACCTCCGGGTTTCAATACACGCTGTGCTTCAGCCGTCAATGCCTCCACATGCGCCTTACTCTCTAAATGCTCCAGCATATTGCTGGTAAAAATAGTATCAATGGAATTATCTTGCAGGAAACTAAGATCCGTAACATCACCCTGATGAAATTCGATTCCTGGAGATAAGTGACCCGGTGCATCGGGATTGAAGTCCACACCAATACGACGGTGCCCCCGGATATGATTAAGAAATTCACCATAACCGCACCCTAAATCAAGGATTGTATCTGTCTCGGGAATCCATTGCTGGAAAAATTCGGATACCACAACCTTCCATACACGTTCTTTTTGTTGTTTGGTATCAGCACTGAAACGATGCTGATACAGCTTTTCTACATCCAGATTCGATACTTGTGAGGACACAGGAGTGGCAGGCTTTTTATCTTCCGCAGGAGCCATTATGATTAGAAATTCCTTTGATGATCTGATTATTGGCGCAGATCTCGACCCATAATACGTTCATCCCTGGGCTGACTCTTCGCTGTGAGGAGCGTTCGCATCGCTTCACCGAAAACTTCATCAGCCGTAATCGCTTCGGATCCTTTGTGGACAGTAACAGCACTCACACTGACAGATGTTTTCGTGGGAAAATTCGGATCGGAAAATGTACTGGCATCAATATCCGACATGATCTTTTTGCCGTACTCAAGTGCATTATCAAGATTCGCATGGGGCAGCACGGCAACAAAGAGTGTACCATCATAACGGGCCAAAATATCGTAAGAGCGCGTAAACTCGCGGATAGACATAGCCACTTCAGCAAGCAAATCGTCCAAAGAAACAGGACCCTTCTCCACATCCAGGGCACGAGCACTATCCACATCCATAATGACACACGAAACAGGAAAATCATATCGGTGCGCTTTATCCAATTCCTCCTGAAGACGCTCCATAAAATAGCGTTGATTTTTCAGCCCTGTCAAAATATCCGTATAATATTGATCCTGCAATCCATCCACATCCGTGGGATTGGGGTCCTCGTTATGTTTCATGCGCAGCGCAGCTTCCACTCGAACCATAACCATRGGYARRTTAAAAGGYTTRGTTATATAATCYACYGCGCCYAGATTGAATCCCTTTTCRTGATCCTCCGGMTCGCCTTTACCCGTCACRAAAATGACTGTAATATCTTCCAATTCYGGAGTCGMTTTKATTTTCGCACAAGCCTCATAGCCATCCATCYCYGGCATGTCCACATCAAGAAGGATGAGATCRATATCCTCCCGTTTACATATTTCCAATGCTTCTGCCCCCGAATGAGCAGGGATGGCCTCCATGGAATGAAGCCTAAGCCCCTCACTCAAAACATCGGCCAATGCCGGTTCGTCGTCTGCTACACAAATTTTTACTTGTCTGGCCATGCTATCCCCGATCTTCGTGATGTAAATAAGCGCCTTTACGTGGCGACAGTAATCCGTGCTGAATGCTACATCATATCCACTATTTAACTCAATAAGTTGTTTCGGATATTCGGAGACGGTAAAATGCCTTTATTAAGCCTCGATAATCGGCAAAAGGTATGTCTATGCAAGGCCCATTTAACCATTCTGGTACAAAACGTAAACCCGTCATCAATATCACATCTCTCATCGATGTCATGTTCCTGCTGCTTATATTTTTTATGGTGTCATCCACCTTCAAAGAAAAAGACTATGCCATTGACATAACACTCCCTAAAGCGGAAAGCGCAACAGAGCAAGTAATGAAAATTCATGAAATTTCTGTGGATAGTGGAGGGATTCTTTATCTGAATAACGAAATAATGGATGAAAAAGAGTTGCGTAATATGCTCCTGGAATTAAAAAAGTCAGACCCCGATGCTGCTGTTGTGTTGCGTGCTGATGAAGCGGCAGATTTTGGCCGTGTAGTTCGTGCCATCGATATTGCCCGGAAAGCAGGTATTGGGAATCTGGTTATCCCAACAGATCGCTGGGAGGCGGCTCCAGCAACTCGCTCCTTGAATGAATAGGAGGGTGAGCCTCTTTATTTCGTAACCGCTCAATGCGTTGTTCTATTGTATCTACTATTTCTGATTCCGGATAAAAATCGATATGGATGTTTAATACGCGTATTGCTYCTTTAGGGTTATCCATTTGATTTTCATATAACCCTGCCAACCGATTGATAATTTTCCATTCACGGTTTTCATCATCGAGTARAAACAARCCACGTTCAAACATACGCGCTGCGTTCTCAAGACGATCCAATTCCATCATCATGTCCSCCATCTTCAAAACAGGTTCAGGGTTTTTGGGAAAGATACGGGCAAAAACGGTGTACTCAAGTAACGCGCCTTCCCAATCTCCCATCTCTTCCAGTGATTCCGCAGGTCCGAAATTTGGCGAGGTATCATCTTCAAGACGATCAGGATGAATCATTTCAACTACCATGTGTGCAGCCAGCGAAACAAGCATGGGACCATATAACGCTGCGGTAGCGGAAAAGATCCCCAAAACGGAAAAAAGGTAATAGGCAACTGAATCACCTGACAGACTGCGGAGCAACAAAATTTCAATACCGCAAAACAATCCTACAAGTACAAGAGTACATCCTTCCCAAAGGGTCTCCAACTCTTCATGGTACACGTAACGCAAACGTAACGTGTATACCCCCCACCCAATATATGGGATGAGCAGTAATAAAGAGGTTATGGCCCAAAATAAAGTCATATACTGACAAAGTCCCCCGTACGTCTCCACATAATCGCAGAAGCGTGAACACCATAGCCCTTTTTTTATTGAAAATCCACCTTCTTATATAATTATGCCTGATTTCACTCTTTTTTAGGGTTAGTTCGCGGTGGATATGAAAAATATGAATGAAATGTTTCGTTGACATTGACAGTTCCAAAACGTATGATCCGCCCGTGATTTGGAAAGGCTGCTGTGACATCGGCAAAAAACCTGTGGATAGGCTTGGGCTTCGGTTTATATTGGGGAAAATCGAAACGTGACGACATGGTCGGTGCAATAAAATGACACACTTTTCATGCACGATCCGTTTCGCCAATTTTCACCATTAAATCCGATATCTCTTCCTGTCAAACTCTAAAAAAAGAAAGGCAAATTACAGTGGATGCTATTTTGGAGACAAATTTACCCAATCTGGAACCCTCACTGAGAGGGAAAGTGCGCGATATTTATGATTTAGGTGATAAGCTGCTCATTGTTGCTACCGATCGCATTTCTGCTTTTGACTGGGTGGAACCAGTCGGCATTCCCGATAAGGGAAAAGTGCTTACCCAGATGTCCGTATTCTGGTTTGACAGAATGAAAGATGTTGTGAAAAATCATCTCATCTCCGTTGACCTGAAAGATTTCCCCGAAGAGTTTCAACAATCCCCGGAACAATTCGAAGGGCGATCCATGCTCGTTAAGAAATGCGAAATGTTTCCAGTGGAATTTGTCATTCGTGGATATCTTGCCGGCAGCGGTTGGAAAGAATATCGTGAACATGGAACCGTTTGTGGAATTCCCTTACCAGACGGACTGGTAGAAGCGAGTGAGTTGGATGAACCAATTTACACGCCAGCTACCAAAGCAACCGATGGTCACGACATTAATATCAGTCCAGATGAAGCGGCCAAGATTCTCGGGGATGACTGGAATGCCGCTGCTGCCAATGCTTCAATGCAAGTATATAGCCAAGGTCGGGAATATGCCGCAAGCAAAGGCATTATACTCTGCGATACCAAATTTGAATTTGGGATTATTGATGGAGAATTAGTGTTGGCTGACGAAATCTTAACCCCGGATTCATCTCGGTTCTGGCCTGCGGACCAGTATGTACCTGGAAAGAATCCACCCAGTTTTGATAAACAGTTTGTCAGGGATTGGCTGGAGACAACGGATTGGGATAAAAATTCGCCTCCTCCGCCTTTGCCCGATGAGATCATAATGAAAACGCGAGAAAAATATATCGAAGCGTACAAATTGATCACCGGTGATACGGAGTTTCATTGATGTCACGCATTAGCAGTGATGAACCAAATCATGTGCCTTTTTCTACTCGCTTAGCTAACGGTGAATATCGTATCGACCCAGCATTGCTGCCGCCCAATCTCGTGCGCGACACAGCCGATGACCATGTCAAGGATGAATGCGGTGTCTTTGGTGTGTTTGGGCATCCTGAAGCGGCCAATCTGACATATCTCGGACTCTACGCATTACAGCATCGAGGACAAGAGGGTGCGGGTATTGTCGTAAGTAAAGACGGTCATCTGAACGCTCATCGTGGGATGGGGCTTGTTTCCGATGTTTTCAAACCTCATAAATTAGCTCGGCTTCATGGCGATGTGGCTATCGGCCATGTCCGCTATTCTACCTTTGGTTCCAGCGAACTGAAAAATGTTCAACCCCTGCCTGTAGATTATGCCAAAGGCTCTATGGCATTGGGTCATAATGGAAACTTGGTTAATGCAAAAATTCTACGTGAAAAACTGGAAGACGATGGAGCCATCCGGGTTGCGGATCTCGCTGGCCGTCGTTCTGAATTCCATGCCTTCGTAAGGCGACTGGCCTTCGACAGTGAAGCAACGCTGGATACGCATCTGGCCCCCGGATTCTCGGTCTTTGTTCAATGTCTCGGGGGATGAGGGGCCACGCCGTTCGGCCTCGCCGCACAGACCTCAAGGCGCACTTTTCCGTTGCGCCGCACCGCCTTGGGAGTCCATCGCTAAGTGATTGACTCCGCTGGAGGTTTCGTCGCTCCGCCGGTCTGATCTGTCCGGTGCCCGCCTCTTGCTTCTGCCTCGTCCCCTGAGGGAGATCAAATCCTAGGGAGGATGGGCGGCAGGCGTCAAGCCA
>NVWG01000154.1 GCA_002746185.1 Candidatus Hydrogenedentota bacterium
CTGTCGTGGGCAGATAGAACGAGGATCTTGATGCCCGGATACTGTCGCCGGATCATCCGGATAACGCCGATGCCGTCCGCATCCGAAGGCTCTAGCGCATAGTCGATGATCACCAGATCGGGCGCCTTGTTCCTGAGCGCCTGCACGAAATCCCTGCTGCGGGTGAATGTCCCGAGAATTGCGAATGCAGAGTTCTGCTGCAGTACCCGGACGATACCCTGATGAACTGGCTACGCATACGAGGTCAGAAGGCGGATCTCGTCATGACCGTATGCACTGGGACGGCACTGGCTGCTAAGGCGGGGTTGTTGGAAGGCCGTCGAGCCACATCGAATAAGAAATCGTTTCAATGGGTGACCGAACAAGGACCAAATACGAAATGGATCAAGGAAGCGCGCTGGGTGGACGACGGCGACCGCGTTACGTCGTCCGGTGTATCGGCTGGCATCGACATGGCCCTGGCTGTGATTGAACGGGAATTCGGCGCGGAAACGGCAAACAAGCTGGCGGCGTATACGGAATACAATCGGGAGCACGATCCAGACAACGATCCGTTTGCCAAACTCTGGAATTAACCTATGCAGAAATCTGAGCKATTATTTCGATTGGTCCTCCTTTTACGCCGGGGTAGGGTTACAACGGCGCGGGAACTGGCGGATACGCTGGAGGTCTCGGAGCGCACAATATACCGGGACGTGCAGTCGCTCACCCTATCCGGGATTCCTGTGGAGGGCGAAGCGGGTGTGGGGTATATATTGCGCCATAAACTCGATCTACCTCCTCTCATGTTTACTTCCGAAGAGGCTATCGCGCTGGCGCTGGGTGCGCGTATGGTCATGGCGTGGGGCGATTCCGATTTGGAGAAGGCGGCTATACGGGTATTGGAAAAAGTAGAGGCTGTGGCTCCGCCGTCGGTAAAAGAAAATCTGCAGGACTCATCCATATACGTTCCTGATTTCCATATTGACCCCACGCCGAAAGTGACTTTGGGTACGGTTCGCAAAGCGGTTACCAATCACAAAAAACTTCGACTGCATTATGTGCGTCTGGATGGCATGGAATCACGACGTACCGTACGTCCGCTAGGATTATTTTATTGGGGAAGCAGATGGGTGCTGGGGGCATGGTGTGAAATGCGGAAAGGTTTCCGCAATTTTCGGATAGACCGTATTTCCGAAGTACGCACGCTGGATCGAACTTTCGAGATAGATGCATCGGTTTCGCTGGAGGAATACATGCGCTCTGTGGCGGAGGAATCACCTTACAACTCTCCTGACACATCCTGTCAGGAGGAGAAGAATATACTAAGCCTCAATAACCAACCAGGAGGATAGAAAGATGAAAGAAATATTTCTAGCTGAACTCAATACCAGTCTGGAGTTCTTCAATCGCTCGACCGATTGTCTGACGGAGGAACATTCCGGATCGATGCCCCATGAGGGCATGATGACTGCGGCACAGCAGGTCGCTCATGTAGCCCAGACGGTGACGTGGTTTTTGGACGGCGCATTCGGCGATGGATTTGATATGGATTTTGAATCGGGCCTGGCCGACGTGCTCAAAGTGAAGACCATGGCGGAAGCCCGCGATATGCTGAAAGAAAATTATGCGCTAGCCGTTAAGATGATTGAGGACATGTCCATGGAAGATCTGGCGAAGACTTTCCCGGCCGACAGTCCTATTATGGGCGGCGTACCCCGTTATGCCATTTTCCCGTCCATCGTCGAACATACGGCGCATCATCGAGGCGCGTTGACGGTATATTCCCGTATGCTCGGCATCACCCCTGCCATGCCGTATATGTAGTCCGGCTCTCCATTTATTACCAGACCCAATTTTTACAGGGCCAGAAGCGCGCTTTTAATCTCAAAAGGCACGTTTCCGGCCTTGTTTTCTGTTATATTGGCTAAACATTGTGAAAAGGCTTGTAAAATAGATGCTGACAATATAATATACATGTTAACTAATTGCGTCATTCCGATTCTGGGCATCTTTATCGGATTGTAGGCCTGCTGTATACTTGTAGGCATTCAACGCTTTTATGGGTATCGCAAGGGCTGTTGTTTAATTTCTTTTTGGTAAAACAAGTGAGTTCCACGTATTCAGGTTCGCCCGAAGACGTTGATAAACTCTCTTGAATGTATATGCAGGAATCAATCGTACGCTTCAACACTATTTCAACCGGGTGGTCTAAAATGCGGTTCGGGTTTCCGAGCCCGCTTGGAACCAAGCCCACAGAACTGGAGGCATCATGGCTAAGAAAGATATGGACAATGCGGCAAAACTAAAGGCGATGGATCTCGCCGAAGAATCCCGTGAAGCAGAATGGAAGTTTCCCAGCTTTACGGCGGAAATGTTTCGTGGTAAGTTTCGTTGGGATCTGGTACACCCCTATCCGGTGCAGTCTGCCGAAGAAAAGAAAATTGGGGACGACTACATCGCCCAATTGAAGGATGTGTGCGAAAAGCATATTGATGCCTCGGAWRKWSWMMGTWCWGRYRTAWTYYMCSRRRWMGMRCTGGATRMYKTAGCTGAAATTGGCACGTTCGGTATGACCATCTCCAAGGAATATGACGGCTTAGGCTTCAGCAAGGTCAACTATTGYCGCGCACTTCAGTTCYTGGGAAGCTACTGCAGCTCTACAACKACATGGGTCTCCGCTCACCAGAGCATCGGCGCACCCCAGCCTCTTAAACTTTTCGGCACGGATGAACAGAAAAAGAAATTCCTGCCGCGTTTGGCCAAAGGCGAAATATCCGCTTTTGCGCTTACCGAACCGGACGTGGGCTCCGACCCGGCAAAGATGGGTACAACGGCGGTACTCTCTGAAGATGGCGAGTATTACATCATGAACGGCACGAAGCTGTGGATCACCAACGGCCCGGCTGCTGGCCTGATCATAGTCATGGCCAATATCCCCGGTAAAATTGTAAATGGTAAAGAACGTATGCAGATTTCCACATTTATCGTGGAAACGGATTCTCCAGGCTACGAAGTGGAGCACATCTGCGACTTTATGGGTATCCGGGGTATCATGAACGGGGTACTCACATTTAAAGATGTGAAGGTACCCAAGGAAAATCTCATTGGTAAGCCTGGTGAAGGACTGCGTATCGCGCTGACCACCCTGAATACGGGCCGTCTGGGCATGCCGGCATCCTCTACGGGCGGTGCCAAGCTGGTAGTTCGTGAAATGGAAATCTGGATTAACGAACGCATCCAGTGGGGCGTACCCATCGGCAAGCATCAGGCCATTGCTAAATACTGTTCCAATATCGCCGCCACAACCATGGCCATGGAATCCATCGTATGGCTCACCTGTTCATGGGCAGACAAAGGCAACGCGGATATTCGTCTGGAAGCGGCGGCGGCAAAATATTTCTGCACCGAAGCATCGAATCAGATAATTGATGACTTTGTACAAGTACGCGGCGGACGCGGTTTCGAAACCGCTGAATCGCTTCATGGTCGCGGAGATCGCCCCGTTCCAGCGGAACGCTGGCTCCGGGATTCCCGTATCGGTCGTATCTTTGAGGGGTCCACTCAGGTGATGTACCTGATTATGGGTCGTGAAGCTATGGATACGCACTTCAAACTGGTCATGCCTCTGTTGAAGCCCAGGCCGAATCAAAAAGAAAGCAAGATGGAGCTCGTCATGAATGCGGCGAAGTTCTACGTTAAGTGGGTGCCTACACTGTTTATTCCAAAGGCGCAAGACTATAACGTAAAATATTTGAATCCGGTTAACCAGACCTTTCTTCCTCAGATAGAGAAGAATTGCCGTAAACTGGCATTTCGTCTCTTGCTCACCATGGCCAAGCACAAAGAGCAGCTTGAATATGAACAGGTACTGTTGGCAAACTTTGTGGATATCGGGGTAGACTTATTTGCTATGTCCTCTATCCTGTCTTTCGCCGAAGCTAAATTGGCTGAAAATCCCAATGACCCCACACCGAACGAATTAGCCACATTGTTCTGCAACGAAGCCATGCAGCGTATCAATGCCAATTTCCGTGCAGTGCGTAAAAACCACAATACGGAATACGACAAGGTAACGGAGACGCTTATGAAGGGCGGTTTCGAGTGGATGTACAACGAAGGGGTCTTCATCGATACCCCGCCGGAATACCGCGGACCATCCATTCATCGTAAATCGAAGTATGAGCCTCTGCTGAAAACGGAAGAGTCCGTTTCCGAGGAAGCCATACCCGCGAAATAAATTCAATATCAAAATCGGTTATAACGAGGGACAGTCCACCGGGCTGTTCCTCGTTTCCTTTATAAACGGGACTTGAGGTATACTCTTGGCGAACCTTAATCGGAGGTACTCGATGGTTAAAGCAGCCCGCTACACGGAAATACTTCTTGGTGCCTTCTTTATTTTCTCCGCCGCTACAAAAGTCGGCAATATGGACGGATTCGGCGTGGCCATCTCCGCGTACGGTGTGCTGAAGGACCCTGATTTAGTTCGTTTAGCCGCGTATTTCTCCCTGAGCATCGAAACCCTTCTGGGTGCAGCCTTTCTCGCTGGATGGCGATTTAACGGTGTCACCTATCTGGGGGCTGTCCTTCTTACTACTGTGTTCAGCGGGCTTATTATCTACGGTTGGCAAGTGAACGGCCTGGAAGATTGCGGCTGTTTTGGTGCTGCTATCAAAATGGGCCCCGAGGCAACGCTCCTGAAAAATGGGGTGTTGATTGCCGTGCTGATCGGCGCATGGCTGGGTCTGCGTGAAGCGGATAGTCTGAATACTCGAGCAGTCACCCCAACACTCCTAACACGCGCGCTGGCGGGTGCGGGTCTGACCGTTGTAGCCGTGCTGTACGTAATGGGTAATCAGACTCACGACGGAAATAAAATTTCACTGACTTCCGATGATGCCGCTGACAAAGATTTCGCCTACCAATTTACCACTGATGGCCAGGAATTCGATCTGGGGACAGGCGATCATCTGGWGGTTCTGTTAAATACAGAATGCAGCCATTGCAAAGAATCTGTTCCGGGATTAAATGCACTGGCTGCCTCGGAAGAGTTACCGGGCATGGTGGCACTCATGATGGGAAGCGATACCACGATGGACGATTTTATCATAGAAACAGAACCTGAATTCCCCAYGCAGCAGATGGATGACTTGGAATTCATGTCGTATATCAAAACCGCACCCCCTATCCTATTTCACCTTCAAGAAGGGCTCATCCAGCATTTTTGGGAATGGGAGGATGATGTTCCTGCGCCGGATGAACTAGCAACTGCTATTGCCAACCCGTAACGTGTATGCGTATTCCATGGGCACAAATCTGCTGTTTAATTCCTGTCCTATTGCTGCTCGGTTGTTCCGCAAACGAACCCAGCACCATCCCAATAGTTATTTTTCACGCAGGAAGTCTGAGCATACCGCTGGAAGCCGTAGAGGTAGCTTTTGAATCGGAATACCCCCAATACGACGTGCGCCGGGAGCCCGCTGGCAGTCGAACCAGTGCCCGAAAAATAACCGATCTGGATAGAGCATGTGACGTACTGATACTGGCGGACATAGATATCATTCCTGAAATGCTTATCCCTGAACATGCCGATTGGGCGCTTCCTTTTGCCACCAACGAACTTTGTATTGCATACCGTAAGAACGCGCAATTTCTTGACGATATCAACTCCGCTGAATCCTGGACGGGATTCATGGCCTCTAAATTTGTCCGCGTTGGACGGTCAGACCCCAATTCCGATCCGTGCGGCTATTACACCGTGCAAATGCTGCAATTGGCGGATACCTATTATGGTACCGATTCAAGTGATACTACCTTGGCGAACAGTGAACCGTTTGTACGCCCCAAGAGTTCTGATCTCATTGCTTTGCTGGAAACCCAGGTTATCGACTATGCATTTATTTACCGATCCGTTGCGGAGCAGCATGGGCTGGATTACATATCATTGCCTCCTGAAATCAATCTTGGCGATCCCAAGCATGCCGAGTCCTACGCTACGGTCTCGGCAGCCGTGAGCGGAAAAACTCCGGGACAGACTGTTACACTCGCGGGCAAACCCATCATCTATGGTCTCACCATTACTAAAAATTCCATTCACCCTAAACCCGCAGTGATCTTCGTATCGTATCTCATGGATCCTAAAAAAGGGTTGGGGATTCTCCAGGCTCTTCATCAACCGACTCTAACCGGGATGCCAGCGCCGGGATATGATAAAATACCTGCTGCCCTACAACCCCRTGCTGCACCCGAATCCAATGGACCGACCCAATAACATAACAACGTACAGTAATTTCTCTCTGATGCTGCATTTTCTGGCAGGAATGGTCCTGCTGTTCATCTTGGCTCCCTTGGTGTCCCTGGTGGTGGAAACGCCTTTTAATACACTGGTGGAAACAGCTCGGGATGAGGAAGTACGGCGTAGTATCGGCCTGTCCGTATGGGCTGCCATGGCTGCCACCCTGCTCTCCGGTATCTCCGCTATTCCCTTGGCATACTTGTTAGCTCGAAAAACGTTTCCATTCAAATCACTGGTCTCCGCGCTGGTAGACCTCCCCATTGTGATCCCCCACGCGGCGGCAGGTATCGCTATACTCGGTCTGTTTGCTGGAGACGGGTGGTTTGGACGCAGCGGTATACCCTTCATCGGATCCTCAGCAGGCATCATCTGCGCCATGGCCTTTGTAAGCGTCCCCTTCCTCATCAATGCAGCCCGGCAAGGTTTCGAGGCTGTGCCTGTGCGTCTGGAAAAAGCCGCCTTGAATCTGGGAGCCTCCCCGGCGCGCGTCTTCGCGACCATCAGTTTACCGTTAGCCAAGCGGAGCATCGCTGGGGGAATCGTACTCATGTGGGCTCGGGGTATGAGTGAATTTGGCGCGGTCATTTTCATCACCTACAACCCCAAGGTGGCCCCTATTCTGCTATGGGAATGGTTCGGCACCTACGGACTGGACTATGCACGGCCTGTAGCCGTGTTGTTGATTGGAGTAAGCCTGATATTCTTTGTGGCGCTTCGTTTTCTCACCTCAGGAGACCACGATGCTGAGCGTTGACAATCTGAAAATTAGAGGCGGCGATTTTCAGTTACATGATATTTCTTTTCAGGTTGCTCAAGGGGAGTATCTGGTACTGCTTGGTGCTTCCGGTGCCGGAAAGACCCTCCTGCTGGAAAGTTTGGCCGGGCTGCACCCTGTTGATTCGGGTGATATCACCGTTGACAGTAAAAATTGCACCACTATTCATACCTCTATAAGAGGTCTCACCTTGGCGTTTCAGGATGGACTTCTTTTCCCTCACATGAACGTACGCGAAAATATCGCGTTCCCTCTTAAAGCTGCGGGACTATCTCGTCAGGATCAGCAAAACCGAATCGAACAGCTAACCAATGATACGGGCACAACGAATCTACTAAACCGAAAGCCCGCGACACTGTCCGGCGGTGAAATTCAACGTGTGGCTCTGGCACGAGCGTTGGCAGCGTCACCCGATGTATTGCTGCTGGACGAGCCTTTAGTGTCTTTGGACAGCCATGCCCGTACGGAGCTGCGTTCCGTGTTGCGGCGTATTCATGACTCAGGCCAGACCATTCTGCATGTGACCCATGACTATGATGAAGCATTGTCGCTGGCAAATCGCATTGCTGTTCTGGAGCACGGCACCTTAACCCAAATCGGCACACCTGATGAAATATTCCAGCATCCCAAGTCGGAGTTTGTGGCCCGGTTTGCAGGAATCCGAAATTTTTTTAGAGGTGTGCTGGATTTCCCACAAGATGACGCGCCCCAACAGGGTCGATTCATAGCCGATAAATTGGAGTGTACTATTCTCACAGATGCTTCTCCCGGTGCAGGATGCCTGATACTGCCCAGTGAGGAGATCTCCCTTTTCAACAAGAAACCGGAAGGCAGCGCACGTAACGTCTTTCGCGGTACTATCAAGGAAATTATTCCGGCACGATTAGGTATGGAGGTCATCGTGGATATCGACGTTGATTTAGCGGCGTTGGTGACTGCATCGTCTGTGGCACAATTGGAGTTGGAGACGGGCAAAGAAATTTGGGTAACATATAAGGCAACAGCCGGAAGATTTATTGAGGCATAACCATGATCCCTTTTAGTGAAGCGTTCGACATCGTGCAGCAGTCCACGCGCCCCCTGCCTGCGGAGTCGGTCACGTTGCGGGAGGCCTGTGGACGTATTCTCGCACAGGATATTGACACCGACGTGGCCATGCCGCCGTTTGATCGGGTCATGGTGGACGGATACGCATGCCGCCGGGAAGATTTGGATCAACCCTTGACTGTTCTCGAAACAGTCGCCGCTGGACATCCACCCACCCAAGCCATCCAACCGGGAACATGCTCCAAGATCATGACGGGCGCGGCAGCCCCGGACGGTGCGGACTGCGTCTTTATGGTGGAATACAGTGCAGAAGATGCGGACGGTCGGATTCGGTTCACCGGGGACGCTACCAATGATAATATTTCGCCTTATGGGAAACACATGGTGCCAGGCGATACGTTGTTGACTGTTGGTCATTGCATCCGTCCACCGGATAGCGCGGTACTGGCGACCACGGGCTGCACGTCGGTGCAGGTAGCTAAACAGCCGCGTGTGGGTGTCATTGCTACCGGGGATGAATTGGTCGAACCGGAATGTACGCCCAATGCCACGCAGATCCGCAACAGCAATGCCTATCAGTTATGCGCCCAAGTCGAAGCGTCGGGATGTATTGCCCAGTATGTAGGGATTGCTATGGATACTACCGAGTCGCTCCAGGAACATATCAGCCGGGGACTGCGTGAAAATGATGTACTACTCTTGTCCGGCGGAGTATCCATGGGAGAATTCGATCTGGTGCCGGGCATGTTGAAGAAAAACGGGTTGCACATTCTGTTTGACCGGGTCGCTATACAGCCCGGAAAGCCCACCACCTTTGGCGTGACCGACACGAAATACTGTTTCGGACTGCCCGGAAATCCGGTAGCGACGTATACCATCTTTGAATTGTTGGTCAAACCGTTTCTATACGCGCTCATGGGGCACACCTATGAACCGCTCGATAYYCKRSTCSMKCTGSSYNNGMSYCTKTTWSMMGYWRWKYSGYASGCNCKMGANAGCCTGGGTACCGGCCGTTATCCGACCCGGAGGCACTATCGGAAAAGTGGACTACCACGGTTCCGCCCATATCAATGCCCTATGCCACGCCCACGGACTCATCGCGTTTCCGAAGGGCGTAACCACCTTGGAGGAAGGCCGCGTCATAGCCATCCGTCTTACCCGCTAAAAGGAGATTTTACACATGAGCCTGAAGGATCAAGCGTACCTGGCTGAGCATTTCACCAAGAAGAACCCGTTGCGCGTACAGATTATTACCATGAGTGATCGCGCCGCCTCGGGGGAGTACGAGGACAAAAGCGGCCCGCAGGTGTCAGAGCATTTGCTGGCGTTTCTGGGCGGAGCGCATATCGCCCATGACATCAACACACTCATTTTGCCCGATGATCCGGATGGACTTCGCGAGACGCTGCTCAAAGCGAAAGACGATGAACTGCACCTGATATTCACTACAGGCGGCACAGGCGTAGGACCTAGAGATAACACGCCGGACGTAGTAATCGACGTGTCCGACAAAATTATTCCCGGCGTGATGGAACACATCCGGCTGAAATACGGCGCAGACAAACCCTGCGCGCTCCTGAGCCGCACCGTCGCCGCCGTCATGGCATCCACCCTCATCTACACCATCCCCGGCAGCACCAAAGGCGTAGACGAATACATGACCGAACTCCTAAAAACCATGGACCACACCCTCTGCGTCATTCATAGTTTAGAGAAGCATGAGTGAGGGGTGCGAGTTTTTTATATGGTTACTTGTGAAAAGTCCGCATCTCCAATAAATGGGGACGTGTCTGTACCCTTTTTATTGGGTTATCACGGCTAACCTACCAACAAGAAAAAGGGCTCTCTGTCTTGTCACCTGCACCCATGACTTTTTCACCAGCTCCGCTACCCTTATTCATGTCGATTATAGCGTCTTTATAAAGTCATTAAAACGTCTTTATTTTACTATCCATAAGTCGCGCAACGTTTTTTCGCGAAGAATGCCCGAAAAGCAGAACCGACAGTGTATGCATTCATTTCAATATATAGTTACTGTGGAGCTGGTGAATAACCCTATGGACGCAGTTTCAGTTTGTGAATAGTTGTTTTGGTGGAGGTGCATACCCTTTCGGGGTGTTGATTTTG
>NVWG01000155.1 GCA_002746185.1 Candidatus Hydrogenedentota bacterium
CGCTGAAAATCATCATAGATGTGTTGTAAATCTTCCACACCCTGTTTGGGATAAGTCTCGCAACCGCAATCTTCAAACTTAATGGCTTCCACCTGCTCGCCCACTTGTTTGTTCACCACTTTTTGGCGGTCGGCATACAATTCAGGATCACCTTCTGCACCCATAAAGATTAAGGATTGTACGGGTAATGGCATAGACAAGGTCTCCATCATCGGCATTGCCTGAAAGAATACGGAACTGGAAGGTGTAGTCTGGTTTCTCATCCCCTTCATCACCTGCATCACCGAGGGCGTTCCTGTTCTCGATATGGTCAAAGTAATGGAGTACATCAAGGACAAGCCGACCCGACTAATCGGTTCGAACTGCCCTGGTCTGCTCAGCCCAGCTTCGAAGGCGAAGGTCGGAATCGTTCCGGGCAACATCGTTCGTCCCGGCAACGTTGGAGTTGTCTCCCGCTCGGGCACGCTAACGTACGAAGCGATTGCGCAGCTTGTGCAGCACGGCATGGGTCAGTCGACCTGTGTGGGCATTGGTGGCGATCCGGTTCACGGAACAACGTTCACCGACGTGTTGGAATTGTTCGAGGCGGACGACGAAACCGAAGCAATCGTATTGATCGGTGAAATCGGTGGAATTCGAGAGCAGCTTGCGGCCGATTACATAAAAGAACATGTCACGAAGCCGGTTGTTGCTGCCATCGCTGGTAGCTCAGCCCCTGCCGGGAAGCGAATGGGTCACGCTGGCGCTATCGTAGGCGGAGAAGACGATACGGCGGCGGCGAAGATCGAGAAACTGGAGGCGGCGGGAATTCCGGTGGCGAAGGTAATCAGCGAGATTGTGGATCTGGTGAAGGGGAAAATATAGATCTATTTTGGATCACGGGACACCTATCCTTTACATCTTAGTGTTTTTTTACTGAAAAGAAACTCTCCTTAGGTTATGATAGAGGGAGTATTTTGGGGTTGTGACTCTGATACATGGGGTTGCATGTTTGAGGTGTACGTAACATATTTTTCTCTCACTGCGGAACAGGAGATCTATGAGTATAGAGGAACCCGCTCCGAACGGGCAGAGCCTTGCTTTTGTCGAGGGGCTGTACGAGCAATATCTTGAGGATCCCAGTTCAGTAGACGACGACTGGGTGTCCTATTTTCAATCCTTGCAGACTGAATTGGGTAATGGGTCTGTTCAATTATCCCCTTCCTTCTCCCCTGCCAGTATTTTTAATCCTCCCGGCGGCGGGAATGGACGAGTTTCATCTTCGGGTAAAACCGACCTGGAGCACATGGGTGAACTGCAACATCATGTGGATTTGATCATCCGGAATTATCGTGTTCGGGGTCACTTGATGGCATGTTCGGAAACGCTAGGTGCGCAAACTGTGGAACTGCCTGAGCTGGACCCGGCGTATTACGGTTTCACCGATGATGAGCTGGATCAGAAGTTCGCGGCGAAGAGTATCGGCAGTGCAGACATGCTGACGCTGCGTGAGATTATTACCCGCATGCAAAACACGTATTGTCGATCCATCGGAGTACAGTTCATGCATATCGACGATCTGGCGGTGCGGGACTGGATTCAAAATCGTATCGAGAACACGGAAAACCGTATCGAAATGAATAGGGACACGCAGTTGCGGATTTTAACCCGGCTGACGGACGCGGTGGTATTCGAGGAATTCATTCAGAAGAAATATCCCGGCGCGAAAAGTTTTTCCCTGGAAGGTGCAGAGAGTCTCATCCCTTTGCTGGACCTGGCTATTGAAAAAGCGGGGTCACAAGATATTGATGAAATAGTGTTTGGCATGTCGCATCGAGGCCGCCTGAATGTGCTGGCGAACATCATGGGAAAAGAGCCTGCCCAGATTTTCCGTGAGTATGAAGACAAGGACCCGGAATTGTATATGGGCGGCGGCGACGTGAAGTATCACATGGGGTATCACACGGAATGGCCTACCGCTACGGGTAAAAAGGTGCATCTGGCTTTGTGTTTCAACCCCAGCCATTTGGAATTCGTGAATCCTGTGGCGCTGGGACGTATGCGGGGCCGTCAGGA
This sequence comes from Candidatus Hydrogenedentota bacterium, assembly GCA_002746185.1. Taxonomy (GTDB): domain Bacteria; phylum Hydrogenedentota; class Hydrogenedentia; order Hydrogenedentales. The sequence continues at coordinate 2,056 of NVWG01000155.1, forward strand.
TCGCACGGGGKATGTGAATCACGAAAAAGGAATGGTGGTTCTTATTCATGGCGACGCGGCGTTTGCTGGTCAGGGCATCGTAATGGAAACCCTGAACCTGAGCAACCTGGGGGGGTATCGCACAGGCGGCACACTGCATATTATCGTGAATAATCAAATTGGCTTCACCACCAATCCTTATGAGCATCGTTCCACTACCTATTGCACAGATGTGGCGAAAATGCTGCAAAGTCCCATACTTCATGTGGACGGGGAAGATCCGGAAGCGGTAGCCCAAGCGGTGGAAGTGGCGATGGATTTCCGAAAAACATTCAAGCGCGATGTGGTGCTAGACATGTTTTGTTATCGGAAGCGTGGACATAACGAGGGGGATGAACCTTCGTTCACGCAACCGCTTATGTATAAGGAAATAAAGTCCCGGAAATCGGTGCGGGATCGATATCTTTCTGGAACACTAAAACTGGGAAACATTACGCAGGAAGAAGCGGACAGCATCGAGGTGAACCGTCGCGATCATCTGGAGGAGGCATTAACGGAAGCGCGGGCACGTCCGCAGGTTCGACCGCCATCCGTATTGCGGACGATATGGAATAATTATCAGGGCGGTCCGGATAAGCATGTACCGGAAGTGGATTCGGGAGTACCTGTAGAAAAACTGAAAGACCTTATTCTGTCCTTAACGACGCTGCCCGATGATTTTACTCCTCATCCAAAATTGGCAAAAATATTCGCCGGACGACGAAAGATGGCTACCGACGATGTGCCTCTGGATTGGGCCATGGGGGAAGCGCTGGCGTATGCCACGCTGGCGGCGGAAGGCTCCCGGGTTCGATTAAGCGGACAGGATTGTGAGCGGGGTACGTTCAGWCACCGTCACGCGGTAGTCTATGATGTTGAAACGGGAAAGTCATTTCATCCTTTCCATCACATCTCGGACGATCAGGGCCCGGTAGATATTATAAATAGTCCGCTGGCGGAAACGAGCGTGCTGGGGTTTGAATATGGCTATAGTCTGGCTCACCCGGATGGACTGACGATGTGGGAAGCCCAGTTTGGCGATTTCAGTAATGTAGCACAGCCTATTTTTGATCAGTTTATTACCAGCGCAGAGGACAAGTGGCGCWGTTTAAGTGGATTAACGGTATTGCTGCCCCATGCGTTTGAAGGTATGGGACCGGAACATTCCAGCGCACGGCTGGAGCGGTTTCTCGGGTTGGCAGCGGAAGATAATATCCAGATTTGTATTCCCACAACCCCGGCTCAGTTTTTTCATTTACTTCGACGTCAGGTAGTACGTCCCTGGCGTAAACCGCTGATAGTGATGACTCCGAAAAGCCTGTTACGGCATCCCCGGGCTATTTCTTCGCTGGAGGAATTAAGCGAGGGACGTTTCCGACGCATACTGCCGGACTTACATTCGGAAGCGAAGGATATCAAGCGAATTTTGTTGTGCTGCGGCAAGATATATTATGAGTTGGAGGAACAGCGCGAAAAGCAGGAACGTCATGACGTGGCGATTCTCCGTGTGGAACAGCTTTATCCTCTACAGCCGCCGGATCTGGAAGCAGCACTGAGCCCGTATGAATCGGGTACACCCACCTATTGGGTGCAGGACGAACCGGAGAACATGGGCGCGTGGCGACGTATGAAGGGTAAGTTCGGTCAGCAGCTGCTGGGACGTTTTCCTTTTACTGTAGCGTGTCGTCCTGCTTCCGCAAGTCCAGCCACGGGTTCTGCGCATAGTCATCGGCTGGAGCAGCAGATGATTATGGATTTAGCATTCGGTAACGAAGAAACATCTTGGTATTAAATAGTTAGACGTGCGCCACACCAGCGTCACGTTTTGAAGTAATTGAAATTATGCACATCACATTGATGTGAAGGAGAATTCGGCTATGGCCATCGAACTTGTTGTACCTGCAGTTGGCGAGTCCATTACGGAAGTGGAGATAGGAACCTGGCTGAAGACCACCGGGGATTCCGTGGAAAAAGACGAAGCCGTGGTGGAAATTGAATCCGATAAAGCCACCGTGGAAGTATTCGCGCCAGTGGCCGGGGTTATGGGCGAGATCCTAAAACAAGCAGGTGATGTATGCCAGGTTGGGGATCTTATTGGCTATTTGACTGCAGGCGAAACCGGGGCTGCTCCTGCGGCAGTGGCGGCGGTTGAATCCAAGGTTAGCGCTACGGATGAACCTGCACCTGAAGCCTCATCGGCACCCCCCTCTCCCCCACCCACTGCGGAAGATCCCAAAGTTATGCCGTCAGCGCAGCGAATTCTGGCTCAAGGCGGAGTGAAAGCTTCTGATGTAGAAGGCACGGGGCCGGGAGGACGTATTCTCAAGGAAGATGCCCAAAAAGCAGCGGCACCTCAAGCCAAGGCCGCTGCCCCAGCACCTGTTGCCAGTACCGCTTCGTCGAATGGAGGCCGTCAGGAAGAGACGGTGCGTATGACACCTATGCGGCGGAAGATTGCCGAGCATTTGGTGAACGCACAGCAGACGGCGGCGTTGCTGACTACATTTAACGAAGTGGATATGTCGGCGGTGATGAGTCTGCGTGCCCAGCATAAGGATGCTTTTGAGAAAAAGCATGGGGCGCGATTGGGCTTTATGTCGTTTTTCGTGAAGGCRGCAGTGGACGCGCTGAARATGTATCCCCARGTRAAYGCRGAAATTAGCGGCACCGATATGATCTTCAAAAACTATCAGGATATCGGTATTGCCGTGGGTGGGCCGAAAGGACTGGTGGTGCCGGTATTGCGTAATGCGGAGCGTATGAGCTTTGCGGATGTGGAAGCGACGATCAATGACTTTGGTCAGCGGGCGCAAAAAAACAAAATCACGTTAGATGAATTGCAGGGTGGTACATTTACCATTACAAATGGTGGTATCTTTGGTTCCATGATGTCCACCCCGATTATCAATCCTCCGCAGAGCGCAATTCTGGGAATGCACTCGATTCAGAAACGGGCCATGGTGGTAGATGATGAGATTGTGATTCGCCCCATGATGTATTTGGCGTTGACGTATGATCATCGTATCGTTGACGGAAAAGAAGCGGTAACATTTCTGGTACGGATTAAAGAGTGTATCGAAAACCCTTCTCGAATTCTCATTGAAGTATAGCGCGTAACCCAGGATGCATGTATGAGTTCTGTAAACTACGATTTAATCATTATTGGCGGAGGCCCTGGCGGYTATGTGGCGGCTATTCGCGCGGCACAGCTAGGACTGAACGTAGCCTGTATCGAGAAAGAAAAGGCSCTGGGCGGAACCTGCCTGCGAGTRGGRTGTATTCCYAGCAARGCGCTGCTGGAATCGAGYCATCATTTTCACGCGGCGCARCATGAYTTCAMGKCTCACGGCATTGATGTGGACGGGGTATCCCTGAATCTGGCGGCCATGATGAAGCGTAAGGACGGGATTGTTCGGCAGCTCACCAACGGTATCGACGGATTATTCAAGAAAAACAGCATTACCCGGTATTCGGGGACGGGTCGCTTTGAAGGACCGGGTCGCGTGGCGGTGGACGGCGATGAACCAGTAATACTGGAAGCTCCGAATATCATTATTGCCACGGGCAGCGTATCCTCTCCACTGCCGGGCGTGGAATTGGACGGAGATCGGGTTGCCACCAGCACGGAAGCGTTGGCCTATCCTGAAGTACCTAAGCATTTGGTGGTTATCGGCGCGGGGGTTATTGGACTGGAATTGGGATCGGTGTGGTCGCGCCTGGGAGCAAAGGTCACCGTCCTGGAATACATGGATCACATACTGCCSGGWATGGACATGGAATTRTCCGGYCAGGCWTTGAAGATWTTMAAGAAGCAGGGTYTRAACTTTCARTTRGGGGCGCGYGTTACTGGGGCAGTCGCGCAGGGTGATGTGTGTACCGTGACCGTAGACGGCGCGGAGTCCATCGAATGCGACAGAGTTTTGCTCGCTGTGGGACGACGTCCGAATACGGAAGGGCTGGGACTGGAAGCCATTCAACTGGAAACGGATAAAGCCGGGCGCGTGGATGTGAACGATCACTTTGGTACGGCGGCATCCGGAGTTTATGCTATCGGCGATGTAATACGCGGTCCCATGCTGGCGCATAAGGCAGAGGAAGAAGGCGTGGCGTGTGTCGAGCATATCGTGACGGGATACGGTCATGTCAATTACGATGCGATACCCGGTGTGGTGTACACGTATCCCGAAGTGGCATGTGTGGGCGCAACGGAAGAGTCACTGCAAAGTGCGGGGGTGGACTATAAAAAAGGCATGTTCCCGTTCATGGCAAACGGCCGCGCAAAAGCTATCGGCTGCACAGATGGTTTTGTGAAAATTCTTGCGGATAAAAAAACGGATCGCATTCTGGGGGTACACATCATCGGACCGCAGGCGGGAGATCTTATTGCTGAGGCGGCAGTAGCTATCGAATTTTCTGCCAGCAGCGAAGACATCGCGCGAAGCAGCCACGCTCACCCGAGTCTGGCGGAGGCCGTAAAAGAAGCTGCCTGGGCGACCTACGACCGCGCTATTTCCATGTAATTGTGGCATAGTTTATGTAGCTTCGATGCGATTACCTCACGGGTGATTTAATTCCTATTTAATTCTGTATCGTAGCGGATATTTGCGGTACCAAATAGGCTTTTTCGAGATTTTGTCGGTTGAAAAACGGGACACCTTTCAGACTGCTTAATAATAGTCAATATTTACAGGGGTTTTATCGACATTAACTCCGTTTGTGATTGTTTGAAATCTAATAGAACTATTTACTTGACTATGGGGTTGGACAAGAGTAATCTTTGCTAAGTTTTTCGTCCGTTTTAAAGGGTTTAAGACATTTTGCTTACAGCTTATTTTTAGGGTGTAGGTGCCGTTAATCGGGGGGTTAACTATGGTCACAAATTTGTATTTTTCTAACCTGAATTGACCTGTATTTCGACATGTTTGGAATACATAACATGAGGCGATATTGAATTAACGGAGTAGTTGCGATGTCCTCGGCAGTAACGGAAATTGAGACTGAAGCGTCCTCCTCGAAGGACAACATAGTTGTTAACAACGCAGTTATTAAAATTGCCACAACGAACGGATCGGGCAGTCAATCTGCCAACCTGATCTTGTTGCGTGCCATTTTTAAGATGGGTATTCCTGTTAGCGGAAAGAATTTATTTCCATCGAATATTGCAGGCCTCCCGACATGGTTTACCATTCGTGTGAACGAAGATGGCTGGCTGGCACAACGAACAAAAACCGACATCGCCATTTTGATGAATCCTCAAACGGTTATGGATGACATGAACGATTTGGATCCGGGATCAATCGTCATCGTCAACGATTCGCTGAAGGGGCTAATTACCCGCGATGATCTGGATGTATATCCTGTTCCTTTTGACACRTTGGTGAAGGAAGCGAGTACGGATACCCGATTCCGAAAAAAAGTTATCAATGTAATTTATGTGGGTGTTTTTGCGTGGCTGCTGGACATGGATCTTCAGGTCATAAACGATGCAGTTGATCAACAGTTCGGCAGCAAACCTGCCGCGGCGAATATGAATAAGGATGCGGCGACGGTGGGCTATGAGTGGGCTGCCCAGACATTGAAGGAGAAACTTTCTTTTCGCCTGGAACGTCGCACGCTCACGGAAAATAAAATTATCATCGAAGGGAACGAAGCCTCGGCTATGGGACTTCTTTTCGGCGGCGTGACGGTGCTGGCGTGGTATCCCATTACGCCCAGCAGCAGTGTTTGCGAGAATTTAACTACTTATTTACAGCAGTATAGAATGGACCCGAAAACGGGTAAGGCGACCTTTGCCGTGATTCAGGCGGAGGACGAGATCGCGTCTATCGGCATCGTGCTGGGCGCGGGTTGGGCAGGCGCACGGGCTTGCACGGCAACATCGGGTCCGGGCCTGTCGCTTATGGCGGAAATGGCGGGGTTATCTTATTTTGCCGAGATTCCGGCGGTTATTGTGGATGTACAGCGTATGGGGCCGAGCACGGGCCTGCCCACACGGACGGCGCAGAGTGACATCACCAGTGCGCTGTATCTTTCTCACGGTGATACGAAGCATGTGCTACTTATCCCGGGAACGATGGAAGAATGTTATGAGTTCTCACGCCTTGCTTTGGATTTAGCTGAACAATTGCAGACGCTGATTATTGTCATGTCTGATTTGGATCTGGGCATGAACAAGTGGATGTCCGATCCGTTTACCCCTCCTTCCGATACTGCGGACAAGCGAGGAAAGGTTCTCTCGTTGGACGAGTTGAATAAGGCGGGGGGATTTGATCGGTATGCGGATGTGGATGACGATGGTATTCCTTATCGCACATTGCCGGGTACGCCTCATCCCAATGGTGCGTATTTCACTCGGGGGACAGGGCATAACACGAAGGCCCAGTATTCAGAGAAATCGGAAGACTGGCTGGCGAATATGGACCGGTTGTCGAAAAAATATGAAACGGCACGGCACATTGTTCCCAAGCCTGTAGTGCAGAATCAGAACGATACMCTTATTGGGATAATCGGATTTGGTTCCAGCGACCCGGCTATCGAAGAAGCGCGTCATTTACTGAAAACAGACCGTCAGGTGACCACCAACTATCTGCGGCTCCGTGCGCTTCCGGTGAATGGTGAAGTGGAAGAGTTTATAGAGTCCCATGACACATTGTATGTAGTGGAACAAAATCGGGATGCTCAGATGGCGGCTATATTGAAATCGGAGTATCCAGAGTTGGCGTATAAGTTACGGAGTATTCTGCATTACGACGGAATGCCTATTGATGCCGAGGGCATCGTATCGAAAATAATGARCATGGAATCAGCCTGATCGGCRAACGAGGTGCATTGCAGTTATGACCAATAATCCAAGTGACGTAGCCCCCAAGGGGGTTGCCAAAAAAAAGAAGATGAACCGTATCGGTTTGCTGCTGGCTGATTACAAGGGCGGCAAGTCCACGCTTTGTAAGGGATGTGGACATGATGCGATTACCAGCTCCATTATTAAGGCCTGTTTTGAATCAGGTATTGAGCCGTATAATATCGCCAAAATGAGCGGCATCGGGTGCTCTAGCAAAACGCCGAATTATTTCTTGAACCAGGCACATGGATTTAACAGTGTGCATGGACGTATGGCGGCAGTGGCTACCGGGTCGTCCATGGCGAATCGGACGCTGTTGACCTTGGGGGTAAGCGGAGACGGTGATACCGCCTCCATTGGCCTGGGTAATTTTCTGCACATGGTTCGTCGCAATGTGAATATGGTTTATATTGTAGAGAACAATGGTGTGTACGGTCTGACCAAGGGCCAATTTTCCGCTACGGCAGATTATGGTTCAGTGAAAAAAGGCGGCAAAGAAAAAATGAATCTCATGCCGGTAGATATTTGCGCACTGGCCATCCAGATGGGGTGTAAATTTGTAGCCCGTTCGTTCTCGGGAGACACCAAACAGGTACGGGCGTTGATTCAAGCGGCTATGGCCCATGACGGCACAGCCATTATCGATATTATTTCKCCMTGYGTGACMTTYAAYAATCRCGAAGGWTCYACKAAGAGTATGRCSTATGCCCGSGAACATGAAGATCCSCTTCATGAAATTGATTATATYCARGSKGCYGAKCARATYATGGTKGAYTATGATGCTGGYGATGCYACRCAGGTRACCATGCACGACGGKTCGCATCTCACATTGAAGAAAGTGGACCATTCGTATGATCCGACTAGCAAGGACAACGCGATGACGCTGTTACACGAGGCGCAGGATAAAATGCACTTCTATACAGGCCTTATGTATTGCGATACGGATTCGTTGCCCTTTGATAAAGAGTTGAACCTCATCGACGAACCTCTGGCTACCCTCCCCCAAGAACGGGTTCAGCCTTCGAACGAGGTATTCGAAGAAATCATGGCTACCTTCCGATAGTCAATATACTATTCATTAAATCAAAAAGCCCCTGTATCTAACCGATACAGGGGCTTTTTATTTTTTTGTAATGTGGGTTAGGGCGAATAGCAGCGCGATACCCTAAAATGAGTTACTGTGGAGCTGGTGAATAACCCTATGGACGCAGTTTCAGTTTGTGAATAGTTGTTTTGGTGGAGGTGCATACCCTTTCGGGGTGTTGATTTTGTGATGCTGCC
>NVWG01000156.1 GCA_002746185.1 Candidatus Hydrogenedentota bacterium
GGCCATCACCAATCCGGAGAACACGGTATTCTCCGTGAAGCGACTCATGGGACGTCATCATGACGAAGTGGCTGCGGAAGAAAAATTGGTGCCGTATAAAGTGGGCGAGTCCGCTTCCGGCGATTGCCAAATCGAAGTGGGCGGCAAAACGTATCGTCCCCCGGAAATTTCCGCGCTGGTATTGAAGAAACTTAAAGAAGATGCGGAGGCTTTCCTGGGCGAGCCCGTCACGCAAGCCGTGATTACCGTCCCGGCATATTTCAACGATTCGCAGCGACAGGCCACAAAAGATGCGGGCCGTATCGCAGGACTGGAAGTGCTGCGTATCATCAACGAACCCACTGCCGCCGCGCTGGCGTATGGGCTGGACAAAAAGAAGGAAGAGAAAGTCGCCGTATATGATTTGGGCGGCGGAACCTTCGACGTATCTATCCTGGCCATCGGCGACGATAGCTTTGAAGTTCTAAGCACCAACGGCGACACCCAACTGGGCGGTGACGATTTTGACGAAACCATCATCAACTGGCTCGCCGAAGAATTCATGCGTGATCAAGGTATCGATCTTCGTAAAGACCCCATGGCCCTCCAACGCTTGAAAGAAGGCGCGGAAAAAGGCAAATGCGAACTCTCCACTGCCATGACCACCGAAATCAATCTACCCTTCATTACCGCCGATGCATCAGGCCCTAAACACCTGAACGTAACGCTGACCCGTGCCAAGCTAGAGCAGCTCTGCGACGAACTGCTTCAACGTACAAAAAATCCGTGCCGACAAGCCATGGACGATGCAGGACTCACTTCAGATGACATCGACGAAGTCATCTTCGTTGGCGGTATGACCCGCATGCCCGCCGTAGGCGAAGTTGTAAAAGGTATATTCAATAAAGAACCCCACCGAGGTGTAAACCCCGATGAGGTAGTAGCTCTGGGTGCCTCCATACAAGGCGGTGTACTCTCCGGTGATGTAACCGATGTATTACTCCTGGATGTAACCCCCCTATCCCTGGGCATCGAAACGCTGGGCGGAATATGCACCAAGCTCATCGAACGCAATACCACCATCCCCGTAAACAAACGGCAAGTATTCTCCACCGCCGCCGACAGCCAGACCGCCGTTACCATCCACGTACTTCAAGGCGAACGGGAACTCTCAAACGATAACCGCACCTTGGGACGTTTCAATCTGGAAGGCATCATGTCCGCGCCACGCGGCGTACCACAAATCGAAGTATCCTTCGATATTGATGCAAACGGTATCGTCCACGTATCCGCTAAAGATTTAGCTACCGGAAAAGAGCAAAAAATCCGTATCGAATCCTCCAGCGGACTCAGCGAAGACGACATCGAAAAGATGGTGAATGAAGCAGAAGCAAACGCTCAATCCGACCAGGATCGCAAAAAAGAAATCGAGATTCGCAACAACGCCGATTCCCTGGTATACCAGACAGAAAAATCCATTACTGAACACGGCGACAAAATTTCAGAAGAAGATAAAGCCGCTATCCAGACGGCCCTGGATGAATTARAAGACACACTGAAAGGCGAAGATAACGCCGCTATAGAAGCCGCAACCGGAAAATTGACCGAAGCCTCTCACAAATTGGCCGAAGCCATGTATGCCGCTGCTGCTGCTCAAGAACAATCTGCTGAAGCTGGGGGCGATGCCTCTCAAGGGGATGCTCCCGAGCAGCCCGATCAGCAGCCCGAGGACGATAACACAGTAGACGCTGATTTCACCGTTGTTGATGAAGAAAAAGGCGACGAGAAATAATCGAACTCAAAGAGTACAGCGTTAAGATTCAATTCATTWGCACAGTAATACTTAACATATCCCATGGTGATAAATAAGAAGTTATGTCGGAAGATTTTTACGATACATTAGGCGTGGATAAGTCCGCTTCAGAACAGGAAATCCGCACAGCCTACCGAAAATTAGCCCATAAATATCACCCCGACAAAACCGGTGGCGATAAAGTGGCCGAGGAAAAATTCAAAGGAATCAACGCCGCCTACGACATACTAAAGAACAAAGAAAAACGGGCCAAGTACGACCAGTTTGGTCCCGAAGGATCTCCCTTTGGCGGCGGAGGCGGCTTCGGAGGAGCCGGATCGCCTTTCGAAGATATCTTCGATGCCTTCTTCAGCGGAGGAGGTGGCGCAGGCCGACAACAACGAAGCGGCCCATCCCCTACACAAGGCGCAGACCTGGAATATCGTCTGCACATAACACTCCTTGAAACATCCCAAGGTGTCACCAAGTCCATCCACTTCACCCGCGCCGAAAACTGCAATGAATGCACTGGATCCGGCGCAGCCAAAGGCTCCCAGCCCCAAACCTGCTCCCAATGCGGCGGCGCAGGCCAGGTCCGCATGTCCCAAGGTTTCTTCAGCGTAACCCGAACCTGCCCTCAATGCCAAGGCGGCGGCACCGTCATATCCGACCCCTGTCGAAATTGCCGTGGCTCAGGCCAAGTCGATACGGAACGCGAACTCACCGTCGATATTCCAGCCGGAGTGTCCACCGGAGTCCGCCTACGCGTTACCGGAGAAGGAGAAGCCGGAAGATTCAATGGTCCCAGAGGCGATCTCTACGTCATGATCGAAGTTACGCCTCATGATATTTTCGTTCGGGAGGGCAACGATCTCGTATGCGACCTCCCCATCAGTTTCCCTCTCGCTATCCTTGGCGGGAACATAAAAGTACCTACCCTGGACGGCGAAGCAGAGCTAAAAATCCCCCACGGCACACAGTCAGGCACCGTGTTCAAGCTGCGCGGTATGGGCCTGCCCGATATTCGCGGTTATCGCAAAGGTGACCAATTGGTGCAGATTCAAGTGGAAACTCCTACCAAACTGAACAAAGAACAAAAAGAGCTTATCAAGAAATTCGACGAAATCAGTACCCCCAAGACCTACCCGCTACACAAGCGATTTATGGATTCAATTAAAGCCTCCTTCCATCAAAAATAAAAATTACCCTGCTCCTCAGTAGATACTTTCAATATTTTTCGTTATAATAAAAATTCGTTTAAGATATTAAGGGGAATCACTTTGCCAGTAAAAACTATCGAATGGACCAACAAGACACTTCGAATTATTGACCAGGTACTCCTACCGGAAATCTATCAGGTCATCATTCTTAAAACCCTGGAAGATGTGTGGCAAGCCATTAAATCCTTGCRMKYCCGSGRTKSSMMWKSCAKCSGCGTATGKKSYSCTNTTSGGYRTKYWAGKNAKSSCWWKMNGAAMSSAMTWCNGAAAARWCGMGWWNCRAGTWSNTTNRYCGCTKSANACSAMKCSRTMGAYWACYTRGCSACCWSYCGWCCKACSGCYGTYAATCTCTTTTGGGCACTGGACAGAATGAAAAAACGAGTCGATTCCCTCCCCGCAGAAGCTTCCGCCTCCGAATGCACTCAACTCCTCGAACAGAAAGCCATAAAAATTTTCGAAGAGGACCGTCAACTCTGCCGTGATATGGGSCGCCACGGCGCRRAWCTCATCGCAGACAACTCCGGCGTATTGACYCACTGCAAYGCAGGCGGGCTCGCYACATCAGACTAYGGAACCGCTCTCGCYGTSATGTACWCCGCYCAAGAACAAGGACGAAATTTTAAAGTCTTCGCCGATGAAACCCGTCCCCTGCTCCARGGCGCACGCCTCACCGCYTGGGAAYTGAACCAGTCAGGCATTGATGTAACCGTCATCTGCGACAGCATGGCAGCACAAGTCATGCGCGAAGGTAAAATACAATTGGTCCTTGTCGGCTCCGACCGCATCGCCGCCAATGGGGATGCCGCCAACAAAATCGGCACCTACGGAGTCGCCCTGCTGGCCAAAGCCCACAACATCCCCTTTTACGTCGTCGCCCCCTCCTCCACCTTCGATATATCCATACCCGACGGATCGTACATCCCCATCGAACTCCGCGATCCCACCGAAGTAACCCACGGATTCGGAAAACAAACCGTACCCAATCAAGTTAAAGTCTATAACCCCGCCTTCGATGTAACACCTGCCGAACTGATTCACGGCATCGTCACCGAAGTAGGTATTTTGCGCCCCCCATATACCGAAGCCATCGCCAAACAGATAGCACCAAAAATCAGCRCCCGCCAAGCGGGACTCGTTTAATTCGCTAACCAAATATAGGTCTTCCATGAGAGAATCAAACCCGTATTGTCCAACCCCCTCTCGCGATGGCATACTAACGCTATGACCACCCAAATCATCACCATTGACGGACCAGCAGGTGCAGGAAAAAGCACCATCGCCAAAGCCATCGCAAAAGCTCTGGACTACACCTTCCTCGACACCGGAGCCATGTACCGAGCCGCCACCTGGTGGGCCATGCACAACGACATAGACCTGGAAAACCCAACCGCGTTAATCACCAATACCACAACACTCCCCCTCTCCATGTCCATACACGACGGCAGTYTACATGTTGAGGTAAACCACATCGATGTAACCCAGAAAATCCGAACCCCCGAAGTAACCAAAAATATTCGAAAACTGGACGGATTACCGGAGATCCGACAACACCTCACTGCTCTGCAACAGGATATGGGCAGCCAGCAACCCACCGTCGCCGAAGGCCGTGATATGGGAACCGTCGTCTTTCCCCAAGCCCCACACAAATTTTTTCTTGATGCCTCKCTGGACGAACGTACACGACGMCGYGCAGAAGAAATGACACAAAAAGGTATCGCATTTAATATTGGCGAGTTAAGGGATGAAATCCATACACGAGACGAGAACGATAGAAACCGGACCGTGGCCCCCCTTAAACCAGCAGATGATGCCCACATCATCGACACATCCAACCTCACCATTAACGAAGTCATTCAAACCATCCTCAAGCATATATCATCATAAAATGCCCATCACAGTCATAAAACAACAATGGCTATTGCCCGATACAAATTTCGATGATGTACGGAATGTTGCCCGCGAACACAACATCCCGTCCATCCTGGCAGAAATTATTCTTAAACGAGGCTATACCACCTACCAAGCCATCAGTGATTTTCTTACCCCATCCCATTTGCCCCTGTCCTCGCCATTCGATCTGGACGGCATGACCCAGGCAGTAGAACGAATCAAAAAGGCTAAGGAAAAAAACGAGCATATTCGCGTCATCGGCGACTACGACGTAGACGGTATTGCAGGCACCGCCCTCATGGTTCGCGCCCTGCGTCGATACGGAATCAAAGAAGTTTCCTACTGCATACCCAACAGACTCACYGACGGTTACGGACTCAACCCCAATCTTGTAGACCAGGCATGCGAAGATGGCGTAACCCTCCTCATCACCGTCGACAATGGAATTTCCGCCGTCGACGCTGCAAACACCGCTGCACTCCGAAACGTAGACCTGATAATTACCGAYCAYCACTCCCTRCCACCCAYSCTGCCMAASGCCCTYGCCATCATCAATCCCAAACAAGGTGATAGTGAACACCCCTTTTACCAGGCATGCGGCACCGCCGTAGCCTTCAAATTATCCGAAGCCTTAAACGAAAGAAGAGATGACCTCACCCTCGTAGCCCTAGCCACCATAGCCGATATCGTACCGCTTCGACACGAAAACCGCACACTAGTCGCCTTGGGTATGTCCGAAATTCAACAGGAATATAATTTCGCCATCAAAGCCCTCGCCAAAAACAGCAAACAAAATCTTCGCGAAATGCGCGCCGAAAACATCGCCTTCCAGATTGCCCCACGCATCAACGCCTGCGGCCGTATCAGCACCGGATACAACGCCCTGAATTTACTCCTCAGCGATGACCTGGAGGAAATCGAATACCTCGCATCCGGACTGGAAAATACCAACACCGAGCGTCGAAGCATCGAGGCTGTTATATACGAAGAAGCCTTCGCCATGAGCCAAGCCCCCCCTTACGACACAAGCGCCGTCGCCATTTTATCCGGTCGAAACTGGCATCCCGGCGTCATCGGTATCGCCGCCGCCAAACTCATGTACCAACTCGCCAAACCCGTCTTCCTCGTCGCTATTGATGATCAAGGTATAGGTCGAGCATCAGGACGCAGCACACCCGATTTCAATCTGGTAGAAGGACTACAAGCCGCCTCAGATTGCCTCGTCAAATTCGGCGGACATCAGGCMGCCGCAGGATYCACCATYMAGGAARAWGAACTCGACACMCTRCGSATGCACATGGAAAAACAAGCCCAAAACCAGCAGCTCCCCTCCCACCCCATTCGCACCGTAAAGCTAGATGCCATATTATCCTTCACCGATATCACCAACGATTTCCTCTACGCACTGGATAGACTCGAACCCTTCGGTAAAGACAACCCCACACCCGTGTTCACCACCTACGGCGTAGAGCTGGTACCCAACACCTACCGAACCATAAAAGAGATCCACATGCGATGCGTTTTCAAACAGGCAGGCCGTACTTTTCCCGCAATCGGATTCAACATGGCCGATACCATAGAGGCTATATCCTCAGCAAAGAAATTCGACATCGCCTATACCCCCAACTTCAATACATTCCGAGGCGATACACAAATTCAACTCCAACTAAAAGAAATTAAAATTAGCTAGCATGACATCCAACCCCGACGCCGTGCTATTATACGCCCATGGCTACATGCGTTCGCTTGGAAAATCTTCGAAAAACCTTCGGGCCGGTAGTAGCGGTCGACGACGTCACTCTTGAGATCGAACGAGGGGAAGTTTTTGGCTTACTGGGCCCCAACGGTGCCGGTAAATCCACAACCCTCTATATGTTATCAAGCATGCTCCGACCCACCTCCGGGCAAATTTCCATTTTCGGAAAGAATCTCACAGAGAATTTCGTCGAAATAATGTCACGAACAGGAGTGCTCACAGAAAAGACAGCCTTCTACCCCCATCTATCCGTCACAAAAAACCTCCTCATCTCCGCCCGCCTGTCCGGACGTGAAGTAACCATAGATCGAGCCCTGGAATTGGTGGGATTACGCCACATGGCCGACGAACACGTTCAAGACTTGTCATACGGCATGAAACAACGCCTCGGCTTAGCTAATGCATTTCTCCATGAACCGGAACTGCTCATTCTCGACGAACCCACCAACGGCCTCGACGTTGAACACACCCAAGATATCCTCCAATTATTGAGACATCTTGCCGACACAGCCCAAGTTACTATCATCGTGTCAAGCCACATGATGCACGAAGTAGAATTTCTTTGTGATCGTATTGGCATTCTTAACCAAGGAAATCTCATCGCCTGCGAAACAACAGATCGGCTTATTTCCTTCGATCAATCCGTTATCGATGTCCTGCTCGACGCCCCAGAATCGGCTGGAAATCGGCTCGCAGAAGAATCATGGGTAGAATCAGTAAAAATAAAATCAGACCGCATTACTGTTCGCCTGAAAGATCCAAACCCCCACCACCTCATCACTTTTCTCATCAGCAATGGCTATCAATTATCCGCCGTCATACCCCGACAAAGAACACTACAAGAATACTTCCTGAAAGTTCTCAATCAATGATCCAGCGAATACTACGCATATACCAAGTAGAAATAATTAAAAGTGTACGCCTGAAATCCACGTTCATCGGGCCCGCCCTCGTTTTGCTTGTCGTTTTATTTGCACCCCTGGTATTTCCTATTCAAAGCGACAACAACAGCGATTTCGGTTTTCTGGCATACTCTCTCCCCCTTGCTATCAATGTAATTGGTCATTTTTTAATTTTGATCTATACCACCAACCTGATTTCCAGCGAAATCGCCTCCGGCACCGCCTGTTTCATCTTAACCCACCCAATTAGACGAGTTGAATGGTATATAGCCAAAGTTCTCCATGGATTTACCTATGTTTTGTTTATCAATGCCTGTGCAGTCGTTACCGCGTCCCTGGTAGTTTTTCTTGCAGGAAACCTCACCGGAGTACACTTCGGCGGAGAACTCATCTATTCCAACAAAGATATGTTCAAAGCCCTCTCAATCTGTTTACTCCTCACCTTAATCCCGCAATTCACCACAGTTACCTTTGGGCTCCTCATTTCATCCATCACAAAAAGTCCCGGGACAGCAGCCATCATCGCCGTAGGAATTTGGCTCCTGGGAGAAGGAATCATGCACCCCTTCCAATGGAGCGATTGGCTATATTTCAGCTATGCAGATTATCCCTGGACCGTCTTCGCAGACATGTGTGACGCCTTCGATGGTTCTTTTTTTCCCAAGGCATATCAGGGAATAGCTGTTTCAACCATCTATTTCTCCTTCTTCACCTTCATTTCCATTAAGATCATCGCCCGAAAGCATTTAGGCTCATGAATTCTCTAGCCATTACAGTCACTCTTTTCCTATCCGCCACTGAATTTTTTACACAACAAACGCTCAACGATATTGAAATTGGTGCCATMAAYCCATTYACAGGTCAATACACAACGAATTTTCGCCTCCACGATATGAACAAAGACAACAAGCCCGATTTAGTCTTTACAGACCACGTCATACTTCAAGAAAACGGCCAATTCCCCCCAACTTCCAATGTGGGTTTCCCAAAAATACCCCAAGCCCCACTCGTAGATATTTTTGCAGGGAAACTCTATTTTAAAATGGACCAAAAACTTCTCATTTACGAATTACAGGACCTTGAATGGGTCGAAGTTGATTCCATTTCCACCCCCTGGAAAACTTCAGACCCCATAGATACACCACAAGGAAAAGATTGGGGTGCCTTCATTCTGGACTTGGACAGTGATACCAAACCGGAAGCCATTCACAGCACCTACGAAGGATTGGATATCCTACACTTGGATACCCAAAACATCTTACCCCCTCAAAGATTGATAAGTTTTCCCACGGCAACATTAACCAATCATGTTCCATCTTGGCAGCTTGGTCCACGGTACGGGTATACTTCACCCGGATACGAACTGTCCTTCCGATGTGTACTGGAAGACAACAATCTGTATATTATCGAACGCATTCCCGCTATGGAAAATATGCAGCGCTATACTGTCCAGCAATACACCTTGAATGCAAATGGAACTGAAGCACACGAACCCATAACCACATCCCCTCTGCACAACACCATGCAGCCCTGTAGAATTAATAGCGATACTCAAATAGACTACGCTGGAGGAGCACTGCGCTATCGTTCAAATACTTCCCTCATAGCACCCATCTATGAATTTTCCATTTCCACCGACGGAGGGAAAACGCTTCAATCCTTTCATTCCAAATCCTTTTTTCCACACACCTACTTCATCGACTTCAATCAAGATGGACTGAAGGATATACTTATGGAAGAAACCAATATCACCGATGGAGGATTACGCCAAACAGTTAGCCGCCTTATTACACAGCGAAATATTAAACACCGCATTCATATATACCAACAGCAATCCGACGAAACATTTCCCTCAAAACCCACCATCACCAAAGAATTCACCATCAGGCTTGATAAGTCCCCCATAAATAAATCTACTATGTTTCAACGATATCAAAATGGATTTCTGGTAAACGCCGTCGGCAATATCAATGGAGATGGTTTTTCAGAYCTGATMGTACAAACCACCGAGGATCGCCTCGATATCTACTATGGGAACATGTCAGGATATGTATACAATCCCCAGGCACAAATTGAGATTGAACCCAATGCCCGGTTTTTTGTACTGGATATCAATGGCGACAAACTCGATGAYATTRTCWTNCTYAAYMWWGGTCTTGACATAAGGGGGCAGGTCAACCTTTTGTCTCAATCTGACGATGGAAGTTTTCAATCCCAGCCTGACTGGCAAGGCTCCATCGATACCCGTGGCGACATCATGCTGGCAAATCTCGAC
>NVWG01000157.1 GCA_002746185.1 Candidatus Hydrogenedentota bacterium
AGTCCAGGATGTCGTTGATGAGGGTAAGGAGGTTTTCAGCAGAAACGCGAGCGGTGTTGGCAAAATCTCGTTGTTCGTTGTTCAGCTGTGTATCCAGAAGGATCCCAGTCATACCAATGACACCGTTCATGGGGGTGCGAATTTCGTGACTCATATTAGCGAGGAAGGAACTTTTGGCCTGGTTCGCGCTTTCCGCTGCATCGCGGGCATCTTCCAGTTCGCGTGTGCGTTCCCGCACTCGATTTTCCAGAACGAGGTTGTCTGCACGTATTTGATCGCGATTACGACGTAGGAGGAATTCGATAATGAAAAGGGTGATGGCGAGGATGGCAATGCCGATGTTGCCCAAGAAATAGAAGGTGCGGGCACTCTTTACGTCCGGGAGATTCCAGAATGTCTCGTCAGGCAGGCCGGCCCAAATCTGCCATTCGCCGCCGCCGTCAATGATGTCCAAGGAGACGATTTTGGAATAGATGAGACTGGTATCGGGCTGACCGTTCGTGACACGGGACATGGATGCTTGAGCCTGCCCCGGGGGCTGGGCAAAAGCAGCAAATTCATGTGCGGCATTGCGCAAGGTGTAGTTACCATTGGGAAGGAGGTCGCTGAGGGCGTGAGTGAGAATGATAGCAGAAACGGACCCTTTGAGAATACCGTCGGGTCCGTAGAAAGGAGCGGAGTATACGATCCCAGAACGATCCTGGTCGTTGGGTGCCGTGCGAGAGTAACGGGTGTTGTCGCAGGTCACGACTTCAGGTCCAGCGATGGCAGGAAGTTCCAGTCCCAAAACGCTATCGAAGGTCGGGTAGTTGGCAATCATCCAATCGAGCTGCTTCCGCATGAGGCGGTATTCGTATATTTCTATTTCTTCCAGCGGAGCTTCTTCCGGGTCGACGGTACTCGGGTGATCCGCGGATTTCCCCAGGATCAATTCGTCGAAGGTCGTTATGGGTTTTTGCGATTCACCCAGTTTATGATCGAATGCCTCGGGATCGAAATCGCGCTGAACAATGTAGAGTTCAGAAATGGACACATTACTGACCAGATTGTTGTAGACCTCCTGTACGGCCAGGCGGGCATCTTCATTGAGGTTTTCCGCGTATCGATCAATTTGCCTGATGCCGGGAAGCCGGGCAATCGTACGGACACCCTGATAGATCTGCAGAAAGGCATTTTGGATGGTACTGGCGACCACGAGGGTATCATCGTGGGCTTCGCGCTGGTAGTGTCCACGGGCAGCTTGGATATCGCGGTCGTATTTGTAGTTTAAAATTCCGACCATAATGGCGCACAACAGGACAATGGCGACCCTGAGCCGATATTTATACTGTCTGTGTAGCAGCAACATTCGTCCATCTCCGATTCTGACGGCGTTTAAGATGCCTATCCAATATTAACGTATCCCACGACTCCTGAATTCCGGCTGCCCAGTATTTTCATGCTGGTGAATATAAGGGAAGTATGTCATCTGTCACCTGCTGTTTTACGCGGCGGACGCGGGATGAGCATGGGCGTGGTGCTTTGGTAGGCTATGTAATCTTCCCCCAACTGGGTGGCGATATCTTTTTCTTCGATGCGCACACCGATGATGATGTAGACCGTGAAGGCACCAGCGAATAGTAGATGGCCTTGGGTCATGTGTGGGGTTGCCCACATGAAAATGATGWCTCCCAGCATGAGGGGGTGGCGCACCCAGCGATAGAGCGCGGGCATGGCGAAGGGGACCTCGGTGTATTCTTTTCCCTTGAAATAAAGCCAGACCTGGCGGAGTCCGAAGAGATCGAAGTGATTGATGAGGAAGGACGACAGGAGGATGAGTCCGAACCCCAAACCGGATAGCACGATGAGACCGTAGTTGGCGGCGGCATTTCCGGTCAGGTCGTAGATGGTTGTGGGCATGGGCCGCCATTGCCAGAAAAGTAGAACCAGGATGAGTGTGGTGACGAGGACGAAGGTGCTGCGCTCTGCGGCAGGGGGAATAATTTTCGTCCATTTTTCTTTGAAAACCGGGCGGGCCATGATGGTGTGCTGGATACCAAAGAGGGCGATGAGGCCCAGGTTAATGGCTATGGCGATACCCATGGGGGATTCAACTCCGTCATTGATGGCTTTGGGAACGACGAGTCCGTGGGCGAAATCGAAGAAGTAGAGGAAGGTCACGAAGAAGAACATGTAGGTGATGACTCCATACAGCAAAACGGCAATGCGACCCAATATAGTAACTCCAGTTTACTGCACCTTGAAGGCTTCGCAATTCGGCACCTCCCAATACCCCAATGCAATACATTTCGTCTGCGAATCTAAAGTGTCATATATCTTCCGGGATGTCAACCTCTGGAATTTTTCACCCCTCCTTCAGGTCATCCTGATACTTTCGGTAGAGGCCTCGGAATTGATGGTAGCTGAGYTCCATGGAYTCGGCGGCTTTTTTCTGATTGAACTGGGYGTCTTTAAGRGCYTGKCGRAGGAGKCKCAGTTCCAGTTCKCGYACGGCYTCGGTGAAGGACAGGTCTTCGTCGGATTCGGGTTCGTCAAATTTTTCGGAGTGCTGTGCGATGGGGATGCCGGGGGTTTCCATRGGYGGGTAGGGCTGTATGGATTCGCYKGTRGKSAGGGGKTGRRTGYTGATTTTATTGTAGGCTTCGAAKGGRTTGAAGATRAGTTCTTCTTTGGTGATGAGYTCGTCGTCGGATTGGTAGACGGCGCGTTCGATGACGTTTTTCAATTCGCGCACGTTGCCGGGCCAGTTGAAGCCAATGAGGGTTTCCATAGCGTCGTCGGTAATTTCGGGCATGCCCGCCCACTCCAATTCGTGAGCCATGCGTGCAGCGAAATGATTGGCGAGTAAAGGGATATCTTCGATACGATCACGCAGGGGCGGCAGYACGAGYACRTCGAAGGAGAGCCTATCGAGMAGRTCRGGCATGAATTTGCCTTGGGCCGTAAGAAGCTGGAGGTTGGCGTTGGTGGCTCCGACGATTCGTACATCGACTTGCACGGGCTGGGAACTGCCGACCCGTTCGAAGGTGTTGTATTCCACGGCGCGCATGATTTTTTCCTGGGCTTCCATGGGGATGGTGCCGATTTCGTCCAAGAACAATGTGCCTTCGTGAGCCGCTTCGAAACGTCCGCGACGAAGGGATGAGGCTCCGGTGAAGGCTCCAGCTTCGTGACCAAAAAGTTCCGATTCGATKAGGGTAGGYGACARGGCRGCGCAGTTYARGGCTACGAARGGGCCTTGCCATCTGCGGGAGAGATAGTGAACGCGTTTGGCGGCCAGCTCTTTCCCGGTRCCSCGTTCGCCGATGAGGAGAACGGGGCGGTTTACTTGGGCGACTTTGGAGAGACGTTCCTGAAAGTCGAGAAAAATGTCGGTTTGGCCCAATGCTTCATGAATTCCGGAAGAATCAATGGTGGAATCGGGTCCATCGGAATAGTCATCACTCATGGTTAATATTACCTCATGTTGGCTTATCGAGCCATTTGAGTTGATATTGTACCACAATCGAAACCCCATGTATATCTGAATATATATCGCAACCCATTATATTTAAAGGACTTAACAGTAGTTATAAAAATTGGCATAAGCGTTGCGTTAGGATGAGTACATTTAAATTATGAAAGGGAATCCAATGAGTGCAGATGCTATCGCCTATACCGAAGTTGAGGAACGCCAATCCAAACGTGTGCCGTTTAAGGGCACGGTGGAATATGAAACGGGTTGCGGCGGAAGCGGTACTGCACAATGGGYGAACGTAAGCCATAACGGCGCGACRCTGCGTTTGGGKCGYTACCTGAAACCGGGCCGTATGGTACGCATCAAGACGTACGCYAGTGAATTYAACGGCTATGTGGTTTGGTGCCAGGGTTCCCCGAACAGCGACACATTTGACGCGGGTATCCAGATGGTGCAGGAACCGCTGGAAGCTTCATTAACTGTACTGGCGGCTGTAGCGCGTCGGTTGATCCATAAAATGAATAAAACGAAACGCTAACTGGTAGACACTACCGTTCGGAGGAAGCATCATGGGAATTTTCACACGAGTACGCGACATCATCAGTGCTAACATCAACACGATGTTGGAGAAGGCTGAGGATCCAGAAAAACTGATCAAGTTAATGATCCGGGAAATGGAAGACACGTTGGTGGAAGTGAAGGCTTCGTGCGCGGGTGCTATGGCYACGAAGAAAAAGATCCAACGTGAATCGGAAGACATTCAGGATCGCGCAGATGACTGGGCTGACAAGGCGCAGCTTGCTGTAGATAAGGGTCGCGAAGATTTGGCTCGTGAAGCGTTGATTGAGAAGCGTCGGTACAATGATCGGGCGGAAGCATTGGTAAGCGAAGCCGAGCAGTGTGAAACTCTGGTAGCTCAGTATCAGGATGATATATCGCAACTGGAAGACAAGCTGGTATCGGCTCGTGAAAAGCAGCGTATTTTGGTACAGCGCCATGTTCGCGCTCAGGGCAAGATGCGCACGGAGCGTACGGTGCGTCGCATGGACACGTCGGATGCCATGGCACGGTTCGATTCCTTTGAAGAACGCGTCGAGCGTATGGAAGCCGACGCGGACATGGTGAATTTTGGTCGTAAAYCGAGTCTGGAYGAGGAATTTCGGAATCTGGAAGACGATGAAGATTTGGAAAAAGAGCTGGAAGAACTGAAATCCAAGAAGAAYAACTAATCGGTAAACCTTCGGGAGCGAAGAACCATGTACATTACATCCATCTGGCAAGAGATGATTCAAAACGGCACTATCATTCCGGTAATAGGTTTGATATTTGGCGGCATAGGATTGCTCATGGGGCTTTGCGGATTACTGTGTACTGTATTTGTGAAAACACTTCGTGGCGGMGGCRCTACGCGTGAACTTCGGTCTCTCCAACAACAGGAAACATACGACTTTCAGAAATTGGAGCGCGGTTTCCGACGTATGGAAGAGCGGCTGGATTCGCTGGAGACCCTGCTCATYGGRCGRTCAAGYAATCAACCGAGTTATATTTCAGAACGAACAGTAGATTAACGGAACCAGGGCCGGTCTCCGGTCCGTGACCAWGGAAATGACCATGGAATCAGTATTCATCATCGCGGTATCCGGATTGGTAGCCGTCATGATCATCGGCACCATCGGCGTATCTATCTTCCTGATAGTGAAAGCGTCTCAAGGCGGCGGCGGTAAGAAATCCAAACAGGCTGACGCAGACGAGACCCAGCTTATTCAGGAAATCTACCATGGCCTTTCCAAGATGGAAGAACGGGTGGARTCKYTGGARACSYTGCTGATGCARAGCGARAAGCGKCGYCGCGAGGGYAAAAARATGTCTGAYTTCGACAAAGAATTAGGWAGGGAGTAGATCATGTGCGCACGGAATCGTAAATGTGAAGGACGCCGCCAGCGACGAGCCGAACGACACAGACGACGCGCTGAGCGACGTGGACGGTACTTCGGCGACCTCGGCGACCTCGGAATTAATATACGTTTCGACCAAGGCCCTCCGGACCTCCCATCTCGACCCGGCATCACGCTGTATCGTGCGCGGGACGGCGTGATCTGCGGCGTTTGCAAAGGCGTAGCGGAATACTATCAGTTTGATGTGTTCTGGGTTCGGGTACTGGCGGTTATGGCCGTATCGCTTACGGGATTCTGGCCGGCCATCATCATGTATTTCATCGCGGCGATGGTGATGAAAATGGAGCCGGTACTCCCATTGGAATCGCAGGAAGACGAAGAGTTTTATCATTCATACTCCGGTTCACGCACGATGGCGTTGCAGCGTTTGAAACGCACATTCGAAAGTTTGGATCGCCGGATTCAGCGTATTGAAGGTACGGTAACAAAACGTGATTTCGATTGGGATAGCCGCCTGAACGAATAGATCGGTATCTTTGAAAACAATTTACTTCTGACAGGGCACATGGATTTTATGTATCCGTAGATACGAAAGAGAACAGGAAGGGAACGGAAAATGGCGACGAAGCAAACCCCGGGATTGAAGCGAGCGGCGGCATTACTGGCCACGGTGCTGGCCGTTGCTGGCGGCGCTGCAGCTGTCCACGCGGTTGCCTTTGATCCGTACGCGGAACCCGAAGCGAACAGTCAGTATTTGAAGCATGAGCAGGTCTTCGCTTCCGGGTCCACGCTCCGTATCAGTAATGCAAACGGGTATATTGTGGTGCGAAGCTGGGACCGGGACTATCTCATGGTGAAGGCGGTGAAACATCTGGAATCCGGCACATCTCCCCTGGGCTGGCTGTCTGGCGCGAAATCGGAGTCGGTATTGGATACAGACGGATTGTTTGAGGATATTCGTTTGAGCGTGCGTACTACCGATTCGGGRGTGAGTGTCCAGACGCAYATTCCTGCGGAACTGCCAGAACATGCAGCACGAGTTCAATACGATGTGATGGTGCCGCGAAACACGAATCTGGATCTGGAAACGGATAACGGGCATATTACAATTATGGATATCAACGGCGACGTGCAGGCCTTTAGTGATAATGGCRAAGTGACCCTGTCGAATGTATACGGGTCGGCTTTGGCGCGCACTTCCAACGGCAATGTGATGTGCAAACGGGTGTCGGGACGTATCACGGCCAGGGCAGAAAATGGATCGATTCAAGTGCTGCATAACAATCGGCTGCCTTTAGAGAAAATCGATTGTTCTACAAAGAATGGCAAGATAGAATTGGAACTGCAACGGGTCGAAGATTTCATACTGGATGCCAGCACGGACAATGGCCGGGTCATCACCAATTTTACCACGACGATGAAAATGGATACGGATCGGCCTGACCATGTTCAAGGTCAATTGGGTACAGGCGGTCCGGCGATACGGCTCACGACGGCTAACGGCACCATACGGATTGTGAACGGATAAACGTCATGTCAAAGAGCAACGCAATACAACATACGCAGTCCTCCTTTGCGAGTCGATTCTTAAAGGGCCTGTTTTTCTGGCCCATTATCCTTTTATGGAAATGCGTTACGTGGGTATGCAAGAGCATCGGGATTATGCTCTGCCTGGTCTTGGGCGTGGCTCTCATGGGTGCGGGGTATATCCTGACTTCCACCATCATCGGCGCCATTCTGGGCATCCCCTTAATGATTATCGGATTCTTCCTTTTACTCCGAGCCTTGTATTAGTTTTAGGCGCTGCGTGATTTGCCCCTCGTGGCCCTTTTGGGGCGTACACCTCACGGGTGTTCGCCCCACTTTTTGTAAACATCGTTGATGGGGATGCTATCTTCCCGCAAGACAGCACCTTTTCCGAAATAGGAGAAACGAAAATGGGATGCGGTCTATTTCGTATTCTTAGCTATAGAGAGGGCTGAATACCCTGAATCCGGCAGCGCGGCGGATTTATTCCTTCCTCTTATAAGCRACTCACCCCTATATTTCGTAAAAATGCTAACTTGACTGGCCTTTCCGATCATGTGAAAATGGTTGTTTGGTATTGTCTTATTTATCTTTATTTATGCCGCAGAATCAAAAGGAGTAATGTGAATTCATGTACAATCTAGCCTCTATTCTGGAAAACAATGCAAAGGAAAATCCCGATAAGGAAGCTGTCGTATTCGATAGCATGCGTCTGGATTACAAGACCATCARTGCCATGGCCAATCAGGTCGCCAATATGCTGGTCACCATGGGACTGCGCAAGGGTGACAAGGTTGCGCTCACCTGTCCGAACCTGCCGTATTTCCCTGTGATTTGGATGGGCATACTGAAAGCAGGCGGCGTGATGGTTCCGCTCAGCGTGCTGTTGCGGCCTCGGGAAATTCAGTATCACCTGGAAGACTCCGATTCCCTAATCTATATCTGCTTCGAAGGGGCTCCTGACATGCCTATGGGTGCCAGCGGCTGGGAAGGATTCCAACTGGCAGAAACCTGCAAACACTTTCTAGGTATCCCGATCATTCCCGGCGGCCCCACCTTTATTGAAGGGCAGCCCACGCTTATGGAAAAAATGAACGCGGAATCCATGGCGTTTGATACGCAGCAATGTCGCTCCGATGATTCAGCGTGCATCATTTACACATCCGGCACAACGGGTCGACCGAAGGGTGCTGAGCTGTCCCACTCGAATCTGCTGATGAACTGTACGGTGTCCAGTCGGCTGTTCGAAAGCGAAGAGAACGACAAAGCACTGGTTGTGCTTCCTATGTTCCACTCCTTCGGGATCAGCGTGATGGATCTAACCATGCTTGCCGGCGGCACCATGGTACTGCTTCCTCGCTTCGATGCGGCAACCGTCCTGCGGATTTTCCAGGAGGAGAATATCACCACGTTCGCAGGAGTGCCCACCATGTATTGGGAACTGCTGAATTACGATGACAAGGATGGTCAATTTGACATCGATAAAATTTCATCTTCGCTGCGCATGTGTGTATCCGGCGGGGCATCGCTTCCGGTAGAAGTGCTCAAAGGATTTGAAGAGAAGTATAAGGTACAGATTCTGGAAGGCTACGGATTATCGGAGACCTCCCCCACCGCTACCTTCAATCGGCCTGATAAACCTCGCAAAGTAGGCTCAATCGGTCTGCCCGTGTGGGGAGTGGACGTGAAGGTGGTGGACGATGACATGAACGAGAAACCCATTGGCGAGGAAGGTGAAATCGTCATTCGCGGTCACAACGTCATGAAGGGATACTACAAACGGGACGAGGCCAATGATGAAGCCTTCCGTGGCGGCTGGTTCCATTCGGGCGACGTAGGCAAGATGGACGAAGACGGGTACTTCTACATCGTGGATCGCATCAAGGACATGATCATCCGTGGCGGCTACAACGTGTATCCCCGTGAAATCGAGGAAGTGCTAATGACCCATGACGACGTGTCATTGGTGGCGGTGATTGGCGTACCCAGCGATGCACACGGCGAAGAAGTGAAGGCSTATATCGTACCSAAAGTGGGAGTCAAACCCGATCCGGATGCCATTAGGGTCTGGTGCAAAGATCAGATGGCGGCCTACAAATATCCGCGCGTCATCGAGATCATCGACGCACTGCCGCTGGGGCCCACAGGTAAAATCCTGAAGAAGGAACTGAGGGTCATGGATGAAGCGGCTCGGGAAAAAGCAGGCAGCTAGTTCAGCACACCACATAGTTTTACTAAAAAGAAAGTCCGGCAGATACCGGGCTTTCTTTTTTTATTACCACTTCTACAAGGATGTATCTAAAATGGATGGGCTTCTGGGAGAAAGAGGGTTCGCCTCAATTAAGTGTCTACGGTCGGGGTATGGAAGACCCGTTCCGGGTCGGCGGGTGCCTGGGTCTGGAGACCCCGCCACAACGRGTGTGACAGGAAGTCGAATACCGAACACCCCTCTAGCTCCCCTCAAGGGGAGCATAAAAACATGTTACCGTTGTGGCGAGGTCGGGATGTTAATCTTCCCCGAGAATGGGAGTCACGGGAGTCCGAGATTGCCGCACTTCACTGCGTTTCGTTCGCAATGACATGGAAGAAAAAGTGATGCCATTTCCCTGTCATTTTCAGGAGCAAAATATTCCGTTATATTTTCCCGAATCGGTCACGGTAGAGGCGGGTAAACTTGCGCCTACAACTTTAGATTAGATTGGATGGACGCTACGGCTTCTTCGATGTCTTCTTTGATGTTCAGGTCGGTGGTCAGGTCATCTCTCTCCCTCCTCTCGAACTCAAGGGTACGTTCGAAGCACTTCGTCTCGATGATTCTCTTACAACACAACTTCAGTTTAAAGGAGAGAAGTCGGAGAAGGTGA
>NVWG01000158.1 GCA_002746185.1 Candidatus Hydrogenedentota bacterium
ATTCAAAGGTCCCAACAGCAGTTGATATAGTAAAAGCAAGAGAGTATCATCTTCTTCATCAAGCACAAATGAAAGCCAACCCAACCAACAGCAATCCCAACAGCCCGGCGAAGGCTCACAGCCCGGCGGCGAGCCTGGCGATTCACCAATGCCCGGGGGCAACTCGAACGCCCAGCCCGGCGATGAAGTGATGCCCGATGGTGTGAGCTGGGGATCGCTACCCAAGCGAATTCGTGATGCACTCTCGCAAGGAATCACCGATCAGTATTCCGAGTTGTACCGCTCGATCACCGAGCAATACTACAAATCGCTCGCGGAGGATCAGGATTGATGTCATTTTTACAAAGTATATCTTTGGCGGCTCCAATAGTGTGCGTGTGTGCATCACTCACGATTGCTCAAACTGATTCACCACCAGCCTCAAATAACATCGGTGCACAGAACARCCCGATGGAATCAGAAATTACCCCCGAACTCGACGCTGCGGWTTCGCAAGGGATTAAATACCTCGTCGAGACCCAACTCGAAGACGGATCGTGGGCATCGGGGCGGTTCGGGAAAAATGTTGCCATCACCGCGCTCGCATGTTTATCAATCATGGCCGACGGGCATATCCCCGGACGCGGCCCATACGGCGATGCGGTCGATCGCGGAGTCGAGTTCATCCTCAACTCAACCGCCGAGAACGGATTGATCACCTCGCAGGCAAACAATGGACCGATGTACGGGCATGGGTTTGCTGCGTTGTTCCTCGGCGAGGTCTACGGCATGACACCCGGGGGCGACAACGCKCGCACAACGCGCATCCATGAAGCACTCGTCCGGTCGATTCGACTCATCGAGCAAACCCAGAACGAGGACGGCGGCTGGCGATACAACCCGGTGCCTTATGATGCCGATGTCTCCGTGACGATCTGCCAGATCATGGCCCTGCGGAGCGCACGCAACGCAGGGATAGAGGTTTCAAGCGAAGTCATCGACCGAGCAGTCGAGTATGTCCGCCTATGTCAGAACACCGATGGCGGGTTCAAATATCAGATCGGTTCGGGCAATAGTGCCTGGCCCAGAACCGCAGCGGGGATTGCATCGTTGTATTATGCCGGCATCTACGAAGATGACGCGATTGATCGCGCCGGCTTGCTTCGATTCAACGAGTTGCTGAGCGGTTCGGACAGAAGCGTACCAGCTTGTCTCAAAGTTGGTCAGGACATGGACATCGTGTCGGTGTTTGAGGCGGTGGGCGCCCACTCGAACAAGGAAATCAGCGACAAGGAGTTAAAGAAAATTGAGGCGTGTTCGATTCCCGGGCCGGGGGCGTGCGGCGGGATGTATACGGCGAACACGATGGCATCGGCTATCGAGGCGCTGGGTATGAGTCTGCCCAACAGTTCGGCGCAGGCGGCTATCTCGAAGGAGAAAACGGCGGACTGTGTGGCGGCGGGCAAGGCGGTACTGAACCTGTGCAAGAAGGGCATCACGCCGAAGGACATCATGACGAAGAAGGCGTTCGAGAATGCCATCACGGTGCTGATTGCCCTGGGTGGATCGACGAACGCGGTGCTGCACCTGCTCGCCATGGCGAATTCGATTGGGGTGAACCTGAAGATAGATGACTTTACGCGGGTGGGGAAGCGGGTGCCCGTATTGGCTGACCTGAAACCCAGCNGGGYGTWTGTGATGCAGCGGCTCATCGAGATTGGCGGGATTCAGCCGCTCATGAAGACGCTGCTGGATAAAGGATTATTGCATGGCGATTGTCTGACAGTGACGGGCAAGACCATGGCGGAGAATCTGAAGGGGGTGAAGCCGTATCCGAAGAATCAGGATATCATTCGCGATTTCGATAACCCTATCAAGAAGGACAGTCACCTGGTAATTCTATATGGCAATCTGGCGCCTACGGGTTCCGTGGCGAAAATTTCGGGTCACGAGGGATTGAGCTTTACCGGGACCGCGCGGGTGTTTGCGTCGGAAGAGGATGCCCTGCAGCGGATCTTGGACGGGACGGTTAAAAAGGGTGAAGTGATCGTYATTCGTTATGAAGGACCTAGGGGCGGTCCAGGTATGCGCGAGATGCTGGCACCTACTTCGGCGGTAATGGGGAAGGGGCTGGGCGAGGACGTGGCGTTGATTACGGACGGACGATTCTCCGGCGGGAGCCACGGGTTTGTGGTGGGGCATATCACCCCGGAGGCGTATGAAGGCGGACCTATCGCGCTCATCAAGAATGGCGACGAGATTACCATCGATGCCAAGACCCGGAGCATCAATCTGAATATATCCCAGGCGGAGATGAAGCGTCGGCAGAAGGCGTGGAAACAGCCTAAACCCCGGTATACACGGGGTGTTCTGGCGAAATACGCGAGCCACGTCAGCTCGGCATCGCTGGGAGCCGTGACAGATATGGATCTGGACCTGACATAAATTTCTTTGAACAAGTAAATTTGCGAGGAGCCTGTGGATCGATCAGTAACCCGACCATAATGAGGACGTGAAGGTGCCTGGGTCTGGAGACCAAAGCACAACGATGAAAACTTGGAGGATGAAAATACCATGGCACGCGTAAAATTACTTGACCCTGCAGAAGCAGAGGGAAAGACGAAAGAAGTATTTGATAAAGTCGAAAGCTATTACCAGATGGTGCCGGGATTGCAAAAGGGCCTGGCTTATTTACCTGAGACGACAGACGCGCTGTGGACCCTGAGTTTGTGTACGGCTCGTGAGGGGAGCATCCGGGAAGAGTTGAAGCGGGTGTTTTTTGCTGTGACGGCCAAAGAAGTGGAGTGTGAGTATTGCACGGCGGCACACATGATCGCGCTTATCATGAAGGAGTGGACACCGGAAGAAATCAGCGAAGTGATACAGGGTAAACCATCTTCGCGGCTTACTGACAAAGAAAATGCTGCTGTAAAATTTGCACGAGTTGCAGGAAACAGACCAGCAGCGGTGACGAATGAAATGACGGACGATCTTAGAAAAATCGGGTGGACCGATGCGGAAATTGTGGAGATCGTGGCGTGTGTGGCGTTGATGCGTTATACGTCGACAGTGGCGGCGGTACTGGATGTGCCGTTGGAACCTGCCATGGAAGCGGTGGGGGTAAGCTGTGGCGTGCCGCTTGATAAACGGGACTGATAATTCTATATAGGAACCCGGCACAGCTATTGTTTTTCTTGAAAAGGATTGTGGCTTCGCCACGTCTATTTGATTCACAGCCGAGGGTGGCTATGTCACAAATTCCTCTCTATTTATTCTAAATAGACGGACGATTTTAAGTGGTTGATGATTCTAAAGTATCTGGATTGGTGGATGACATATCTTTCCATGCTGGGACGCGGGTGATGAGGTAGACTCCGGCGGTGAGGTCGTAGCCGAGACATGCGCCGGGATACCAATAGGGTACGAAGTGAGCGCGGTCGCCCAGGTGGAGTCCCACGTCCCAGAATCCGTGGAGCAGCCAGCCGATACCCACGAGCATGGGGAAGCGTCTCGCGCCCAGGAGTGCGACACCTCCGTAGACCACGGCACCTGCAGGTTCAATCCAGAGCCAGTGTCCCGATGCGCCGAGCAACAGGAATGCTACATATATGAGGGCGGCGACGAAGAGTCCGGCTGCCCACAGGGGGCGTTCGAATTGGGGAAAGAATTTTCGTCCCGGGATGATGCAGATGGCGGCGAGGACTATGCCGAAGAGGATTTGGAGGGTGAAGCTGGTCATGTTGGCTCCTGTAATGTAGTCTTGCCAAAGTTAGTGGAGACCCCGGGACAACGAAGAGGATCAGCTTTCAGGTTTAATGGTTTTCAATTGATAGGAAATATGTAGCAATATTGAAAGAGTAATAAATGGAAACGTGAAATCGAGAAGAAAATTTTCATTATGGGGAGAGTTTATTTGATCGTTTTCTATCTGCAACCGAAGCATATTTGACTGTATACGAAACATCTCTGATAGTACGACGAGATCCTCTGTGGTAACACTCTTCGAGGCCTTCTCTAAAAGTTGAGTTTCATACGTTTCGAGTGAATTGAGATTCGCGTGGATTTGGTCGTAGTTCATTTTACGATACTGTCGCCCTGATTGAAGGTGGAGGATTTCAATGAAAGCCCATGCCAGTACCATTATGGTAGTTGGAAGTGTTACATAAATTAGTAGTGATCTTTTATTGCGCATTNCTTTCTCCTGATATTTTGCCTTCAAAGATATAAAACGCACTACATTAAATGAACTTGGCGAATTCTAAGTATGCTTGATGCATTGAAATTATCGTACATAGTAAACAATTAGGAATCAACTCACCTATGCGTAATGTAGATTATTATTGTTTTCTATTTACCGATTTGCAGAGTTTTATAGGGTGATTAGATTGCCGCGTTGCTTTGCTCCTCGCAATGACAGGTTTGAGTAGTCGAACGCATTTCTACAGTATCAGCCATTCTACAGCAGCCGTAATTTCAGTTGGGGTTTTACTTCTTTCCAGTCTTTTTGGGTGATGCTGAACATGACGGTGCTGCGTTGGTAGCCGTCTGGCATGATGTAGTGGTTACGCAGGGTGCCTTCTCGTTTCGCGCCGATGCGTTCGATGGCTTTCTGGGAGCGGTTGTTCCGGGAGTCGGTTTTGAGCTGCACGCGGATGGCGCCCAGGTCGTCGAAGGCGTGGGAGAAGAGAAGGAATTTACATTCGGTGTTGACGACGGTGCGCCAGTAGTCCGTGCCGAGCCAGGTCCAGCCGATTTCCAGTCCACGATGGTGTTTTTGTACGTCCAGATAGCGGGTGGTGCCGACGATGCGGTCTTCTTCTTTGTGGTAGACCACGAACGCTACGTCGCCTAGATCCTGTTCGCGCTGTTTCGCCTCGACGATGAACGCCTGATAGTCCTCCAGCGTCTCGGGATATTTCACGGGAAGATATTGCCAAATGGACGGGTGATTGCCCACTTGCATGAGGGCTTCAGCGTGCTCCGGGAGCATGGGAATGAGGTTGACGGTTTGGCCTTCCAGTACGATGGGTTTGGGGTCGAATGTACTCATGGTGTGTGGTTTCCTAGTCTATTTCCAGTTCTATGAGCGACGGGCCTTCCTCCGAGAAGGAACGGGTCAACGCGGCACTCAGGTCTTCCGCCGTCTCCGGGCGACTCGCCGGAACGCCCATGCCTTTCGCCAGGTCGCACCAGCTTATGTCCGGGTTGGACAGCTCGGTGAGCGAATCCGCTATTGGGCCGGGTTTATCTATTCCGGCGCGTTCCAGTTCTATCTGGAGGATCTTGTACTTCCGGTTGGAGAACACGACCGTTGTTACGTCCAGGCTTTCCCGCGCCATGGTCCACAGCGTCTGCAACGTGTACATGCCTGCGCCGTCGGACTGGAGATTCAGCACGGGACGGTATGGACATGCGATGGCTGCGCCTGCCGCGCTGGGCATGCCGTAGCCGATACCGCCTCCTGTTAGGAACAAGGAACTATGCGCATGTCCGGACTGGGTGGCGAAGTAGATGGGCGCGCTGTTCATGCCGCCCTCGTCGGCGATGATGGCGTTCTCGGGAAGGGCGGCGGCGATGGCTGGTGCGATAGTCTTGCGGTTGAGAGGGCCTGTGGGCGCGTCGGGGATGGCGAGTTCCTGCATCGGCACTTCGGTGTGGTTAGCATTGACGGCATCGCACAACTGCTCCAGCGCAACGATGCCGTCCTGTTCGTGGGACGCGAGCGTGATGGTGGTGCATCCCTGGGGTACGAGGGAGCTGGGGATGTTGTCGTACTTGAAGAAGGAGACGGGCTCAGTGTAGCCGCCCACGAGGATAAGTTTTTTGTATGGCGCGAGACGTTCCAGGACCTGCTCGGGAAAGTAGGGGAGGCGTTGGATTGCGGGGAGTCCTGCGCCTCGGTCGAGTCGTGCGGGGAAGCATACGGAGAACAGGGCGCAGTCGGTTTTTGCTGCGATTTTCGCGGCATGGGTGAGACCTTCTTCCCGGAGAGCGCGACCGTTGATGATGATGGCGGTGTTGGAGCCTTTTTCCAGGGTATCGCGCGCGGCGTTAACGATATTTTCGTCAATGGGAGACGGAGTAGCGGGTTCGACGAGATTGAATTCGGCTTGTGTTTCGGCGCACATGATATCGGATGGAAGAATAAGAGTGCTGATTCCTCCGGGTATGGTGGTGGATTGGGCGATGGCACGAGCCATGTCGTTTCCGGCATCGTCTGCGGAAGTGACGGTGTGTACGGTGCTGGAAACGGGCTTTGCCATGGTGGCGATATCGGACGTGAGGGGTGCATTGTAGGGGATATGGGCTATGGGATGGTCACCGATGAGATTGACGATGGGAGAAAATGCGCGGCGCGCGTTGTGGAGATTGGCGATGCCGTTGCCCAGTCCCACGCCCAGATGGAGCAGGGTCATGGCGGGACGGTCCAGCATGCGACCGTAGCCGTCTGCCATGCCCGTGCAGACCCCTTCGAAGAGGGCCAAGACGGTGCGCACGTCGGGGGTGGTGTCCAGGGCGGCTACCAGTCCCATTTCGGTGGTGCCGGGGTTGGCGAAACAGGTATCCACGCCGGAACGTAGTGCCGCATCAAGTATACTTTCCGCACCAGTCATAGTGGCCTTCCTAAATATCGTTGTATCACGTTGATCTCGTATGATGAATCGGTCTGGGTGGCATACTATACCTCGATATGCTAATCTATTTCATTAACCCCCTATCGTTTCGTATCTGCACCAATCTGTAAAGGAGAATGATTTTATGTGCTTTAAAGCTCCACATCGAGGTCTATTGATTACGTGTATCGTAGCAATTTCTGTGGTCTGCTCCGGCATGGCTTCGGCTGCCGGGTCTCAGGGAACGGGATTCGAGCTTACGGCACTGGATCGATATGTAGCCGCGCCGGATTCTCACTATAAATACGAGCTTATTGATACGCTGAAACCTAGTGGTGCCACTGTTTATGTGCTGGATATGATCTCTCAGAAATGGCTGACGGAAAAAGAAGTGAACAAGCCTATCTGGCAGCATTGGCTGACCATTACGGTGCCGGATGAGGTAAATAGCGAGATCGGTTTCTTGTTTATTGGCGGCGGTGGGAATGGCGGYGATCCGCCWAAACGAGCCAATCCGTTGACGTTGATGATAGCGAAGACTACCAATACGGTTGTTGCGGAACTGTCCATGGTTCCCAATCAGCCGCTGATTTTTGTGGGCGATGAAACGATTGAGCGTAAAGAAGATAGCGCGATTGCGTATACGTGGGATAAATTTTTACGCACGGGTGACGAGAGATGGCCTATGCGTCTTCCTATGACCAAGAGTGCGGTGCGCGCCATGGATACCATGACGGATTTCCTCGCAACGGATGAAGCGGGTGGGATTACGATAGATCGCTTTGTAGTGGGCGGCGGATCTAAACGTGGATGGACGACCTGGACTACGGCTGCGGTGGATAAACGAGTGGTGGCGATTGTACCTATCGTTATTGACTTGCTGAATATGCAGGACTCGTTTACGCATCATTATGAAGTGTATGGATTCTTTGCTCAGGCGGTACAAGATTATGAGAGCATGAATGTGATGGCGTGGCAGGGTACGAAGGAATACGATGCCTTGATGAAGATAGTGGAGCCGTATGAGTATCGGGATCGTCTCATGCTGCCGAAATTTATTATTAATTCTTCCGGGGATCAATTTTTCCTTCCGGATTCCTGGCAGTTTTATTGGGATGATTTGGTGGGAGAGAAGTATCTTCGTTATTTACCGAATACGGATCACGGCATGGGCGGCACGGATGTGATTCAAAGTGTTATTTCCTGGTACCACTCGATTGTGTATAACGAAGGGCGTCCCCGGTTTTCGTGGGATATTGATGAGCAAGGTGTGACTCGAATTCATACGTTGGATACGCCGATAGAAGTAAAAATTTGGACGGCGCATAATCCGGAAACGCGAAATTTTCAATTGAAGACGATTAAAAAGACGTGGACCAGTGAAATATTGGAGCCTATGGATGATGGGGTGTATGTTGCTGCTCCGGTAATCCCCGAGCAGGGCTGGTCGGCGTATTTTGTTGAGCTGACCTATGCCAGCGGTACGGATGCTCCGTTTAAGTTTACTACGGGGGTGAAGGTGCTGCCGGATGTGAAACCCTTTGACGCTCCAGTATTTACAGATGCAGACCGAGCGGTTCCTCCTCACCCTTAAAACAGAAAGCCAGGCCGTGATCACAATCAAGGCTCATAAGAAAGTCATTGTCCTGGGTGCCGGGATATCCGGGCTATGTACGGCGAATCGGCTATGTGAGTCTTATGCGTCCGACGAGGTGCTGGTGCTGGATGGGGCGGAAAAAGCCGGTGGGTATATTCAGTCTGAGCGCGTGGACGGGTATTTGTGCGACAGGGGCCCTAACGGTTTTCTGAGCAAGGAGCCGTTGACCCTGGAGTGGATTGAGGAGCTGGGACTATCGGGCGAATTGGTTCGGGCTAATGAAGCTTCGGCGCATCGCTTCTTATTGCTGGAAGATGGGTTGGTGGAAATTCAACCGCCTCCGGCGTTTCTTTTTTCTCCTATATTATCGGTAAAGGGGAAACTGCGTCTGGCTTTGGAGCCGTTCATATCTCGAAAAACGGATGATGCGCCGGAGAGTGTATGGAATTTTGCGTCGCGGCGTATTGGGTCCGAGGCAGCGGATACCTTGGTGAGTGCCATGGTGCTGGGGGTGTTCGGCGGTGATGCCCATGGGCTGTCGCTGGCGCATTGTTTTCCACGTATGGCAGAGATGGAATCGAAACACGGCGGCTTATTCAAGGCTATGTTAGCGAAAAAGAAAGAGGCCAAAGCATCTGGGACATCAGCGGGTGGTCCCATGGGACCGGGGGGAGCGTTAACTACTTTTAAGGAAGGTATGGGGCGGCTTACATGCGTGGCGGCGGAGAAGATCGCTGACTCGATAGAACTGAATGCGCAGGTGGAACGGGTTACCTACGACCAAGAGCATTTTGTTGTAACCTGTGCCGATGGAACATCGTATACAGCGGATAGTCTGGTGTCGGCTTTGCCTGCTTATGCGGTGGGAGATATAGCGTGGGAGCTGGAGGGGAGTATTCATGATGCGGCGGGGAAAGTGGAATGTTCGCCCTTAGTGGTGGTGTGTACGGCCTTTGATAAGAAGGATAAACACTATGATGCTAAGAGTGATCCGGGAAACCCTCGCTGGTATTTAGTAGATGTAAAGTATGTGAAAAAATTCAAACGAACAGTGTCTTTAGCTGAGCTAAAACAATGTGAAGTGCTGGAAGATATGCAATTGGTAAGAAAGGGGAATCGCCTTTCCGTTATGCCGGTGACAGAGCAGCAATGGGAGTTTATTAATGGCATGTTGTGATCGCTTTTTATATTAGTTCTGGTTAGCCATGTCTTGCCAGGTAAATTTCCATGCTAAATAGTGATTAATTTTTCCTAACAAAGCTCAACTCCCCTCAATCAGTGTCGATATACAAGCTGATACGAAACCTGAAATAGTTAAATTACCAAGGTTTATTTTTTAAATTTACGATTGGTCTGTAGTTAAAGAACTGGCATTGTTTGTCAAGATGATTATACTTAACCCCGAACGGACCACTTGGAGGAACAGAGATGGCAGTTAAAAAGAAAGCGAGTGTTAAAAAAAGCGTTGCTGCAAAGAAG
>NVWG01000159.1 GCA_002746185.1 Candidatus Hydrogenedentota bacterium
CGCACCGGCCAATCTATTAGTTAACTTTTCACTGGTTGTTGCCAAACCTTTTGCATTCCCGCCAGAAAACCTCACGCCACCACTACTGAGTAATTCAAAATCACCACTGAGTGTTAAAGTAATTTCAGGCTGTACCCCACTGGTATCGGATGACGTTAAATTACACTGGGGATCATCAAGACAATCAGCAATGTTTAAAGGGTTAATACCTTCACTGAATTTCCATTCGCCAATAATATCTTCTTCGTAACGACCACCAGCAGAGGCCAAAATGCCATCTGTCATTAATACCTGAGCTTTACTGATTAATAAATTTTCATCAACCTCATCAATCGTAATGCCTGCTGCAATAGCCTCGATCGCCGAACGCAGCGCCGTAGCATTTAATGCACAATCACTCCAGCACTGATGCTGCTCATCACGCAAACGTACAACAACTCGAGAGTTCTCTGGATTAATCAAATTAATTTTACTTTGAACCGCTTCATAAGCTGCTTGCACATCAGAGGTATTAGCAAAATAAGGCGATTGTGGCACTGCAGCCCCTGGTGTATGACACCCAGCACAATAGGTGCTCAATAGGCCATATAAACTATCTGAATCTGGGGGTGTGTAAAACGGTGTCTCACTATGATCATCGGGCGTAATTTTTGTACCCGTTGGATCAACAGGCGTTCGTGGTAATAACTTTACTGCCGAAGTTCCACCTTGAGCACCACTGGCCCAATTCTGAATATAACCAATAATTGCGCTTTGACACGATGCGGTTTGATCTGCCCCTAACCAACAGTTATGTCCATTAGCAACACGTTGAACAACAGCAGATGCTGCGGGGTCATCAAGATTAACCACCGTATTAGCAAGCTGCCACGCATCATTAACATTCTCTCTATCAACAAAAGCCGTTGTACCCGGCCCGCCACTGGTATGGCAATCACCACAGCGCCCGTCAATGACTAAGTTGTCATAAAACTCGCGTTTAAAACTTTGAATTTCTGTATTGGCTGCTACCGGGCCGGTGTAGGTAAACCCCGTATTGGGATCTCCGCCACCAACGACATCAGCCGCATTTTGTTGCGAGCCTCCGCCACCACTGCCACCACTACAAGCTTGCAACACCAGTGCTGCTAGCACGGTACTGATTACTCTACTGAATGTTTGGGTATTCATAATATCTTGAGTATCCCGAGTGTTGTTGCTTTTGTCATTATCACGAAACCACATAACCCCTCCCCCGACTACAAATTGCTATTAATCGCGCAAGAAGCTGCCAGTTCCGCGAACACTGTTTTCATGTTGTAAGCCGTTTGAAAATCTTCAGCGACTTGACCCAAGGCTACACGATCAGATTCGGCTGGCTCACGGGCACACACAGTGCGAAATGCTTTTTTCACCTGACAAAAAGCAAATGCCTGAGAATTGGCTAACTCGGCTCCCATTGAGCGAGCACCCGTTCCGCTGGTATAAATTTCACCACTCCCTAATGGGCTCAACCAACCAAGCTGTGTTGCTTTTTCACCCTGACGCCAGTGATTAGTCCAGGAATCATTCGGAGTGATAAAACCTTCTTTAAAACTGCCGCCATTAATAAGGTACTTTTCCTGCACCACACCAGGTGTATAAACAATACGACCACCTATCGGGTTTTCTTCTTCACCCGTGTATTCATACTGATAGTAAGCAAAGGCCTGTGCTAAGGGGTCCATACCACTGTGGCAACCAACACAGCCATTTAAAAATAAACGACTGTCGCCACCGGGGCTACGTGACACATCTTGACGAATTCGATGGGCAGGAAGCTCGGTGTCTTTTAGTTGTTCCAGGTCGTTACAAAGATGGTTTCTCAAAGTAAAGCGCAGCATCGCGCGATTGGTTCCTTCAATAAAAAAGGCTTCACCGGCTGCTCGCGTGGAAAAAATACCCGCAACGGACTCCTCTATTTCAGCACAACCCTGAATATGACCCAAAAAGTCATCGACCACCTGAACGCAAAATAACGCACCATCACCGCCAAGGCGATTAGAACTCTCGCTACTACAATCCAGATGGTATTTATGAATCAATCCGTTAAGGATATAGCCGCCCACGTCGGCGGCAGCATCATTGGGAACCCAGAAACAACCATTACCGGATTGAACGGTATTCGCGAAGCACAGTCCGGCGAATTGACTTTTCTCGGCAGCCCCCAATACGCCTCGTTTATGAAGACAACCCAAGCCTCCGCCATCTTCGTGCCTCGCGACATTGACACCCCTCACCCTACAGCTGCTCTCATACAAGTCGATACCCCCTACGCCGCATTCGCCATGATGCTCCAGATGCTCGAGAAAGAAATGCGCGTCCACCCAACCGGCCAGCATCCAACCGCCGTCATCGGAGACAACGTCACCCTGGGCGAAAATGTAAACCTGGATGCCCACGTCCGGCTGGCAGACAACTGCACCATCGGAAGCAACGTCACATTATATGCTGGCGTCTATATTGGGCGTAATTCCGTCATCGGTGACGATACAATTATATATTCCAATACCTCCATTCGCGAATGGGTCTCCATCGGGAAACGATGTCTCATACACAGCAACGTCGCCATCGGC
This sequence comes from Candidatus Hydrogenedentota bacterium, assembly GCA_002746185.1. Lineage (GTDB taxonomy): Bacteria > Hydrogenedentota > Hydrogenedentia > Hydrogenedentales. Next base: position 2,595 of record NVWG01000159.1, read on the forward strand.
ACCGACGGCTTTGGTTTTACACCCATGGACGGCAAAATAATGAAAATACCCCAGGTAGGTACTGTAGAAATCGGCGACGACGTGGAAATCGGCTCCAATACAGCCATTGATCGCGCCACCTGTGGCAAAACGGTCATCGGAAGCGGTACAAAAATTGACAACATGGTTCAAATTGGACATAATGTGGTTATTGGTGAAAACACCACAATATCTGGTGCTGTGGCCATTGCCGGAAGCACCACTGTTGGTAGCGGAGTAACCATAGGTGGTATGGCGGGGTTGAACGGACATATCGACATAGGCGATAATGTGATGATAGCTGGAGCCAGCCGGGTTACCCATTCCATACCTCCAAACCAAATGGTATCGGGAGCCCCCGCCGTAAAACATACCTTAGGCCGTAAAATAATAATGTCACTGAAACGCCTCCCCGAACTCCTTCGCCGGGTCCGAGTATTAGAAAAGCGCCTGGAACAAATGGAAGACAAAGATAATGGATAAACAGCATACCATCGGGAAACCAGTCGCCTTTTCAGGGATTGGTCTACATACTGGAAATCTCACCACAATTACCTTCAAACCAGCAGCGCCAGATAGCGGCGTTACCTTTTATCGTGTCGATCTTCCAGGAAAACCTGCTATCAAAGCAGAAGTTGATAATGTAATTGACGTGTCCCGTGGCACCACCCTCGGGATTGACGGCGCGGAATTACATACCGTAGAGCACGTTCTGGCCGCTGTAGTCGGATCCAGTATCGATAACTTGGACATAGAAGTAGATGGCAACGAGACCCCCTTGGGTGACGGCAGCGCCATGCCCTTCATCGAAGTGCTCAAAGAAGCAGGATTGGTCGAACAAGACGCAGAACGCAAATATATCAAAGTCGACCAGCCAGTCTATTATCGAGAAGGCGATGTCACATTAAGCATCCTGCCCGCCGACGAACTTCGCGTTACCATGACCATCGCCTTTGATCACGTCGCCATCGGTACCCAATACGGCTCCTTTACCATCACGCCCGAAACGTTCGAACGTGAAATTGCATCCGCACGCACCTTTTGCTTCCTCCGCGAAGTAAAAATGCTGCAAGACCAAGGCCTCATACGCGGGGGTACCTTGGAGAGCGCCGTTGTTATTGGCGATGAGTCTATACTCAATGATGACCTGAGATTCCCCGATGAAATGGTTCGTCACAAAGTTCTTGACCTGCTGGGCGATCTTTTTCTTATCGGCCGCCCCATTAAAGGACATATAATCGGCGTTAAATCAGGTCACGCCATGCACGTTAAATTTACCAAACAGATAAAAAAAGCCCTCCTCAACGGAAATGCAAAAAGTACGACACTGGAAGGTCTAGCAAAACCCAGCCCGGAACCCGCACTCAGTGTAGATGCCATCATGAAAGTCCTTCCCCATCGATTCCCCTTTTTGCTGGTGGACAGGATCATACGATTCAGCCCAAGAAAAAGCGTTCTCGGCATCAAGAATGTAACCATTAACGAACCCTTCTTCCAAGGTCACTGGCCCAAGAATCCGGTCATGCCCGGTGTGCTCATTATTGAAGCCATGGCCCAAGTCAGTTCCGTACTCATCATTGGTCCCGACGGTGACCCCGATGGCCGCCAAGCCTTCTTCATGGGTATCGACAACGCTAAATTCCGTAAGACCGTCGTGCCAGGCGATCAACTTGTCATCGAATCCAATATGCTCCGTCTGCGTCGCAACGCATGCCGTGTGAAAGCCGTGGCCAAAGTGGATGGTCATATCGTGGCAGAAGCCGAAATGATGTTCGGCCTGCATGAAGTGAGCCAATAAGATACGTTGCTGTATAATGACGGTATTGAGTAATTTCTAACCTAAAAACTACTTGAATTATATGTTACGATATTCGCGAGGGCGCTTAATGAACACCGATATTCCTGAACTACATGCAATAAAGTTGGATGATCAATCGATGAATATCGAGGAGTTGTCCATGTCCGCTCTAACACAGGAAATCAATCAGAGTAAACGTCCTAATTCTCTCCTCGTCAAAATGATGAACGCGTTAGAAAAGAAACGTCAGAAAAAGGGTCTAGGATGGTCCCGGTCTTGGAATAAATACGGTCTCAATGTTTTTCGCACCCATACCACCGATGAAGATTCCCGCTCCCAGTATATAAATCCTGTGCGTCCTTACCTTGAAGCCATACTGGATACCGTCGAAGAACCCTACGCTTCATTTATAACATCCCTGATGGATGATCCGAAGCTAATGGTATTCACGTTCTACCACAACAACGATTCCGAAGGGAATCAGTTTGAGGGGTTAACACTGTCCTTCGGGCGTAAACTGGAAAATGACCGCTCCAAACGGGATCGCCTTGATATTATTCTGGAAGACAAACGTGAAAATGGGGCGGTGGATGGAAAGATCGACCGGGTTCGAATCTATATTTGCCCTTGGGAAACCTACCAGAATAAAAATTTCCACCTGTTCGAATTGACGACGCTAGACAATGAGCAACAGGAAAGTTCGCAGAAAATATATACGCATGCCCTGGACTACTATACCGCCTGGAAATCCCTGGATGAACGCCAATGGAGCCACTGGTCTACCCGGTTCATCGATTATTTTGGCCCCCGCTCCTTCATACCGCAAGGTAGCTCATTTACCTGAGCCGAAAAGCCAACCAATGTCCCATCATTTTTTTGATACCCGGGGTCAGACGCGTTCGATTATAGAGATCGCCTGTCCGACGAATAGCCTCTGCTTGCGTGGGATACGGGTGAATCGTATTCGAGATAGCGCCCAGACCCAATCCGTTGGTCATGGCCAATGTGATTTCCGAAATTAAATCACCGGCGTGACCCGCAACGATAGTGGCTCCCAAAATTTTGTCACTGCCCTTTGCTGTCACTACTTTCACAAACCCATCCGTCTCCCCATCCGCAATAGCTCTGTCCACATCGTCGAAATGCTGAATATAGACATCCGTCTCAATACCCTGCTCCTTGGCATCATGCTCATACATTCCTACATGAGCGATCTCCGGATGGGTATAGGTACACCAAGGCACCGTGAGGGAACTCAGCTTTTTCTTGCCCAACCCGCCCACACTGAATAGGGCATTTTGAATTACAATACGTGCTGCGAAATCGGCAGTATGGGTAAACTTGTACTGCATACAGATATCCCCCGCAGCATAAATCAGAGGATTTGTCGTCTGTAAGGTATCATCCACTTGAACCCCAATACGCGGATCGAAATCTACTCCTGCCGCTTCCAGATTCAGACCCTCTACATTCGGTTGACGGCCCACACCCAGCAAAATAGCATCTACATGGATGGTTTCTTCTTTCCCATTTATTTCCACATAAATTACTTTCTCACCATTCTCTACAGCCACCCGTTTCGTTGCGCAATTTAATTTCAACGCAATACCATCGCGAACCAGCTGTTTCTCCACAATTACCGCCGCATCCCGGTCTTCCCGGCTCAAAATCTGCGCCGCTTTTTCCAGGATAGTCACCTCACTGCCCAAATTCTGAAACGCCTGAGCTAATTCACACCCGATAGGCCCGGACCCAATCACCGCCAACCTCTTGGGGCGTTCCGTTAGCGAGAAAATAGTCTCATTCGTCAGATATCCAGCCTCTGCCAATCCTTCAATAGGAATAGCCGCTGCCCGAGCGCCCGTAGCAATGACCGCACGTTTAAAATGTAATGTAACGCCTGCTACTTCCACCGTGTCTTTCCCGGTGAACGTACCCGCACCCATAAACATGTCCACACCCAGCTCGTCCTGATACCGTTTCGCAGAGTCCACATGACTGATACCTGCTCGGATTTTTCGCATYCGTTCCATCACCGCCCCGAAATCCACCTCCGGCTCATCCACAGAACGTACGCCAAACCGCGTAGCATCCCGAAATACCGCTGCCACCCGGGACGAAGAAATGAGACACTTGGACGGTACACACCCCACATTCAGGCAATCCCCGCCCAAAAAATGTTTCTCGATTAAGGCCACTTTCGCACCTAGACCCGCCGCACCCGCTGCCGCAATAAGCCCAGCCGGACCGCCGCCGATGACAACCAGATTATATTTTTTTGCTGGAGTAGGGTTCACCCAGTCTTGAGGATGCACATGATCCACCAGCTTGGTGTTGTGCTCATCCATCGGTTCCATCGTAACGCGTGCTGCTTCCATTTTGGAGTCTCCTGAAGTTCTTAATAACGGCTAAGAATTAAGCGGTAGGTTCATCAATTCCATCTGTGTCCACAGCTTGCACCAACGCCTTTCGAGCTATACGCGTAATAAATATCGTTACCACTACGGTCGCCGCCAACGCTACCCCGCGCATGATCCATTCCGCTGTCGATGCGCCGCCCTCCGCTGCCTGTCCACCAAGCGTGCCCAGATACACATACAAGACCGTGCCCGGCATCATGCCGATCCACGTTGCCAATATATAGTGGGGGAGCGATACCTTCGTAATGCCATAACCGTAATTTTGCAAACTAAACGGCATCACTGGAGTGAGGCGCGTAAGAAACACGATTTTCCAGCCCTGTTGTGCCACCGCATCGTCCATAGCCTTGAATTTCTTATTCGAAGCGACCTTACCCTCTACAAAATCCCGAGCCAGATAACGACTGATAATAAATGTAATTGTGGCTCCTAGCGTAGACCCGGCAGATACCAATGCAAAGCCCAATGGGAGTCCATAAATTGCGCCACCGCCCAGGGTGATGAGGGAGCCGGGTATGACAAATACACACGCTACAATATACAGCACGATAAAAAGMACGAAGCCCAATGCGCCTTGAGCTTCAATCCAGTCCAAGGCGCCMGTAATAGCTCCCTGGATATCGACAAACCGAGATAAAATTATTAAGCCGATTATAATAGCTGCGAAGGCAAATAATTTAAGTTTCGCCCCCAGTGCAGGGGCTTTCTGTTCATTCGATTCCATAGCTGTTTCCATTCATAAAGTTCTCTATATTATTCCGTTTCGCTATCAACGGTTACAAGTATAGGAGGAGTATCGCTGATTTTCACCTGCCCGGTATACAAAKGATATATTCCATAACAATCAAGATCCGTGTCACTCATTTGGAATAGGAAGATAGAAAGAGAGCAGGGGAGAGATACGGCAAGTTTACTGCCCCGTATGCCCAAAGCCCCCGGCGCCCCGGYCCGTTTCATCCAGCTGATCCGTCTGTCGCCACACGGCCCGTAGCACTGGCGCAACAACAAGCTGTGCAATACGATCCCCCCGYGCRATGGKGAAAGGWTCCGMYCCGTGATTTATCAGGATGACCTTGATTTCGCCTCGGTAATCAGCATCAATGGTCCCCGGCGAATTCACCATAGAAATTCCATGCCTGGCTGCCAGCCCACTGCGAGGACGTACCTGAGCTTCCGTACCTTCAGGTAGCGCGATACAGATTCCCGTAGGAATCACCGCCCGTTCCCCCGAAGGAACCACCATCGTCTCGCGCACCGCCGCACGCAAATCCATTCCTGCCGAGAGGGGCGTCTCGTATGTCGGCAGCGGAAGGCCTTCCCCATGAGGCTCCACCTTTATGGCAATATCAACATTCGACATTGGGGCCTCTACAGAGGAATCGTTACGCTCTGGTTTTCTACCTGACCCAACACCGCCATCGCGCACCGCGATTCCGTGAAGGTGTTCTGTGCCAGTTCCTGCACATGTTCCGATGCTACGCCATCCACCCCCGCGATGATTTCCTCTATCGTCAATATCCGATCAAAATACATAAGAGACCGGGCCATGCGCGCCATACGATTGAATGTATTTTCCAATGCCAACAACAGGCCGCCTTTCAATTGCTCCCGATTACTCTCCATCTCTTTATCCGAAACTGGTGTGTCCTGCAATTCCTTCAGTTCCTTCGAAATCAGATCCACCGTCTTCTGTAAATTCTCCGGCGCAATAGCCGCATACATACCAAACATACCCGTCTGCTCATGAGCCGAATTGAATGAATAAATCGAATACGCCAAACCCGCTTCTTCCCGAATACTTTCAAAAAGTCGGGACGTCATGCCGCCCCCCAGAATGCTGTTCACCATATCGTACCGATACCGTTCCGGATTCGAAATCAGTGTTCCCGGAAAGGCCATGGTCAGATGATTCTGCGATATTTCCCGAGGTTCCAATATCTGCCCCGTTCCGAATGTAGGCGCGTCCTGCAAGGCAGGCACGGCAACCTGCGGCAACGATGCGAACTCCTCCTCCAACTGCTGAAGCACCACCGCCTCATCCACATTACCCACAATGGCCATCACCATGTTCTCCGGCTGATACCACTGTTCCTTATACGCCCGCACCTTCTCCAGGTCCGTATTCGATACCGTGTCGTGCCAACCCGCAATGGGTCGTCCTATGGCATGCTCCGGCCAGAATTTCTCCGCCAGTAAATCATGGATATAATCATCCGGCGTATCGATACCCGCCGCGATTTCCTCCAGAATGACATTCCGTTCCTTCTCCAGATCCGCATACGTAGAATGTTTGAGAATATCGGCCAACACCTCTATACCCGTGTGCAGATGCTGGTCCAGCGTCTTCACATACAGGCATGTGTATTCCCGCGACGTAAACGCGTTAATATGACCGCCCTTACTCTCAATAGACTCCATCAGATCCCGTGCCGACCGATCCGTCGTGCCCTTGAAAAAAAGATGCTCCAGGAAATGTGAAATCCCTGCTACATCCTTGTCCTCCTGAGCCGAACCCGTCTTAATCCAAAGACCTGCCGATGCGGAATGCACATACGGTAGCGATTCCAGAACCACCCGCATGCCGTTAGAAAGTGTATGTACCGAAGGGTGCAGCTKCATACTCGCGCTGTCCATCATCATAGTGCCGATTCCCTTTCATAAATAAAAAAGGCGCTCCGAAATCGGAGCGCCTTGAACGACATCATTTACCGACGTCCGCCACCGCCGCCGCGTCCGCCTCTATCACCGCCACGTCCACCACCGCCG
>NVWG01000160.1 GCA_002746185.1 Candidatus Hydrogenedentota bacterium
GACCACGAATCAAGGGGCGTGACATCTCGTGCCGATGAGACCCTATATGTGAAATCCTTTTGAACAAGAGGCAGATAGGAAAAGTTTGTCTCCGATTTATGAAAAGATAGTCAGGACCACCGGCAGAGCCGGTGGCTTGAGGAAGGCCCCTAAAAGGGGCCGATTAGTCGAGGTCTAGTTCACCTTGATCTGATTGCTTATCCAATTTCTCTTGGTTGCGTACATAGGCACGAATCATTTGCTCATCCAATCCCACTGTACTCACGCAGTAACCGCGTGACCAGAATGTGCGCCCAAACAATGTGCCTTTTGTTTTGGACAGATTACGAAGTATGTTCACAGCACTCTTCCCTTTCAGATACCCCAGCGTCATCGACACGCTGTACTTGGGCGGGATGCTCAATACCATATGGATGTGGTCGGGCATTGCATTACCTTCCACAAGCCCTATTCCTTTCTGACGGCACAGTTGCCTCAATATCTCCCCTATCTCCTTTCGGCGTTTGCCGAAGAATACTTTACGGCGATACTTTGGTACTATGACCACATGGTAAAGACAGTCCCATTTCACGTGTGCTTGACTTTGCCAATTCTTCATAACGGTTCTCCTTGGGACCCACGGGGCCTTCCTCGGGAGAACCGTTATAGCATACGACGCGGGAACGGCAGAGCCTGATGAATTCTCACCAGCAGAGCTGGTGGATTAACTGGGATTTAGAGCACTTCAATGACCCAAGTCGCTTAGTACATCTTGGATATGTTCTACCAGTTTATCCATATTTCTGCCCAATTGGGTTCCTGATTTTTTCCCCGCGATCATTTCCACCCGAACCGTTTTATGCGTCGGTTTCTCCCACGTTTCCGAATCCACTTCACGCAAGAGAACCAACCCCGCCTCCTCCAACGCTTCATGAATTTCGGAGGGATAATACACCCGCTCGCGAAGAAGCTCCGGTGGACGACTATGCACCTGCACATTCAGATCCAAAATACGCCCTACAGAATCATATTGGCCTCCCCACGATGTCTTGAACTTACCGGAACGCTCCGTCCACGTTTGGTTCGCAAAATATTCCGTCACCATACGCTCGGTAATCATATCGAAATAGTAAATACCGTCATCGTCCAGTACCCGTGCTACTTCCCGAAATGCCTGCACCAACTCATCATAATCCAACAAGAAATTCAGGCTATCGAAGAAACATGTCATCAACGTCGAACTTGAATCGCGCAATGGCAGCGCACACATATCCGCCGCGAAGGTTGGAGGCGCATAAGGACCCTTAGCCGCTTCCCGTGCCATCGCCGGAGATAAATCCAGTCCCACCGACGACCAGCCGTGCTGTCGAAGCTTTTTCAGCAACACCCCTGTACCACAAGCCACATCCACATGCCGCACAGATTCAACGGCAAGCCAATCTGCCACCAATGATGTCACCACTACCCATCGGTCATAGTCGATATGATCCATGATGGAATCGTAATACCGCGCCAGCCCCTGGAAATCATCCCGTCCGGTCATACGCTAAACTCACGGGATACCCATTTCGCAAAGTCTTCGCCATTTTTATCCAGGCTATATCGTTGCCGCACATGCCGCGTCTTGGCATCCACCACAAAAAGGAGCGCCACATTGAAACCCTGTTCTTTGAGAATACGACGCGCTTCGGCTGACTCCGCATGGGTACGCCGWGGCTCTGCAAAATCRGCCARATAYARGGCACACCCTACGCGRTTCCARTCGCCCCGYCCMGTAGTGTGRTAKCGAATCGCRTCCARCACGTCCTCATCSGYRAYRCCYARATGWTGCYYACATTCCTCCGCACCAACGGGRCCGTGYAGCAGATTCGRTTCRTCCAGRTATTCCGTAATACCGAATTTCCKCGCCTGTTCACCCAGTGCTTGCTTGTTCAAGGCTTTGCATACATCGTGCAGCAGYCCRGCRTTCACYGCCTGCTCCCGWGTRATWCCCGCCTCTTCATAATACGTCARCAWAAACTCSGCMACAGACACCACATGRYGAAAYGTYTTATCSGGTARTCGTTCTCGAAGGAGYGYCARAAATTCATCGGATCGAGGTGTATCAAACTCAGGCACCATAAATATGATCCAGCTTCACCACATCCAGCACATTTTGAGGCAGCACACCGCTCACGTCTTCTCCACGCGAAAGTTTTTCTCGCAAGACCGTAGACGAAACAGGAGCCAACTCAAACGGTATCAAATCGTAATGCCCCGCAAGCTCGCTGGGAATTCCCACATGATTACTATCTCGATGAGCCGCCAAAAGATGAGCTCGATCCAGTATGCGTTTCGGTTCACGCCATCGGGGCAGATCCACCAGCGAATCCATACCCATAATCAGATGAAGTCGAGCACCCGGATAGGCTTCCTGCAATTCATCCAGCGTATCGGCAGTATATGAAGGACCGGCTCGGCGGATTTCCACATCCGAYACTTCCAGCTTGGGATTATCCCCCACCGCAGCGCGCACCATATCCAGTCGCTGCTCCGCCGTGGCAATAATGTCACCGGTCTTATGAGGAGGCCGGGCTGCCACGACAAAGATGACGCGATCCAGATTGGCGGATTCCAGAGCGGCCAGTGCTAGGTCCAGGTGGGCGTTGTGAATGGGATCGAAGGTGCCGCCCAGCACTCCGATACGTTCCGGTTCGTTCATGGGCGACTAGTGTACCGGATCAGGTACGGATATGACCATTGCCGCGTATCACGTATTTCAGACAGGTCAATTCTTTCAACGCCATAGGGCCTCGACAATGCAGCTTGCTCGTGCTGATGCCCAGTTCCGCCCCCAGCCCAAACTCATAGCCGTCAGTAAAGTAAGTGGACGCATTCACGTATACCGCCGCGCTGTCCACCGCATCCAGAAACCGCTCCGAGGCCGCATAGCTGTCCGTTACGATAGCATCGGAATGATGCGAACCGTGGTGATTGATATGCCGGATAGCCTCTTCCACGCCGTCCACAACCTTGATAGACAGGATTTTGTCGTTATATTCCGTTTCCCAATCTTCGTCCGTGGCTTCGTTGCATTCGATGATAGCCCGAGTCCGCTCGCACCCCCGCATCTCACAACCCGCCGCACGAAGCTCGATGGACATGCGTTGAAGAAACTCCTCCGCCACCGCCGCGTCCACCAGCATCGTCTCCATGGCATTACACACACTGGGACGCTGAAGCTTGGCGTTAATACATACCGACTCCGCCATATCCAGATCCGCCGCACGGTGTACATAGGTATGACAAATCCCGTCCAAATGAGCAATAACCGGGATGCGCGACCCTTCGTAAATTCGCTCGATGAGAGACCGACCGCCACGGGGCACGATGATATCAATATACCGATCCAGCTTGAGCATTTCGCCCACTGCCGCCCGGTCCGTTGTCGTAATGATTTGCACAGCGTGTTTCGGCACACCACTGTGTTCCGCTCCCGCCATAAAAATTTTCGCAATAGCGATATTAGAATGAATAGCTTCAGAGCCACCACGAAGAATACACGCGTTCCCCGATTTCAGACATAACCCCGCAGCGTCTGCCGTCACATTGGGTCGCGATTCATAAATAATACCCACCACACCCAAGGGCTGACTTATCTGGGCTATACGCATGCCGTCGGGCCGCACATGTTGATGTGCGATATCTCCCACCGGATCGGGCAGCGTCGCCACCACTTCCAGACCATGAGCCATGGATTCGATACGCGCATCCGTGRGGGTGAGACGATCCAGCATGGCATCGGAAAGGCCGTTTGCTCGCCCCGACTCCAGGTCCTTGGCATTTTCAACYTGMARCACCGRTCCGGAKTCCCGYAACCGCTTGGCTATTTCCAMCAGCGCTTCGTTCTTRATAGCWGTGGACAGGGATCGCAGGACATCGGACGCCTCACGCGCCTGACGCCCGAATTTTTCCAGTTCAGCCTGCAAATTGTTTTCCGTTACCGCCATGAGTGTGTCCTTAGTGAAGTCCAATGTCTATACATAATGTATGCGTATCGACGTTATAATACCACCAGATTGTCTCGATGGATCACTTCATTAAAATCTTTTCGACCCAAAACCTCTTTAATACCATCACTTTTCAGACCTTTAATCCGGTCTATCTCTACGCTCGTATAGTTAACCAGTCCTCGGGCTAACTCGTTTCCGTCTCTATCCTGTATGCTTACCGCCTCGCCTGCCTCGAACTGTCCTTCAACCGAAGCAATACCTACCGCCAACAGACTCGTCCCATTCCCAATCAACGCTTTGCATGCCCCATCATCAATTTTGATCACACCTTTTGGGTTCGCCCCAAATGCGATCCAGCGTTTACGATGGGGCAGCGCCTCACTGTCGGCCCCGAATACCGTCATCCGTGCCGAGCCGTCAAGCACTTGGGAAATAATAGTCGGATTATGCCCATTCGCAATGACCATGGGCAGCCCTGACGCGCATGCAATTTTCGCGGCCTGAAGTTTTGTTTTCATGCCGCCGATAGACGTAGCCACCATGGTATCTTCAGCAAAATGTTCGATATCGCTCGTGACGTTTTCCACGTACTCGATAAGCTCAGCGTTTTCATCCGTCGCTGGGTTGCCATTATATAACCCATCTACGTTGCTCAAAATAATCAGCAGGTCCGCATCAATCTTCGCTGCAACCCGCGCCGCCAGGGTATCGTTATCTCCGAAGCGCAACTCATCCGGCGCAGTGGAATCGTTCTCATTAACGATTGGAATTAAATCATCAAACTTAAAAAGGGTGTTTATCGTGTTGCGCACATTAAGATACGACTGTCGATTATTCAGGTCATGCGTAGAGAGAAGTACCTGAGCCGTCTTCATGCCGTCGCCGTAAGTTTGAAACAGGGCTTCATAAAAATGCATGAGCCGCGCCTGGCCCACCGCAGCCGTGGCCTGCTTCAACGGTAACGCCACTGGACGCTCCGTCATACCCAGCCTATCCATGCCGCACCCCATAGCACCRGAMGAYACAATCAGTATATTCAGGTTTCGATCCCGTTTGATCCGAGCCACATCCTTCACCAGCTCTTCGAGAATACGCCCGTCAAAGCCYTGDTCGCCGCTAAGTAACGTGGTGCCAATCTTCACYACCAVSGTYTTTATVTYGGAAAAATCGTGGGACATGGNCACCGCCTATTTGTGATACTCCATCTCTACATCACCCACATAAATGGTTTGGCCTTCTTCCGCACCCAACCGCTTCAATGCCTTATATAACCCCATTTTACTGAATTTCTTATCCAAATGCAGTATCGCTTCTTCATTAGTAAAATCGGTCATGCGCACTGCCCGAACCACATTCTTGCCTTCCACAATAAATCCATCGTCCACACACTCTATTTTGAAAGGGGCATCGTACACGTACTCTACTATCGAGTCGCCCTCAATCACCAGACCTTCCTGCTCCTTATTGTACCGATCCAAGGCCTGCCATAATTCTTCAAGCAGCGCGTCTACTCCTTCGCCCGTAGCAGAAGAAATGAATCGAAGATTGGGGATTTTATCGGTATGTGCTTCGAATAAATCTCGATATTCCGTTACATCTGCTTTCGTAAACGCCACAACACGAGGCCGGGTCTCGAACACTTCGCTGTGCTTGGCCAATTCATTTTCCAGAATACGCAGGGTCTCCACCGGATCTTCTTCACCCGGATCAATAAAAAATAATAATACTTTTGTTCGTTCAATATGACGCAGAAAATCGTGCCCCAGCCCCTTGCCTTCTGCAGCCCCTTCGATTATTCCGGGAATATCCGCCACGTTCAAAGTACGGTAATCACTCAATTCTACCACGCCCAGATTCGGAGAAATGGTCGTAAAGGGATAGTCACCGATTTTAGGAGTCGCCGCTGTTACCCGGGCAAGGAATGTGGATTTACCTGCGTTGGGCAAGCCAACAATACCTATATCTGCCAGCAACTTTAGATCAAGACGATATTCGACTATCTGACCCGGCTCGCCCACCTCATGAAATCGGGGAACGCGGTTTGTGGAAGTAGCAAAACGGGCGTTACCTTTACCGCCCTTACCGCCACGAGCCGCGCTAAATCGCTGCCCATCTTCCGCCAGATCGGCCAGAATTTCTCCTGTATCCCAATCATGCACCACCGTACCTACGGGTACGAGAATAAGAGAATCTTCCCCATTTTTCCCGTGCATGTCGCTACCCTTGCCGTGCACGCCCTTTTTACCTATCCAAACAGAATGGAATTTAATATCCTGCAAGGTACTTAAACGAGAAGAGGCGACGAAATACATCTCGCCGCCATGACCACCATCTCCGCCATTGGGACCACCCTTGGCGACATATTTTTCTCTACGAAAACTGGTGCACCCGTTACCACCCGCTCCCGCCATGAGTTTCGTACGGACGCGATCGATAAACATGAATGACTCCCAGTCGCAATTCCAGAGGAATTACTATCCTTCGACCGGAACTACATCCACACACTGTCTGCCTTTTTGGATGTAACGGAATTGCACCGTACCATCTGCTTTGGCGAACAGGGTGAAATCGTTACCCAGCCCTACGTTGTTTCCGGGATGAAACTGCGTGCCACGCTGCCGCACCAGAATATTTCCAGCGATAACTTTCTGACCACCGTACTTTTTAACACCCAGGCGTTTCGAATTTGAATCGCGTCCGTTACGCGTACTCCCGCCAGCTTTTTTATGTGACATGATAATTCTCCTTGTACTGCTTCAAAGACCATCTACCTGATCTCATTAAGCTTGAATTTTTTGTACCTTCAACTCAGTATAGCATTGACGATGACCCTGAGTCCGGTGATAGTTTTTCCGACGCTTCATTTTGAATACGCGAATCTTCTTGCGCCGACCCTGACCCGTCACCTCGCAAACTACCTTCGCCTTATCCAAAGCAGCGGAATCCAACACCGCTCCCTTATCGCCGCTCAGAAAATGAACCTGATCCAGTTCAACGGTATCACCTACTTGAGCTTCCAATTTTTCTACGCGGATTACATCGCCTTCAGATACCCGGACCTGTTTTCCGCCAGTCGTTACCACTGCGTACATTGTCTCTATCTCCATATGGTTTAGCGTGTTACGCTTAAAATACTATCTATCGTTCCTCGCCCGGATTCAGGCGAATGTATGTGTAAAAAAGGTTTCCGCAGCGGCACGCAACTCCGCCACACCCGACAACGAAGCCAGATAACTCGACTTCGCATTGCGCGGTGACGGCAAGTTTTCGGTCACCGTTTTCAATCGGCCGAAAGCGCCTTCCACAACCACCTCATGTATATTCAACGTGGCATCCGGATCAGCAATAATTCGTACCATCGTTTCTTCCGGACCAATACCAGCGAAGCTCAACGCCGCCGCCACATTTACATTCTTTGGAAAAGCCTTCACGGCATCTTTCGCCGAGCCTTCGAACACGACCAGAGGCTCATCCAGATTCTCTACATCAATTCCCTGTTCTTCCAGGTACGGYGCGCCWACCAAACCYGCWGGMGGCTTACGCGTCGTTARCGTCACWCKRTGCAATCCYGCTTCCATGGCCGACCGAATACCATCCAATCCACACATAGCACCAGAAGGAACACGAATCTGTACACCGCTCTCACGAGCTTTTTTAAACAACTCCGGGTGTTCCATTAAACCACCCACACTCAAAATCAAGCAATCGATATGATTTTCGATGGCGGCTTCCACTACTCCCGGTACCGCGCTGGCATCGGCGCATTCCACAATGAAATCTACTTTGGACGCGTTTTCAGCCAAATCACATGTAATTTCATCAAACTGAAAAGACCGCTCCAGAATCTTTGCCTGTGCCGGATCCACGTCTGTCAGGGCTGCCAATTCAGCAGGTATAGTCTCTTTTCGGATGGCAATACAGATGTCGGCGCCAATATTGCCACATCCTACCATCCCGAATTTCATTTTATTCACGGTGAATCTACCTGAGTTGTTATTATTCGAACGGCCTGGCCTGAACCAACGATCCCGTGACCGCACATAAAAAATGCCGCGCATAACCTCATGCACAACCGACGAATCTTAGCATACGGTTTCTTCGCAAGTCAATTTTGCGCTTGCAGTTAGGGTCATCACAGGGTGTAGTATAGCAAATTATTGACACACTGGTGGCCTTTTTCATTACAATAACAAGACAGCACACGGGATTCGAGAGGTCGCCACTCCCTTAACCCCCTGATTCCCAAACAGATAACAGGTAATTTACTATGGATTATGCGGAAAATTACGAGCGATGCTGTAAGGAGAAAACAACTTTCCTCCAGCAGCAATTCATCAATGTTCTGTCTAAAAAGGCACAGGAAGCCGGCCAGGACAGCCATAAAATGTGGTCACTCAAATACCTGATGGACCATTATTTCCAGAATCAATCCGGTCTTAAGGTCATGGATTGCGGGGCCTGGGATGGCTGGTTTCTCAGTTACGAGACACCAGCCATATCCCAACGAATCGCCTTGGATTTCGATGCGCACTATGCTGATCAACTTCGGAGCAAAGGAATCGATTTTATTCTGGCCGATATGGAACAGGGGAAAATACCCGTAGCCTCGGAGTCATTGGATCTGGTTGCCATGACCAGCACCCTGGAGCATCTAAGTTGTCCCGAACACATCGCCACGGAGATCCGGCGCGTATTGAAGCCCGGCGGCATCGCATTCATTACCGTGCCGGACATCATGAAATACAAATTTAATTTCTGGAATGACATCACCCACAAACGTCCATTTACCATCCACTCCCTGCGATTCCTCTTCGAATCACACAAAATGGAAACCCTGAAACTCATACCCTATAACCACAACTTGTTCATCGCCGGAAACCTCTTCCCGGAACCCATTCACAATTTTATGATGTCGTTCCGAGCGAATGCCCTCATGTACATAGGCAGGAAACCCGCCTGATGCCCACACCCGCCGCCACATCTCCGTTGGATGTCCTGCAGCGAAGCGGTAAGGGTCGTGCGAAATATATCTGGATGCTCGGCATTGGAGTCTACCTGTTCTTCTTGTTCTATTCGGGCAAAGACAACATGCGCGAAGCACTGGGGCAAATCAAACCTTCCTACCTCTTAGCTCTTATCCTCATTGAAGGCATCGTACTCTGGTTCCGCGTATCCAAGTGGTACCTGGTCTTCGGTTTCAACAGCCGCACCACTGCCATGTGCATGATGTCCAAAGCCGCTGGGAATCTCACCCCAGCACGAATCGGCGAATTCTCCCCTTTGCTCACCGAGCGTTTTCGTTCCGCCAAAGTAGGCACCTGGATAATTTTTGACCGACTGCTGGAAGCCGCCTCCACCCTCATGCTGGGCGCAGTGGGACTCATAGCTGTGGTCGGTCTATCCCAGGGATACCGCATGCTGGGCTGGATTCTACTCCTTATTGGCGGTATTTTCGCCAGCCTGTACCTGCTCTCGCGTCGATCATGGCTGGAATCCGCCACCGCCAATTTTACCACCACGCCACGACGTCGCTCCCTCCAAAACAAACTCCCACCATCTCAATTTCTCACCGCCCCTCACCCTCACTTATCCCGCGCCACATAATCCAAAACATGCACCTCA
>NVWG01000005.1 GCA_002746185.1 Candidatus Hydrogenedentota bacterium
CAAAATCAACACCCCGAAAGGGTATGCACCTCCACCAAAACAACTATTCACAAACTGAAACTGCGTCCATAGGGTTATTCACCAGCTCCACAGTAACTAATTGTAGTGAGTTAGTTTACCAAGGTGCGGCACGATAACGGATTATGATAATTCGGTATTGGATTACGATTATGAATACTGCCTAGTTAATGAGGATGAACCTTGCGCACCTAAGCGCAGAACGGTACTCCTTTCGTCGGGCCACGTCGTATACGTACACGGCGCGGAATCAGATCAGCACAATCACGGCGCCGTTCCACTTTCTATTGATAGAGAAAAGTACTGCCTTACGGTATATTTTCAAAAAAAATTTCTTAGGGTTAAATAAACCCTACCAATTTTTCTTCTCCCAAAATCCCGGCGGTGGATACATGGGTTCACCGTGCCATTGGATATCTTCAGGACGAACCAGATCCTTTCGTTTGAGCAGAAAGTAAGCGGTGTCTAAATTGGCTTCAATCCAGGGTATCTTCACCATATTCGCGGGTGGCGCCCTAAATTTTCTGATGCGCACATATTCTTTATCCAGCCAGTCTCCCTTTATTTCCCAAGCGAAATTTCCCGACGCGCGCAGTACCAGATATTCCGGTTGCAACGCGCGCATCATGGATTCCATATTACGCTCTGCTGGATCTGCACTCTCGCTGTACTCCACCACAGCTCTACTGCACAAGCCCGGCCAGTCCCACACCGTTTTTCGAGAGTAGTATCCCACATAACCCAAAGGCTCCAGTGCTACACTTTCTTCCGGCCCCATAACCTCCCCCAGATATTCCCCAATCTTAACCCGCACTTCATTTTCCACGACTTCCTGAATCGCTTTTTCTGCCGCAAAAGACTTGGGTAGGGTAAACACTATCAACATTACATAAGCACTGACATAGGCGGGCCGAAGATACCTGCCAATGCGTTTGGGTGCCATCCCAAATAACGTATCTAACCCGTAGACAACGATCAGCATCGTCACAGCCATAAACGGAACCATATACCACCCGAACACGATGGGCACCAGAAGCAAATAATACAACCCATAGACCAACGTGAATCCCGCCGCCGGAATCAGTGCCCATGCCCGCCTCCGAATCAAGACTGCCAGACCGATGCCGTACCCCGCCATCATAAATCGTGCTACCCACGGGGTCCAGCTGTAGTACGGAATAAATCCGGTGCCGTGTCCTGGAAAAGTCGGCGCCAACGGAGCAGTAATGGAGTTATAAAAATAAGCGCCGTTCAAACTCGCTCGAATGTGTTGAGCGATCTGACTTATATCGTAGCCCTTCCACCACATGCCGTAGCCCATGGACTTGGCAAAGACCGTATTGGGAATCGGGCTGCCGTAATACAACGTCGTAAACAAAATCCAGGGCAGGTACAGTGCCCATGCCGCGCCGACGACAATAAAAATCTGCCGCCAATCCTTCGCCAATACATAGACTCCAACTACAATGGCCCAAAACCCGTAGTCGGGGCGAGCCAGCATACATAACCCCAGGCTGAATCCCAGAGCCATTGGTTTCCAGGTAGCAGCGTAATACACTGACATCAAAATAATGCAGGTCACCAACTGCGTTTCCATACCCGCCATGCCCCACAGGATTTGCGTATGTTCCAACGCCAGGTAACCCATAAACAGCACCGCCATGGGTGGAGACAGGCGAATGGACGGATGAATGGACAAGGCCATGGCGTAGAGAACTGTGAGCCCCCCAACCAGTGCAGATATAAATCGAATAAAGTGTATGCCCCAGCCCACATGAATGATGTCCGCCAGGAGAGGTACGAGCACGCTGATTGGACTGGTGAATCCGTGCAGCCGCTCTTGCCCATACCGAACATGGGTCAAGCCCAGTCCATTGGCAAAATTCTCCGAGTGCAGAACGGTGATAAGGGCATCTTCCCAGAGTCTATCGGTATACACCCAAAAGACAAACCGAATCATAACCGCAATCGCTGCCAGTGCAAACCCCCACCGCACAACGATTCGGTTTTCCGGCTCAGCCATCCCATCGATTTTTAGAAATCGTGATAGAATCATAATCACCTTAGATTCACCAAAAGATATAGTGATACTAGCCTACATCCAATAGCCGAATCCATCTGAATGACTATCTAAATAGCTTTTCAAAAAACCTGAAACAGAATAGAACAGCCCTGGGGGGGGAGGAGATTGCCGCACTGCGCTACGCTTCGTTCGCAATGACATTGGTTTGTGTCTTTGCGAAGCCGGACACGGCAATCTCGCTTGTAACGTGACTCTCGACAGAGACATAGGATCTGCACCGTGCGTGATCTAACGGTCTCAGCTGTATGAAAAGATGAATACACCATCATTACTTCGTGCAGCGGCTTATAATTCTCGCAACTGTTTGCGCCATTCCTTGGATAAGGCATCCACAGTGAGAGCGCGCTTGATTTCATCTTTATTCAGCGAATCCTGAAAATACAGGTGATGGATGAACTGAATACTGATCYGTTCGGGRTGMGTRRAKWCTYGCTCGATGGYATCCCCCGCTTCMACYRYCCCTTCTTCCAGCACACGCAGGTAGAATCCACACCGCTCTGATTCGAGAAAGRTKCGGACGAAGYGCGGGTCGCCCATYTTRATCCCCAGYTTRAAACAMGGCACACGCGGCTGGGTCACTTCCACCAGCACCTCTCCTACCCGAAACCGATCACCGATATGCACGTCCGTCTCCAGCAGGCCTTCCGTGGTGAAGTTTTCGCCAAACTGACCAAATGTCAAGTCGTCGCGCCCCAACTCTTCCGCCCACGTTGCGTAATGCTCGTGAGGATACGCGTAGATAGCTTTATGTTCTCCGCCGTGGTAGCGCAGGTCCACTTGGCGGTCCCCTTCCAGTGTGAGCCGCATCGCCTTTACCGGCCCCGTCACAGGCTCCTTGAAAATTCCCGTGCCCACCGTCTTGCCGCCATGCTCCACCTGACGCAACCCGGATATATTTAGAGATAGAAGTTTCATAACAGATTATATCTTCACTCCCCGCTAAAATGGGGCATCCGAGTTGTCTTCCACTGTAGGCGACTCATCCGTGGGCTGGCCGATGAGCAATGTAYACCCCGTCGGATCCCGCAGATCAAACTCTTTCATGCCATAGAACGTCACCCGCATGGCCGACGGCTCCAACCCCTTCGCCAGCAGCGATTCGTACAACCCCTCTACGTCGTCCACATAAAACGCCAGGGCTGTCTGCCCGAAGGCTTCATAAGCACCCGGCCCGTCCACCTTCGTCTCGTGTTGGGTGAGCATAATCTTCGTGTCACCCAGCCGCATCTCGCACCACCAGACCGTCCCGCCCGATTCAAACTTGTCGCCCTGTTCGAAGCCCAGCGCATCTTTATAAAATCCGATGGTCTCGTCCATATTGCCCGTAGCGAGCATGGGCACAATGCCCCTCGTGAGTTTCATATACCCTTACCTTCCCGGTTCGCTTCGTGGTATTCTACGGAAAACCCATGCCGGGACACCAGAACCCACACCATGTTTTTGAATTCAACACATAGTGCCATCTATATTGCCCTCGCCGTATTGATATGGGGTTGCTCGGCGAATGCCCAACCTGACACGAAGGACCAGCCAATGGATTATGTGATCAAGAAAGTATCGTCCCTCCCAGCCGTCACTACCGACTGGGAACATCCGGCTTGGGAACAGGCGAACACGCTGGATATCGCGAATTTCCACCCCCTGGGCAGCGATCATCGCCCCAAAACACAGGCGCGACTCCTCCACGACGGGGAATCCCTGGCGATCATGTTTCGCGTGGAAGACCAATACGTCGTCGCCCGGCACACCACCTACCAGTCCCGCACCCACAAGGATTCCACCGTGGAATTTTTCTTCCAGCCCACGCCCGACTCCGGGTATTTCAATTTTGAAATGAACTGCGGCGGCACATTGCTCCTGTATTACATCACCGATGCCACGCGAAAAGGGGAAGGCTTCGAGCAGTACGTAGAAGTCTCCAAAGCCCTGGCGGACACCATGACCGTCCATGCGTCCATGCCTAAGAAAGTTGACCCGGAAATCACCGAACCCACCACCTGGACCGTGTCCTACCGCATCCCCAAAGCTCTCCTCGAAGCCCACGTCGGGCCCATCCCCACCCTCGACGATCTCCATAGCCGAGGCAACCTCTACAAATGTGCCGACGACTCCTCCCACCCCCACTGGGCCTCCTGGGCCAACATCGGAGAAAAACTAGATTTCCATCAGCCGGGAAAGTTTGGGACGATCAAGTTTGAGCGATGAAGAACCCAGTATATAGAGATAACAGCAAATTAGTTACTGCCCATCTTATTTTACTGCTCATCGAGCCAAAGTTTGGCCATTTTTCGATGAGAACAGGTACAATGCCAAGAAAGAATCGGAATGAGCACATTTTATGAGCAATAGTGGCAATCCCATATCACTCAAAAAATTCGTCCAGAAGGAACACGAAGGAGATTCTGAGTATCTTTGTGTGGAAAAATTAGGCGATTTGCTCTTTACGCACCTATGCAAGCCAGACATCTACCGGAAAATTTCCGAAGCCAATANGCCGGGAAAAAGTAGCCACGCCGTCCAATACGTTTTTCTGGATTATGCGGAGAAACTCGGATTTCACAGCGAAAAGAAGGGGTTATTTAAAAATCACCCAACATCTGGATTGCGCCCTGACTATTATCTGAAGACCTCTACATCTGGGATTTTGCTGGAAGTAGAACGGGGCAAAACCATTATGAACAACATGGACTTGCTTGACCTTTGGAAATGCCACATTTGTTCAGAAGCAAACTATCTGTTCCTAATGGTACCAAAGCAGTTAACACAGAATGCGAGCAACGCACCGAATGATACATTCAAAAAAGTTGTAGATCGTATGGCACCATTCTTTATTGATGGTAACTACACGAATGTCTTGGCATTGTACGTTTATGGCTATTAACAGGGATATTTTTTTCCCATACAAARACAGGGCCGCAAAATGAAAACCCCAATACGAACATCCGCTATCACGATTATCATCGCTACGGCGACGATCTTGATGACATTGGTATCGGCACAGACGATTCGTGTTACGGCAGAGGAGGAGGTATACACCTTCGTCAGCCCGGGCAACGGATCGGGACCGTTCTGGTCGGCGGGGTGTACGTCCATTGCGCGATTGGGTGATCGGGTATTTGTGAATGAGATGGAGACGGGCGAGGGCGTGCCGCTGCTGTGCAACACGCGGTGGCGGCTGCTGGAAAGGGACGAAGAAACAGCCTCGTGGAACATCGTTGCGGAGGCCACCGACTACCGTCAGCGCGAACCCGTGTCGCTGGCAGTGACGGGTCCGTCCACGTTGTACCTAAACGTCAACGATTCGCTCACCAGTCCCGGCGAGCATTATCAGGCCTGTCATCCCCATCTCCTCAAGTTTGGCCTGAACGGTACCGCTCTGAGCACGAGCGCGGTGAACCCGGTGTGGAACACAACCCCTAATTTTACCGATCACTCGTACCGGGGATTCGCCGCGGACAGATACACGCAGGAACTGTTCATGCTGAACATCGATGCGCGGACGAGCAAGGATCACTACGCCCTTCTGGATCGCTATGGAGTTACCCAGGCGAACGGAAAAATCACCTTCCCCATCCGTTCCGGCTATCCCTACGTGGCGTTGAAAAATCGCGCCGCCCACGTACTGGCTATCGGCGATATCGTGGAACCGGTGGACGAATGGCGCACCTATAAATTCGAGCAGACCCAGCGCAAATGGGACTACGTGTTCCGTATTTCGTATTACACCTGGAGTCCGAACCTGGGCGAGACGCCGTTCGTCGATCCCATCGAAATCGCAAATGTGGACGCTACGGGCGGAGCGATTACGAATCAGGATATGTGGATCGCGCCAGACGGTACGGCATATATCATGTATACCCAGCGCGAAGTGCAGTCGGCTCTCCTTCGAGACAAATTTTTTCCCGGCAAATCGGTGGCTGCGTCACTTCATCTCGCACGAGTAAAAGATGGCATCATCCTCGGCGACGAAATCCTCATCGCAAGCAACGACAAAGGCGAACCGGGCCGAGCACGTTTCCATGAGACCGAAAACGGTCGACTCTTCGCCATGGTCTACGCCTTCGGCAGTAACAAACTCATGCAAATTTATCCCGACAATGCCGATCGCACCATGATCGACATCCCCTTCAAAAAACCCTTCTACGAATTCAGTCTCGCCACCACCCGCGCAGGAAACCTCCCCTCAAATACCCTCGACGTCCTCGGCAACCAAGCCGCATCCACCGTCGTCTCCTACGCCCGCATCGAATTCAATAAATAGGGACAGTCAATAAATAGGGACAGTAACTCTTTATTGCTTGATTCCCTGCCTTCTCGCATGTTACCCTCCCCCCATGGCTAGAGAAGCACGTATCGTACTTCCCAGCGTAGCACATCATGTCACGCAGCGAGGAAATTATCAGCAGGACATTTTCGTCACGGACGAAGATCGCGTGACCTATCTGGATTATCTGCGCCAGAGCAGTGCGCGATTCGGGCTGCGCGTATCGGCGTATTGCCTCATGACAAATCACGTACATCTGCTGGTCACACCTCAAACGAAAACGTCACTGGCGAAGGCCCTGGGCCGGGCGCATCTGATGTACGCGCAGTACATGAATCGCGCGCATGATAAAATAGGACATCTTTGGCAGGGACGTTTCTATTCTTGCCCACTAGACGACGCATCCGCGCACAATGCAGCACTCTATATCGAACTGAATCCAGTTCGCGCGAAGATAGTCCGCGCACCTTGGCGATATCACTGGTCGAGCGCGGCGGCACATTCAGGGATGCAGATAGACGCATCCGGGCTGCTCGTACGCGATGCCTGGATGRAAGGATWTACGCCGAAGAAGTGGAAAGCCGCGCTGGAAACGGGTCTGAATATAAATGATGCACGGGATTTGCTGGAACACACGCGCACGGGGCGTCCCATGGGCGGCGAACGTTTTCTGGATGCGACCGAGAAGCGGGTGAAGAAAGATGTGCGCGCCCCTGAACGTGGCCGACCCAAGGGCAGCAAAGACTCATACAAGCGAATTCGAAAGCACAGTGAAGAGTGAACGTATCACTAAAAAGGGTTACTGTCCCTATATATATAATTGCGGCGTTCGGGCTCAGTTATGTTGCACAACAGACATTCACGCCGAAATATACTGGATCGGAAACGGATAATGTCGGTTCGCCCCAGCGCATTATTTCCATGGCGCCGAGTATTACGGAAGTGTTATTTGCTCTGGATCGAGGCGATCAGGTGGTAGGTGTGACGCGGTATTGTCTTTATCCGCCGGAGGCGCAGGAGAATACCTCCATCGGTGGATTCATGGATCCCAATTACGAGGCTATCGTCGCGCTCAAACCGGATCTCGTAATCCTCCTTCCCATTCACCACGATGCCCAGGCGCGTATGGAACAGTTCGGCATCACCACGTTGTCGGTGGAACATCGCACGCTGGATGGTATTCTGAATTCCATTGCTATCATCGGAGAAGCGACCAATGCAGCGAGTAACGCGGACGCATTGTTGAAAAATATCACTGGGCGGATAATTGCCATTGAGGAGAAAACGGCTTCATTGGATCGTCCTTCGGTATTATTGTCCGCCGGGCGAAGTATCGGCTCGGGCAAACTGGAAGAGGTCTACGTGGCAGGAAAAAATCAGTGGTATGATGATGTGATCACGTTGGCGGGCGGCGTAAACGCGTTCAAAAATGAATCGATTCAATTCCCGGCATTGTCCGGTGAAGGACTGTATCGCCTTAACCCAGACGTAGTGGTGGAAATGGTGCCGGACATGAAAGAGCGGGGTTTTACGAAGGAGCAGATCGTTCGGGAATGGGACAGCATGCCAGAGTGCAGCGCAGTGAAAAATAATCGTGTCCATGTGTTCGATGCGGACTACACCACCATCCCCGGTCCTCGCTTCATCCAGCTTATCGAGGATCTGGCTCAGGTGCTTCACCCTGACATCGATTGGATGGCACCGTGAGTGCTCCGGCTATATCCATACGCAATCTGACGGTACGATACGGTCGAAAGGCCGTCCTAAAAGACGTCTCACTGGAAATTGAGTCCGGTGAATCCATGACTATCATTGGCCCCAACGGCGCAGGCAAGACCACCCTGCTGAAATGTCTGAATCGGCTCCTGAAACCTTCGGAAGGCGAGATATCCCTTCACGGAAAACCACTCCACGAATACACTCAACGCGATGTGGGAAAAATTACCGGGTATGTTCCCCAGGCGGACGGTCGATTGTTTCCATTTTCCGTTCTCGATTTTGTACTCATGGGTCGCTATCCCCACCTGAGTCCTTTTTCTTCCATACAACCGGAGGACAAAAAGATTGCATGGACCGCGCTGGAAGAAACGGGTATGACTTCCTTCGCAGAACGATCCATGAATACCCTGAGCGGCGGGGAAAAGCAAATCGTCCTCATTGCGGCGGCGTTGGCACAAGGTGCGGAAATCCTGCTGCTGGACGAGCCGTCCACATTTCTGGATTACAAACATCAGGTGGAAGTTACCGCGCTGCTGAAACGACTTCATATCCAGGGCAAGACACTCATCACGGTGACACACGACATCAATTACGCCATGACCAACAGTACCCACATAGCCGCGCTGAAGGAAGGTGCTCTCGTTTTTGACGGGGATCCTAATGAAATCCTAACAGATTCCACACTGGAATCCATCTTCGATATCGGGTTTGATCAGTTGACYCGRTCCGATGCCGCTCATCCGGTCATGGTGCCGAAGGAGGTWTCGGAGTGAACCGCAACGCCATGCKGATCCTCATGGGTGTACTCTCCTTGGGCGTGGTTGTCGCTTCGCCGTTCGTGGGCATGAAATGGATCGCGCCCGATTCGCTGTTCAATGGTACCGCCGATTCCCTTGATGTCACCATCTTCTGGGAAATCCGCATGCCCCGTGTGCTGACCGCATTCCTCGCAGGGAGTGCGCTGGCCCTGAGCGGTATGGCGTTCCAGGCTATGTTCCGCAATCCGTTAGCCACACCATTTACCTTGGGGGTATCCAGCGGTGCATCGCTGGGTGCAGCGATTTCGGTCACCCTGGGACTCCACTTCAGTCTCTTGGGCATCAGCGCCACCACGTTCATGGCCTTCGCAGGTGCCATGGTCTCCGTCATGCTGGTCTACGGCCTAACCCAGTTCAAAGAAGGATTTACTACCGCCACCATGCTGCTGGCCGGAGTCGCGGTGAGTTTCTTTTTCTCCAGCATCATACTTTTCTTGCAGTATTCAGCAGAGCTCTATGACTCGTTCCGCATGCTGCGCTGGGTCATGGGCGGACTGGGACTGGTAGGCTACGACTCGTTCTTCAGCATCCTGCCTTTCGTCATCACGGGCACGGCCGTAGTGTGGTATCTGCTCCACGAATTGAATCTCCTGCTGGCAGGAGACGACATCGCGTTGGGGCGAGGTGTGGACGTAAAAATGGTGAAGCGTATCTTATTCTTCGTCACGTCACTTATGGTAGGCAGCGTGGTCGCCGTGTGCGGTCCCATCGGCTTCGTGGGTATGATGGTGCCCCATATATGCCGACTCCTCATCGGGGCAGACCACCGCTACCTGGCCCCGGCGACCCTCCTCTTCGGCGGTGCCTTTCTCACCGTATGCGATACCTTCGCCCGTACTGTGCTAGCACCTGCCGAACTCCCCGTAGGGATTCTCACCGCATTCCTGGGCGGCCCCTTCTTCATCTGGCTGCTTATTTCGGGAAAAACACAAAGCTAGCCGCTGCTCTTATACTGTACAAATTATCTGAAGTTACAATATTGGGGGCATGGCTACACTAATCTCTGACATCCCCTCTGTAGGGTCGGTTCGCGAACCGACCGCTTCACGTAATCGATTACAACCGAAGGCATCTATGGTCACAATACAGAAAATGATCTTTCGGGGCACAGGCATCCTGCCTGTGATCAATCTCAACATGGGCAGGATGCCCATGACCCGAAAAGGTGCAGAGTCCTATTTCGAATCGGTTGCAGGACCATTCCCCCATCCAGAGAGGATCAAGGGGGGTGTCGCCGTCCAAATCATTTATCAATCGCGAACCCATACAACATCCCGGGGCATGGGCGTCTCGCCCATGGATAAAATAAAATCATAGGCGGAACGCCTATGTTCAAAATACCAAAACCGTCATCAAAACTTGCGGTCGTCATACTCCATTGCATTTCTAACCATCATCATTTCGACAATACACCACTCCCGGAAGTGCCTCTCGCCTCCCCGCCTCCATCACCAACTTGCTCTGCCCCAACATGTCGCATGTTTTCTCGAACAACTCCGTTGTCGCCGTGTTGAACTCGAACATATCGTAGTGACAGGGAATAACCACACTCGCCCCGATGGATAGTGCCAACTGCGCCGCATCGTTTCCATCCAGATTACCCGCGATGTCAGGATCGGGATGAACCCCGTTAATGGGCAGCAGCGCGATATCGATTTGATGCGGAGCAAGCTGTTCCGCCAACCCATCAAACATAACTGTATCGCCACTGTGATAAATTTTCCAGGGGCCGATCTTCAGCACGTACCCCAGATATCGACTCCGCCCCTGCTCATCCCGATCCAGTTCCGGGTGCGCAGCGGGTATACCTGTAAAAGACATATCCCCTATCGTCTTAATTTCGCCGTCAGTTACTCCAATCGGCCAATCAAGATGGCATCCCAATCGTTCCACCACGAATGCCCTGTTCGTTTCCGGGATCAGCATCCGCATTCCCGGATTCGCATCACGCAATGGATTCAACGTCTCTGCGTCCAGGTGATCCGTGTGATTATGGGTGGACGTGACCACATCAATGCCCGTGAGCAGCGCCGGATCTATCACCCGCTCCGTCATGCGCACATGAGGGCGCTCCGTATCCGCGTATTTTCGAGTCAGCGAATCGGACAGATACGGATCGAATAGGCAGGTTTGACCATCCCAAAGGATCAGAAACCCGCTCTGGCCCAGCCACCAGATATAAAGACTTTCCCGTTCAGTCCCGCGAACCCGATTGGCTTCCTTTTTTGCTTCAGCAATACTCGCCAGAAATGCTTCGTTTTTTAGGGTAGCGGGTTTCATATCAGACCTTACAGCGCAGTTACGCCATCATTCCGCTAAGACGGCTGGCAATAATCGCCTCTGCTTCCGTGACAATCCGATGCACCAATTCCTCGCAGCTCGGCACATCGTGAATCAGACCTTGTACCAACCCGCCGGACCACAGTCCCGCATCCATATCGCCGTCTTCCATCACTTTACGTCCCCGTTCGCCGGAAACCAGATGTGCCAGATCCGCGATGGTCTTGCCGCCTTCCCGTTCCAACGCCACCACTTCATCACTCACGGCATTCTTCGCCACCCGCGCCGTGTTACGTAGTGTACGGAAAATAAGATTTGTACTACGCTCGTTATTCTCTACCATCTGCTGTTTCAGATTTACATGCACTGGTGCCTCTTTCGTACACATAAACCGGGTGCCCATATTGATACCGTCCGCACCCAGCGCCAATGCCGCCACCAGTCCACGCCCATCTCCAAAGCCCCCGGACGCGATCATGGGAATCGTAACCTTGTCCGCCGCAACAGGAATCAGAATCAAACCCGGTATATCATCCTCACCCGGATGCCCTGCACACTCGAAACCATCAATGCTGATAGCGTCACACCCTACCGCCTCCGCCTTCACCGCATGGCGTACCGACGTACATTTATGGATCACCTTTATACCCGCCGCCTTGAATGTGGGTAAATGCGGCTCCGGATTCTGTCCCGCCGTCTCTACAATTTTCACACCCGATTCCACAATGGCATCCCGATATTCATCATACGGAATAGGTTTAAGAGACGGCAGAATAGTCAGGTTCACCCCGAAAGGCTTATCGGTCRATTCCCGAACCCGTCCGATTTCCTTCAACAAGTCTTCCGGCGTAGGCTGGGTCAGCGCGGTCAAAAATCCCAACGCCCCGGCGTTCGCTACAGCCGCGATGAGTTCTGCACGGCCTACCCACTGCATACCGCCCTGCACAATGGGGTATTCGATCCCGAATTCTTCCGTAAACCGTGTCTTCAACATAGCGGACTCCTCAGTATTGATTTTTTGCGAATTGGTTGAGTCGAACATTGTAACGGGAAAGCGAAAGGCATTTCGAATATCCCGCTATATGTGTCACTATCATTCGCGGTATACTATTTATTGATAACCACCGAAGGTCGCGGAGACGACGCTGACTAACATCTCATAGTTTGAACATGGGCGGCCTATTGTTAACGAAGTCAGGCTGAACAGGGTTCGGTGAAGTGGAGCATGGAAACATTGACGGTATCGTGAAAGAGAGAAAGTCGATGGTCGTAAACATTGAGGAAAGATTATGGAAAATAATAAGGAGCCTTCCGGCCGACTCACGGACGCTCTTCAAGTGATCATCCGCTGGGCGAGCGGGGGAAACCAAACCGGATTAGCGGAAGAATGAAACCATTACTGGAAAAACACTGGCATCATTTGCCTCGAGAGGAAGTGCTGGATTTGCTCGACATTGATCCAGACAAAGGGCTGGATCGCTTCGAGGTAGAAAATCGACAGAAAGCCTTCGGTCTCAACGCATTGCCCGAGCGTAAAGGTCAGGGATTTTTTCTGCGGTTTTTATTGCAGTTCAACCAGGTGCTGGTCTATATCCTGCTCACGGCGGTCATCATCAAGCTGTTCCTGGGTGCCTGGGTGGATGCCGGTGTGATCTTTGGCGTAGTTCTGTTCAACTCCATCATCGGTTTTTTGCAGGAAAACAAGGCGTTGAACGCGTTGGAGGCGTTGTCTCGTGCGCTGACCACCGAGGCGATGGTACTGCGTGCGGCGACGAAGCAGCGCATTAATGCCAAAGGCCTCGTGCCGGGGGATATCGTGTTGCTTGCGTCCGGCGATAAAGTGCCGGCGGATCTGCGTTTGTTGCACAGCCGCAGTCTACAGATCGACGAATCTGCCCTGACCGGTGAGTCGCTGCCGGTCGAGAAGAGCTCCGTTGTACTGGATCACGATGTTTTCCTCGCTGATAGGGTCAATATGGCCTATTCGTCGACCTTGGTTACCTATGGCACTGGGATCGGTGTGGTCACCGGAATTGGTGACGGCACGGAAGTCGGCCGCATCTCTGAACTCATCGCCAGCACCGAGATACTGGCCACGCCGTTGACCCGCAAAATCGCCCGCTTCAGTCGCCTATTGTTGTACGTTATTCTGGGCATGGCGGCTCTTACCTTCTTGGTGGGTTTTTTGTGGCATGACGACAGCGGGGTCGATATGTTCATGGCGGCGGTGGCTCTGTCAGTAGCGATGATTCCGGAAGGCTTGCCCGCCGTGTTGACCATTACGCTGGCTATCGGTGTGGCGCGCATGGCCAAGCAAAATGCTATCATCCGTCGGCTGCCCGCAGTCGAAACCCTCGGCAGTACAACCGTCATTTGCTCAGACAAAACAGGTACCCTGACCCGCAACGAGATGACGGTGCGGCTGTTGTGGGCGGGTGAAGAATGCGTTGCGGTAAGCGGAATAGGCTATGTGCCGGAAGGCGATCTGCAACAGGGCGGGAAACGGGCAGATTGCCATAAAAATGCCGCATTGGCCGAACTATTGCGCGCAGGGCTGTTGTGCAACGATTCTGTGCTGAAACATGATGAAGAGGGCTGGAAGGTTGACGGCGATCCCACCGAAGGGGCGCTGCTGGTGGCGGCACGCAAGGTGGGACTCGATAACGAGCAGGAAGAGGAATATTATCCACGTCTGGACACCATCCCATTCGAGTCTCAGAATCAATATATGGCTACCCTGCACGGCGGCGACAGCCCGGTTGTTTACCTGAAGGGATCCCCCGAAAGCTTGCTGGAACGTTGCGATTCCATGCTGGGAACCGATGGCGAAAGCAAGCCATTGGATAGCGTGGCGGTGAACACTCAGGTAGAGGCGATGGCCAGTCAGGGTCAGAGAGTGCTAGCCTTCGCTCAATTGTCCGTGTCCCCGGAAATAACCACCATCGATCACTGCGATATTGCCTTGGGACTTACCTTCCTTGGTCTGCAGGGCATGATCGACCCGCCGCGGGAAGAGGCCATCGAGGCTGTGCGCGCCTGCCAGGCTGCCCACATCCGGGTCAAGATGGTCACTGGTGATCACGCCGTCACCGCCGCCGCCATTGCCACTCAGATCGGCCTAGATAATCGCCTTGCTGCAGGCGAAATCTCGAAGGTGTTGAGTGGCTGCGAATTGGAGGCGATGTCCGATGCCGAACTGATCCAAGCCGCCACCCTCACCACCGTGTTCGCGCGGGTCACGCCAGAACAAAAACTGCGCCTGGTCGAAGCCTTGCAGGCCCACGGCGAGGTGGTGGCCATGACCGGTGACGGGGTCAACGACGCACCGGCGTTACGCCGCGCTGATATCGGGGTGGCCATGGGCATCACCGGCACCGAGGTGTCGAAAGAAGCAGCCGACATGGTGTTGACGGATGACAACTTTGCCACCATTGAAGTAGCAGTCGAGGAAGGACGCGGCGTATTTGACAACCTGATAAAGTTTCTCAGTTTCATATTGGCGACTAATTTAGGCGAAGGACTCGTCATTATGGTGGCTGTGCTGGCGGGTGAAATATTGCCCGTACTTCCGGTTCAGGCACTATGGATCAATATGACGTCCGCTGTGTTTCTGGGTTTGACCTTGGCTTTCGAACCCCGTGAACCCGGACTAATGGCCAAGCCACCACGTTCCCTTTCTCTGCCACTTTTAAACGGGGAACTAATATTCCGTATTGGTTTGGTTGGAATCATGCTGTTTGCCGGATCTTTCGGGCTATTTGAATGGGCGCTCCATCATGGTGCCAGTGAGGCCAAAGCCCGTACCATCGCCGTCAATGTTTTTGCAGTAGGCGAATCCTTCTATCTACTCAACTGTCGCTCATTGCGCCTATCGATGTTCCGTCTTGGATTATTCAGCAACCTGTGGATCTGGGGAGGCATCGCGGCGATGGCTGTGGCGTCATTGGCGTTCACTTATGTGCCGCTGATGAACCATCTGTTCCACACCGCGCCCATCAGCCTGATGGACTGGGCGCATATTCTGGTAGTTGGCCTAGTGATCCATCTGGTCGTAGCCGTGGAAAAAGGATTCTGGAGTAGGGGTTCAGAGGTACAAGTCCGTGATTTATCGTAGTGTCGTTCGAGGCAGAAGACTTTTGAGACAACGGCATTATGTTGAATCACTCTTCCATATCTTTCTGGCCCAGCGGCTCGATCACTTCGAGCCGTGGAGGCTGCCGTTGTCCAGACAAAAGATCGGAAGCTTGATCTGCGGCATCTTGAAAAGGCTGGAGAATGAGATCGGCACCAGATGCACGCAGCCGTTCCCAGTCCTTCTCCCGGTGCGATGTTACCGCGATCTTTCCTTCGAAACCGCAGCCTCTCAGGGCATTGAGCAATGCAGAGCGCGAATCGTCGTGCATTAAACCCGTTTCGTGCTCTGGCACAGCTGAAACAATCCAATCGACACCATCCAAAGGTAGGTTTGAAATAAACTCTGGATCTGTCGCATCGCCAAAAAGCACCTCCAACCCTTCTGCACGCCACCGCCGTACAGCGTTCGGATTAAAATCAATCCCTAATACACGAAGATTTCGTGATGTAAGCCGCTGCGCAATGGCCCCGCCGAAACGTCCAAGCCCAAAGATCAAGATTTCGTGGTGGGCGGCAGCATTGGAAGTTTCTTGATCCATGGCCTCACGCGGCGTTCCTTCTCGCTCGAACGGGAGGAGTAATGGCTCGACCCACGCATATAACTGATGAGAGTAGGTGATCATATAAGTTGACAACGCAATGGTAATGATACCGACCAGCGTTACTAAGGCTAGTGATTCCACACCCACATGGCCTAGCGAAACACCCATAGCCATAAATATTAGCGAGAATTCACTAATCTGCGCGACAGTGAGCCCGGCGAGGAAGCCCGTACGTTTGCGATACCCCATTGCACCCATAATTGCGAGTACGATGAGGGGGTTGCCAACCAGGACGAACAAAGAGAGTACGGCGGCGGCTGGTAACTGATCGCCAATATGTGACAGATCTAGATGTCCACCAAGTGCAATGAAAAAAAAGAGAAGCAGAAAATCCCTCAGCGGTGCAAGCCGTGCCGCCATAGCCTCCCGCATTCGTGTCGAGGCAAGGGATATACCGGACATCAACCCACCCAGTTCCATGCTGAAACCCAGTAAATCACCTGCAGTGGCGAAAAGAGCTGCCCAGCTTATCGCGAAACAAACAAGAAGTTCCGGCGCACGTGCAACAACCTCAACCAGTCGATCAGCAACGAAGCGAATAAATAAACCTACAACGATTACCATTAACAAACCATAGCCAATAATCCTGACTACATCGGCGAATGCCGCATTATCCTCGGATCCTACTCCGAAAGCGGAAAGCACGACCATGGCCAACACGACTACGAGATCCTGAACGATGAGGAAGCCAAGCGCGATACGACCATGCAACGAATCGATTTCACGTTTATCGGAGAGCAGCTTAACGATGATAATCGTGCTGGAGAATGTGAGCGCTACGGCAACGTAGAGGCTGGCAATTATATCGAAACCGAGGAGCAGCCCAATGCCGAAACCAATAATCGAGGTAAATAGTACCTGTCCAAGGCCGGTCGTCAAGGCGACGGGCCCAACCGAGCGAACAAGCTTTAGATCGAGTTTGAGACCAACGAGGAAAAGGAGAACTGTAATGCCAAGCYCCGCGAGCAAATTGATGTGCTCTTCCGACTGTGCAAGACCCAGAACAGAGGGGCCCGCAAGGATTCCAACTGCAATGAAACTGACAATTAGTGGCTGGCGGAGAAGTATGCCAATAATTCCGACCGCTGAGGCAAGCAGTAGCAGTGCCGCGAATTCGTAGAAGACAGATATAGATAGTATCTCGTACATTGCTGATCCTTGTAAGTTTGCATCTTCAAAGTGATAGGCTATAATGTAGTACGATCTAGGAGAGTATATTATGGCACAATTGCAGTTGACATCGATCTTGGTATATGTGAAACCCGAGCAGACACATTCATTTGCGGTTCAAAAAGCGATTGAAATTCTCGGGGAAGCCCAAGGAGTCATAAAAGTTGTAACAGCGTTTGAGCCACCTCCATCTTGGCTCTCAACGGTATTGATCAACAAAGATTTGGAAAAGGCGTATCTTAAAGAGGTTGTGGACACTTTAAAGCATCTCGCGAACGGATACTCGCATTACCAAGGTGACATCAAAACGCATTTGCTTCGAGGCAGGCCATATATGGAAATTGTTCGGGAGGTTATCCGCTCCGGACCCGATATTGTCATGATTGATGATGAAGGAAGTTCATCTGATGATAGCACACATATATCGGGACTGGATTGGCGACTATTTCGAAAATGTCCCTGCCCTGTTTGGCTGATCCAGCCGCCTAACGAGAATAAAGGGATAGCGGTGGCCCTCACACCCGAAGGAGAAGATGAAGGCATAGAGTTAAACCGACGATTACTAGAGAGTGCAATGTGTCTTGCCGAAAATATGTCGCAGGATCTACACGTCATTCAAGCTTGGGAAGAGTTTGGTCATACCTATGTAATGAAAAGAACGACACAAGCTGAGTATGAACAATATATGAAAAATTGCAAGGTCAAGGTTGCCGAAAGTCTATTCGGTTTTCTCGAACCCTATGGGTTCTCGCGAGATAGCGGAAATGTTCATCTCGTCGAAGGAGCACCGGAAAAAGTCATACCGCGAACCGCAAATAAGCTAACACTGGATACGCTAGTCATTGGAACGATCGCTCGATCCGGTATAGCTGGCCACTTGCTGGGGAACACCGCTGAGCGTATCATTGACAAAGCTGAATGCAGTATTTTTGCGATGAAGCCAGAAGGCTGGAAATCTCCTATCGAAGTGTAAATCTTCACCAATGAGGCGTTGGAACGAAAAACTGTGACATGCAAATATTCATCCGAGTTTGTGCCTCGCATTTTTTAGTTCATGCAATTGCATTAGTTCATCTAAGAGAATATCCTTCGTCCATAGTTTCAACTCATCGAATTTGGAAGATTCATATTCGCTCATTCACAATTTCCCTTACTCTTGTTTTGAAAAGCTCATACCTTTCCCAACATCGACTCGCATTTTTCTCAATACGAGGAAACTCACTCCCCGCGAAATTTCGGCTTGCGTTTTTCGGTGAAGGCGCGTACTCCTTCGGCGAAGTCGGCGCTGTTGAAGCAGTCGCGCACGTAGTGGTCTATCAAGGTCAGGTCGGGATGGGCGGGTTGGGTTTGGTGGATAGCTTCTTTAATGGCTCGGAGTGATTTGGGTGCCAGTGATGCCAGATTCTCTCCGAACAACGTCGCTGCATCATCCAGTTCAGCTCCTTCATGGACTTCCTGCACCATGCCCATCGCCTTGGCTTCCGTCGCCGTAAACGCTCGCGCCGTCATCAACAGGTATCGCGCATTGGCTGGCCCCAACTCTACCACGGCACGCCGCACCCCGTCATACGGATATCCCAACCCGATTTTCGCAGGAGTAATGGCGAAACGGGCTTCCACGGAAGCCAGTCGAATATCCGCACTGAGTGCCAGCGCACATCCGCCGCCGAAGCATATCCCATGCACCACTGCCACCGTCGGCTTGGTGCAGTGTTCCACGGCGAGGAAGGCATCCACGGTAGTGCTGTCCACACTCTCGAGCCGCGTCCCGCCTTCCACATCAGCGTGAAACGCCGCAATATCTGCTCCGGCAGAAAACGCTTCCAGTCCCTCACCACGTAAAAGTATCACCCGCACATCGGGATGCGCCTCCAATTCCTTCAGCTTCACGGGCAGATCGCGCCACATGGACGGCGTAAATGCGTTTCGTTTGTCTGGACGGTCGATAATCAGCCAGCCCAGAGGAGCGTCTACACGGATATGGATAGCACCTTCAGACACGGGGAAGATTCCTTTCATGTTGGCCCGAAACAGAAACCTATCCTAGCTCACAGCCTTGGGGAATTCCATCTTGTCCGATCTTACGCCAACAGCTCCGGCATGACGCGACCATGCACATCGGTGAGACGATAATCCCGCCCCTGGAACCGATACGTGAGGCGTTCGTGATCAATGCCGAGCTGGTGCAGAATCGTCGCCTGCAGATCATGAACATGGATAGGCGTTTCCGTGATGGCATAGCCCAATTCGTCGGTGGCGCCCACGTTCGCCCCTCGTTTGATGCCGCCGCCCGCCAGCCACATGGAGTAACACCCCGGATGATGGTCCCGACCCAAAAACTTGGATCCATTTC
Organism: Candidatus Hydrogenedentota bacterium; assembly: GCA_002746185.1. Classification (GTDB taxonomy): domain Bacteria; phylum Hydrogenedentota; class Hydrogenedentia; order Hydrogenedentales. The sequence goes on from NVWG01000005.1 coordinate 19,442, forward strand.
GCTCTTCATTCATGGCGGTACGCCCAAATTCGCCTGACCACACTACCAGCGTCTCATCGAGCAGACCGCGCTGTTTCAAATCTTTAATCAATGCCGCCACGGGGCGATCCATCTGTTCGCATTTTTTTGGAAGCTGGGTGATAATATCATCATTCGGCCCGGTACCATGGGCATCCCAACCCCAGTCGAAAAGCTGGACAAATCGCACGCCCGACTCCACCATACGCCTCGCCAGCAGACAGTTATTCGCCAGTGAGCTATCGCCGGGGTTCGCACCGTACATATCCAGCATGGTCTGCGACTCCTTGCTTATATCCATTACCTCGGGCACGGACACCTGCATACGGAATGCCAGCTCATATTGGGCGATACGCGTCTGTGTTTCTGGATCGCCGTCCTGCGCCGCATGTGCCTCGTTCAGATCGCGCAAGGCATCCAGACTGCGCCGCCGCACATCCCGATCCATGCCATTTGGATCGGACAGATACAGCACCGGGTCGCCCTTGGAGCGGCACTGCACGCCCTGATGCACCGACGGGAGAAATCCGCTTCCCCACACGCTTTTGCCAGCCGAAGGAGTCTTTTCTCCCGACACCAACGCCACGAATCCGGGCAGGTCTTCGTTTTCCGATCCTAGCCCGTACGTAATCCACGATCCCATGGAGGGACGGCCCAGTTGGGGAGAGCCTGTATACAACATGAGCTGCGCCGGGGCGTGATTGAACTGRTCGGTAAACATGGACCGCACTACGGTCACGTCGTCCACAATTTCCTGAAAATGCGGCAGCAGTTCGGATACCCACGTACCGTCTTTTCCGTACTGGGCAAATGTATATGGTGTACCCAGAATCTTCGGGTGACCCTTGATAAAAGCGAATCGCTCTTTCTTGAACAACTCATCCGGGCATGGCTGACCGTTCAATTTCACCAACTCTGGTTTGTAATCAAACAGCTCCTGCTGTGGCGGCGATCCTGCCAAATGTATATAGATTACCTGCTTCGCCTTGGGCGCAAAGTGCATGAACTGCTCAGGACTGGGCGCACCACCAGCCGCTCCGGCGTCCTTGCTCATCATCAATGCCAACGCTGCCGCGCCCAGGCTCGACCCGGTAGTACGCAAAAAATGCCGCCGGGTAATTCCCTGCATGTATTCGTAATCAGGTGTCATTAAATAACCAATCTATCGTTTCGTTAAAAACTCATCCAAATTCAAAATCACATTGCACACCACGGTCCACGCGGCGGCTTCAACGGTATCGCCCTTTTCCAATGGACCCAGCGGATCGGTAGCCATCATGACCGCCTCTTCGGGATTCGCTTCGTAATGTGCAAATTCACTTTCATAGAGCGACGATAACCGATTCTTCTCCAAGTCCGTTGCAGGACGCGCCAAAATAGTATGGAAAGCAAAATCTATTCGTTTGGCTAATTTACCCTGCCCTTCATTCATAACTCGTCGCGCCAACGCCTGGGCTGCTTCCACGTACACCGCATCATTCAGCATGACCAACGCCTGGAGCGGCGTGTTCGTTCGTATGCGTCGCGTCGTGCAGACCTCGCGGGACGTAGCATCAAACGCCATCATGGACGGATACGGACTGGTGCGTCGCCAAAACGTATACAGCCCACGTCGAAAACGATCCTCTTCCGCACTGGTCACCCATGAATCGCCGCTGTACACCACGGTCCAGACCCCTTCGGGCTGATACGGCATCACCGACGGGCCGTACATGGTATCGCTGAGCAGTCCGCTCACACGTAAAGCCTGATCACGCATCATCTCCGCTTCCAGTCTGAACCGGGGACCCCGCGCCAATAACTCGTTATAGGGATCGCGCTCCAGCATTTCRGGCGTGATGAGTGAATCCTGACGGTAGGTAGCCGACGTGACGATGGTACGGCACAGTTCCTTCATACTCCACCCCGACTCCATAAATTCCACCGCAAGCCAATCCAACAACTCCGGATGCGTGGGCCAGTCGCCTTGGGTACCGAATTCTTCCAACGTCTTTACGATACCCTGACCGAAAAACTGCTCCCAAAATCGATTAACCGTCACGCGCGCCGTGAGCGGATTATCATTCGAGACCAGCCACCGCGCCAGTCCCAAACGATTTTCAGGCTGATCCTGGGGGAAAGGATGAAACACAGCAGGGGTGCCTTCGCTCACTTCCTTGCCTTTATTTAAGAAACTGCCGCGCTTGTTGATATGCGTTGTTCGGCGTTTATCCCCCGTCAACTCCTGCATAATGGGGGTCGTTACAATTTCTTTATCCATTTTTTCCAAGTCGTACTTGGCTTTTCGCAACGCACGATCCGTTTTTTTGTGCTCTTCCTCCAAAGCGACCCGATCTGCTTCAGGAGACTCGGCAGCTTCCAGTTTTTTCTTCAACTCTTCAACTCGAGACGGCAGGGATTTAGTCAGTGCCCGCACCTCGTCCAATCGAGCCAAATCCTCTGGAGATCCATCCCGGTGTACCGGATATTCATTGGGTTGATCATGATCCGCCGTCTGATTAAAGAATGCGTAGACCTGGAAATACTCTTCCTGCGTGATAGGGTCGTATTTGTGGGTATGGCATTCACTGCATCGCATGGTCGTACCCATCCATACTTCCATGGTGGTATTTACCCGATCCACCACGGCGGCGTTGCGATATTCCTCGTCGTCCGTACCGCCTTCGTCGTTGTTCATGGTATTGCGATGAAAGGCCGTAGCTATCAATTGAGCATTCGTCGGCTCCGAAAGCAGATCCCCTGCAATTTGTTCGATAGTAAATTCCGTAAAAGGTTTATCTTCGTTCAACGCCTGGATGACCCAGTCCCGATACTTCCAGATGCTCCGTCGATCATCCTTCTCATATCCCTTGGTATCGGCATACCGCGCCAAATCCAACCATACCCGCGCCCATCGCTCMCCRTANYTGRGGCNGYGWYAACAAATCATCCACCACCCGCTCATACGCTCCCGGCTTGCTATCTTTCAAGAAAGCCTTCACCTCACTTGCCGTTGGGGGCAGTCCGATGAGATCTAAGTACACGCGACGAATCAATGTACGTTTATCCGTTTCTTCGCTGGGGGTTAGACCTTCCTGGTCAAGTCGCGCCAGAATAAATGAATCAATACCATTGCGCAGCCAGGTCGCATCGGATACGGCAGGTAGATCGGGACGCTCCGGCTTCACATACGACCAGTGCTTTTGGTACTCCCYTCCCTGCTCAATCCAGCGGCGGATAATATCGATCTCTTCAGTAGAAAGCTGCTTGCCGGAATCTCCTGGTGGCATACGATAATCCGGATCGTCCGACGATATACGGCGTACCATTTCACTCTCGTCGAGATTGCCCGGCACAATCGAGTATTTTTTCCATCGCGTCAGCGCTGTAGCCCCTTCAAAGGTATCCAATCGAGGCCGACGTTTTCGTGCCCGGGGATCGGGGCCATGACACTTGAAGCAATTATTCGAAAGGATAGGGCGCACGTCCCGGTCATACCGCACGGATTCCTGAGCCTGGGCAGTATCCATCACCGCCCACACCCCTAAAATTATGATCGTTGATATTCGCATACGTTCCATACTATCAGATTTGTTCCCGCTCATTAAGCAGTTTGACCAAAGGCTCCATAATTCGCTCTACGGTCAGGTTGTTTTGTGCAAAAATATGGGCTTTTGACTCCCATTCACGGCGAATTTCCGGGACGGTAAGCATTTCAATGATCGGCGGAGCCATATCCCCAGGTGATTCAACTACTTGCACAGGTATGTCACCAGAACGTCCAACACCCAAGATTCCCGCCGGAGTGCTTACCATTGCTTTCCCGAAGCCCAATGCCTCCACCGTCTTTATTTTCAGCCCTGTACCATACATCACCGGATTGATGACTACGGCAGCTCGACGATAATACGGCTGCAGGTCATCCACCACGCCGTGCAGCATCACGCCATCAGTCGTAGATGCTGTTGCGTCACAAATTCGACCACACACATGCAGCGTGACATCCGGTACTGCCGAATGAATGGACGGCCATGCCTCATCAATAAAAGCATTCAGCCCCGCCACATTGGGTTCATATAAATTACCCACGTACAGTAATTCAGGYGGATGRACTGGTTCYGTGGAAGGYTCAACGGACACCGAGTGMCCSACRGTWATAACKTKYYKATCCGGACACAACTCACGCAGGGTTACCTCTTCCAGATCCTGAATAGCCATCAGCACATTCGCCCGATTCAACTCGACAATCTCTTCTTCCCGAGTCCACTTAGGCCCGGTGTATTCCCCGCCATGTTGCTGCGCATTTTCAGATCGAAGATATTGAATTTCATGGGTGTCCATACACTTCAGGCAATCGTCGGATAAATTATCAAAAAGCCGCGCAGTACGAACAAAATGAGTGATACACGCCATGGGAGAGTGCTTTAATGAAGCCTGGGCTACACATTGCTCCAGTTTGGGCATACGTAATTTATCCSGCAAGGATGTCCCAGACACCTTGTTTTTGACTCGAGTAATAAAATTACGTTCCTCAAGAACAAAAGGCTCAAAGGCATTCACTTTTGAAGAAATATCAGCATTGACCCGTCCTTCATCCGGGCCAATAAGAACAATATCGAAGCCCTCTGTACGTAAACCATCAATCATGGCCCACAGCCGGGCCGTACCACCCCCCTTAATAGGCCACACAGAAAAGGGAAAAACCATGAGAATTGTTTTAGATGTATTCAATGCATTTTCCGTCGCGTTTGCAAATGCTCAAATCGAGTTGTCACAATACCTTACCAAATTGAAAGGGAATGAAAACACTTGGACCCGCAAGACGCATCTCCACAGGAACGCATCTACGAACCCGGCTGCCGTAATGGCTGGGGGCTGGCCGTATGGCGCGGGATGGCATCCGATTTATGGGACAGTCGAGAGCTGGCTTGGCGGCTCCTGATACGCAATTTCGTATCCCGTTATAAGCAGACACTGTTGGGGCTGGCTGGGGCAGTAGTAACACCCCTCCTATCTGCCCTTACATTCATCCTCCTGCAGAAGATGGGCGTACTGAACACAGGCGATACAGGAATTCCTTATCCTGCGTATGCCTTTCTCAGCCTAACCATCTGGATCGTCTTTTCCGATGGCATCACCGCCTGCGCCAATGCGTTGATACAAAATACGAATCTGGTGGTAAAAGTTAATTTCCCCAAAGAGACCCTGGTCATCGGTGCACTGGGTCAGGTTTTCATCGCGGTATGCATTCGCGCCGTCCTGGTAGTTATCGTMTTCGCRGYGTATCRAGTYGTTCCYGCCTGGACATTCCTACTCGCACCGTTGGCGTTGATACCGTTATTCCTGTTGACCATGGGACTGGGAATGTTGTTAGCCGTCTGCAACGCATTGGTACGCGATGTGGGCAGCTTCCTTTCCGTAGCAATTACATTCCTCTTTTTCATTACCCCTGTCATGTACATGCCGCCAGAAAATTCTCTCTTCGAGCAGCTGAGCCGCTGGAATCCTTTAGCCGGATTGGTACTGGCCCCTCGCGATCTAATCATCAGCGGAACTTTATCAGCCCCAGAACATTACGCCTGGGCCAGCGCACTATCCGTCGTGGTATTCCTGTTCGGCTGGCGAGTCTTCCATTTATCCTCCACACGCTTCGCAGAACGGATGGGAGCGTAATGAGCCTCCAACCAGCTATCCGTGTTGAGAATACGTCAAAGAAATTTACCCGCAGTCTGCGTCGCACCATGCTCTACGGCATGACCGACATCGCAGGAGACATGATAGGACTGACTGGATCGGAAGCGACCCTGCGTAAGGACGAATTTTGGGCTGTGSACGACTCCTCCTTCGACGTGGCCCCTGGGGAATGCGTAGCGCTGCTGGGTCCCAACGGTGCCGGCAAAAGYACCATGCTGAAAATGCTCAACGGCATCATCCTGCCCAACAAGGGCCGTATTACTATGCGAGGCCGGGTAGGCGCGCTCATCGAAATCGGTGCAGGCTTTCATCCTCTCCTCACGGGTCGGGAAAATATTTATGTGAATGGCGCGATCCTGGGTCTGAGCAAAAAGGAGGTGGATGCGAAATTCGATTCCATCGTGGATTTCGCTGAGCTGGGCGAGTTCATTGACAGTCCCGTCAAGATGTACAGCTCCGGCATGTACGTGCGGCTGGGATTCGCTGTAGCCGCGCATGTTGATCCGGACATCCTCCTTATCGACGAGGTGCTAGCCGTAGGCGATGTGGGATTCCGCATGAAATGCTTCAAGCACCTGCTCTCCATGCTAGACAACGGCTCGTCCATCGTGCTGGTATCACACGCTGTTAACCAATTGTCCCGCGTCACCAACCGCGCCGTGGTGTTCGCCGGAGGACAGCAGGTTTTCGACGGTCCCCTCGCAGAAGGCATCGGCGAATATCAAACCGTATTACACGTAGAAGACACAACAGACATCACCGTCCACGACAAACCTATTGCCATCGCGTCCGTCACCACCGTAGATAACCAAGGCGAACCCAAATCCGATTTTCAGACCGGGGATGATCTGCTCATCGACATTGTGCTCACTGCGAATCAGCCACGGGACGATTTACGCATTATCGTGGCAGTGGAATCCCCCTCCGCAGGCGGGCTGGGTTCCGTCTCCACACCCTACCAGCAATTTCAATTCGACGTTACGCCGCCCAGCAACACCATCCGTCTCACACTACCGAATATTCCACTTATGGTAGGGGGATACCATCTGGATGTGAGCCTTTTCGGAGCCGATATTGAAGATTTTATTGATCGCCGCAACCCCGGCACTTCGTTCAAAATAACCGGACCTCCCACGAATGCATTTGGATTCGGGCTGTGCGATACCTTTAAGTTTGAGCACCAGTGGACTAAACTAGACTGACAAGACCGAATAGTACGCTTAGGAACCATCAAAACTAATGACGGAATCAGCCAACCATACCACGTATACATTTCCCGCCCGAGTAGCCCGTGCCCTGACCCGGCGTCTCACCCGGTGGTTCCTGGGCTATGACGTGACCCTGCTGGAGGAGCGGCTTCACAAAGTAGAGGCCGCCTCTGCGCATTGGAAACAAACGGCAGACCGCGCTCACGCCCTACAATCTCGATTCGATACGGTGGAGAAGCTACTCATCGAATTGGAGTCGAATCCCAAAGCTCCATGGCTATACGCACACCGCGCCGAACGCATGGATGCAACGGTTTCCTTCTTCAACGAAACATCCCGTGCATTCCATTTAGCTCGATATGCTTTCGCCTGTGATTACGTGAAAGGCAAAATCACTGCCGACATCGCCAGCGGAACAGGATACGGCACCGCCATGCTGGTCAGCCAGGGAGGTGCATCCAAAGCTACTGGCGTAGACATTGATCCAGGAACGATACAATATGCTTCCGATGTATACGGGGACGGCGTAATCCGATTCTTGTGCGAGTCGGGAGACGATACCGGGCTTCCCGAAAAAAGCATCGATGTAGTCACCTCTTTTGAAACCATCGAGCATGTTCCGGATGACCGCGCACTGATTCAGGAATTTGCACGCATTCTCCGACCCGGCGGCACCTTAATTTGCTCCACACCAAACCAATGGCCTCTGGAAGACGCACCGCACCATGTACGCGAGTACACACTGGAATCTTTCAGGAATGTATTAGAAAAATCATTTACCATTACGGCCATGTTTAACCAGAATTCAGGCGCGTCCAATCGAAAATTCAATCGCGATCAACCCGAGGGCATTATTCCCACTACCCCCGAGAATCAACACACTGCGGAGTGCTATATTGCCGTCTGCACCCGCAAATAGTCCCGCCAACCCCGACGACTGGCTTACCTTGTCATGGGCGGAACGCGATCAGCAAGCCTGGAAAGCCATCTGTCATTGGCCTGACCACACCAATTTGGATCCCATACAAGATGGGCTGGACTACGCCCTGCTCACTCGCTGGTTTCTCTGGGATAAAGTGGGCCGTGCTGTACGCCGTATGACGGACCCGGAAGATTATGAACCGGAAATTGACCTGCTAGGCTGGAACCGAAAATCCGGCATTCCCGAATTCCCCGCAACCCCGTCGAAGCGATCTCTACATTCACGTATCAAAAGCCGAGCCAAAACAATCCTCAAGGGTGATGACAAACGACCTGCCGTATCCTCTGAAGCACGAATTCTCTACGTCCCCCAACCCAACCCGCGTATTGAACAAGCATGCCTTTCGGTGATGAACAATCCCAACGTAGCCGTATTTTCTGGACAGGGCTCTACTTCGCTGCCCGATGCCCACGACGTACCAGCATCATTAAMATCTGTCCGCCCCGATGATGCATGGCCCGACAAACTCACCCAAGCTATCGCTGACGGCCTATATCATTTCGGCGTGGTCTTGCATGAATGCGACGTGACGAAACTGACTGACCAGATTCGCATTCAGGTCAATCATATAATTCGAGCCGAGGCCGAGCTAAAATGGGTACAACCCCACGCCCTCCTCCTCCATGCGGACAACCATCCTCGTCCCATTAACTATGTCCTGTTGTGCCGGAAACTGGGCATCCCCACTATCATGCTGCAGCACGGACTGGATTGCGAACGATACTATCTGGACGATGCCTACGCGTCACATATTGCCGTGTGGGGCGCAGAAAGAAAAGTGCGCTACGAGACGAATTCGATAGTACAGCCTACATCCATAGAAGTCTCGGGCAACCCGGAATTCGACACGCGGACCCTGCCCGATGCCCTCGACACCTCCGGATCATACTGGCTATGGGTAAGCCGCCCCCATGCCCCTGACAAATGTTACTCCCCTTCCCGATCCGTCGTGGAAGGTCTCCATATTCTGGACACACTCATTGAGTGCCTGAAAAAGCATCCTCAACAGCAGCTCATCATCAAACCCCACCCCTACGATACAATAGAAGGCTATCGCGACTGCATTGCCCGGCATGAATTTGAAGATCGTATCCGCATCGAGGAATCCCCGCTGGAAAACTGGCTGCCCGGCGCGTCGTTGGTCATCACAGAAGATTCCACCGCAGGACTGGAGGCCATGTATCTAGGCAAACCCCTGATACATGCTCACCTGGCTCCCACACCGCCCACCATGCCATTCGGAAACAACGGATCGGCACTGCCAGGATATACACCGGAACAATTGAACGCAGCTCTGGAACAGGCACTGCATCTTTCTGGTGATGACAGAAATTCCATGCTTCAGGCTCAGTGCCAGACCTTAAAAGATTTCGCTGGACCCTGCGACGGGCAATCGCCAACTCGAATTCAAGATTTCATAGTTCRTGCACTGGAGGTACCCCAAACATGAAACTACTCATCCTCACAGTCTCCCAATATCGAGGCGGTGCCGAAGAATACACGTTGAAGATAACCCGGGGCGCCATCGCCAAAGGGCATACCGTGGAATTCGCCTTCCCGGACACCGACGGCACGCAATCCCTTCAACACGATCTCCGAGAACTCGGAGTAAACTACGTCCCCCTGGATATCGGCGACGACGACACCACCTGGCGGGAGTATCGCAAAATCATCCCCTTATGGCGAACCTTTCAACAAACGCGACGGATGCTAAAGCAAACACGCCCGGACGCGGTACTCATTGCACAGCCATCTCTCCGATGCTCACTGGGCCCCATCCTGGCCTGTGCATCACTGAACATTCCTGCACTGGTAGTTTTTCAACTCGTGTCCAGCATATTTCCACTAAAGTCCATCGAGGTACTCCTCTACAATTGGGCGCGAAAACGCCGTCAAAGCTGGATCGCCATCTCCAAAAACAATCGCGAACTGGCAGCCAAAAGTTTCCAATGCAATCCGGACGTTTTTCATGTGGTGTTCAATGGTGTCCCCGTGCCGTCGCCTTTATCTACAGATGAAAAACAAACCATTCGTGATCGCATTCGGGCAGAATTGAATATCAGCGACGACACCCCTCTCCTGCTCACGGTGGGTCGTCTCCATGTACAAAAGGGGCTCACGTATCTCGCCGAAGGCCTTCCGAATATTCTGAAACAACATTCCAACATTCAATGCGTATGGGCTGGGGACGGCCCAGAACTGGATGCCTTGCAAACCCAACTGCGCGAAAATGGATCGCTGGACGCTGTACAGTTTCTAGGTCATCGCACCGATATTACTGATCTTCTTCATGCAGCAGATTTATTCGTGTTCCCTACGCTCTGGGAAGGCGGCCAATCCTTCGCCTTGGCAGAAGCCATGGCGGTCAGTCTGCCGGTAGTGACTACCGATGCCAGCGGTATTCCCGAAGTGATTACCCATAAGGTCCATGGTCTCATCAGTCCCAAAAAGGAAGCAGACACGTTCGCCCATGACGTACTCTACGCTCTGGATCATCCTGACAAAATGAAAGACATGGCTCAAGCCGCTTACGAGCGAGTACAGGAATTCAGCGAACCCAAAATGGTAGAACAGACCTTGAACATTCTGGACGATCTCCTGGATAAAAAATCGTGAAGACCATTCTACTCGCCACTTCCATCGATTTCTGGCACAATGACCGGGGAGAACGATCCCGAATCCACAATCTCTATTGCTATTTAATCAAAACCGGGTTTAATGTACCCGTTTTTTATACTGGGGACTTGTTAGAAATTGACCGGGCTTTTCTAAAAGAACACATGCCCGAACTGGAACTCCATACCCCCGATAACTCCCAAACTTCTCCATCTCATGCTGAAACACCGTCCGATTCAACACCCTACCACCGTTCGCGCCAATGGCTTAAAACAAGCCTGCCTCCTTTCATCGTAGAAACCGTGCAGAATGTGCAGCGAATAATACGACGTGGCATCAAGGCCCTGCGCCCCCCTCAAGAACCACCCCTAAGCCATTTTATCAAGCCTCATTTCGCAAAAGACTTCGCCAAATTATGTACGCGCCTTAAACCGGATATCGTTCTCATTCAATATATCCACCAGGCCTACTTGTTAGACGAGGTGAAAGACAGCGCAGCGGGCGGCCCCATTCGTAWACTCGATACTTTGGACGTGATGCACCTGCGTACCCAGCAGTTTCACGACCACGGCGAACGACATTGGGCCAACGTAACCTACGAAGAAGAACAGGAAATCCTCCAACGATTCGATCTTATTTTAGCGATACAACAGGACGATGCCGTGGAACTCACAAAAATGGCTGCTGACATACCCGTTATTACGGTAGGTCACAGCCTCCCTATCGTCGCCACAAACCGCCCCAGCCAATCTCCAATCCGCATTACCTACTTCGGCACCGGAGCCGCACCGAACCGCCAAGCATTGGCCCAATTTCTCRMYMMYGTSTSRWWWMMAYYWTCCAAAATCACCAAAGACACCGCACAACTGCATATCGCTGGCACCATCTGCGAGACCCTCTCCGCCAAACGACTACCAAACTCAGTTGTAATCCGGGGATATGTAGACGACGTCACTGCGCTATACGAGCAATCTGACATCGTCATCAATCCCGTTACCTTTGGCGGCGGTCTGAAAATCAAGACCGTTGAAGCACTGTGCCACGGCGCCCCACTCGTCACCACCCCCAAAGGCGTAGAAGGACTGGAACTCACCGATCCATCGCCGTGTATCGTATGTGCCGACTGGACAGAGATGGTCAAAGCCCTCCAATCGCTCATCGAAGATCCCCAAAAACGCGTCCAACTATCCCAAGCAGCACTCCAATACGCCGATCAACATTTCTCCCAAGAGGCCGCCTACGGTCCGCTGAGTAAATTCTTAAACACGCTCAACAATTAGACCTGTCAATCCTCGTTGTGGCCGAGTCTCATGACCCAGTCACGCGCCCGACCCGGCACGGGTCTCCAGCTTCGACCAGAAAGCCTGTCATTGCGAGCGAAACGAAGTGAAGCGCGGCAATCTCTTCTGTTCGGAGCCTATAAAGAACATCTTTATATTGCTATCTTCACAACTGCGCCCCCACCACCGCGCCATCCGTGTTCAACGTCGGCAGCGCCGAATGAACCTTCACCGTGCCGTCGTCTTCCACAAACAGATACCACACCGTTCCGTTCGGCGAACTAAGTCTCATCGTGCCCGGCGCCAACCCGCCACTTCCGTCCCACGCCGAGACAATCCCACGAGCAACTCCGTCCGCTCCAGCCGTAAGATCCCCACCGCTCACCGTCAAGTCCCCATTGAAAATACCATTACCTGAAAAATCTCCATTTCCCACCGCATCCAACGTAGCACCGCCTGATGTATACCCCAATCCGCTATGAACACTGTGACTTGCCACCAAGTCGCCGCCTTCTACCCGCTTAAAAGAAACGGAATCCAAAAGATACGCAGCTTGATTCGAAGCATTATTGGTGAAATACAAGATAGCGTCCGTTTTGGTCACCGTCGATTGAAAAGTATACGTATATATCGTCCAAACACCCGCCGTGCGAGAATCTAGATTGGCAAATTCTTCCACGCCATCTCCCCAAATCGAAATCTTATTCAAATTTCCAGACTGCATTTTCGCAGCAAACGACAAGACATACCACGCGCCCGCCACCAAATCATTCCCATCCCCATCAGGATCCATCAATGACGTTTGCAACTGATTAAAATTGGGTCCCGTAATAACTTTCTGACTGGATACACCCGCGTACACATCAGTCGTCTCCTCGCTGGCCGTAATTGACGCACCCGAAGCTGTCCAAAACGGCGCAACACCACTCACGTATGTCCCTTCCATGCCGCTATTGGAGACCCGCTCTGTCTCCTCACGAAGCCCCAACATCACATCCCCCGTAAAACTCGATTCCAGCGTTACAGCCAGACCCTGCGTAAATATACCCGCTCCGTCCACCGTCAACTGACCGTCCGTAGCAATATCCCCGTTTGCCCCAAGAAACGCTCCACCGTCCTTCGTATCCCCATACCCCCCTCCAATGGCCAGTTTCTCCAGATACCGAGGCCCCGCTGCCACCAGCAACCCCCCGCAAATTACTATCCATATCGTCAATCCAAATCGTTTCACCATCATTCTCCTTCGTAATATGCCCTACCATCCAGACATCCGCGTTGCGTCCCGCGAATGGACATGCCCCGCAACGGTGTGGCAAACTACGTATTCATGAATTGGAGATTTCCCATGATCAATACTATTACCCCTATATTCCAGTCTTTATTTGCTGTCTACGTAGCCATCAGCAGCTTGACCGGATGCGCAACCATGGGCCAGTCCAACGTAGGCAATCGTATCGTTCTCGTACAAGACAAGGGATTCGAACCGCAAGAAAAAACGGTACTTTTTGAGGAAGATTTCAGTTCGGGCACACTTGATGAATGGGAATACAAGGGYGATTGGGAAATCGTWGACGGTGCCGTRCACATTAAAGCGAAAGCCGGATGGCCAACTCTGAGCCGCCCGATTAGCACCCCTCATTACGAGTTGCGCTTCACGTTCACGCGGAACACCCCATGGAATGAAAATGACTTTCTCACAATCAATTTTCGATATATCGATCAAAATAATCGAGTATGGGTCGCATTCGGACAAGAAAGCATGCATTTACAAGAAATAATCCAAGGGGATTTTGCAAGTTTTGAAAGCCAAGCGATAAGCAGTTACCGGGAAGTACCCTACCAAGTCCGAATTGTAGCGCAAGGATCAAAAATTACAGTGTTTCGCGGTGAAGTAGGCAAACAAGAACTGGTAGTAATGAACACCCTGGAAAGCTCTCTATTGACCACTGATTCTCTCCAGTTTACCGTACGAGCTGGAGCGGATTTTACTCTCGATGATATCCAGATTCTAAAGTAATAGGAGAATTGGTATTTAGGATACTTTTTTTCGAGCAAAAAAAAGTATGCGATACTGCCGATTAAGCGCACCACCTACTACCTTATCCACCATCCCTGCAACTTGCTCCGCCTTCGATACTTTACGCCACAACCCTTGATCCACCGTTTCACTGTATCGACCAACTACTTCCATATCATATTTATTTAAGAGCCTCTCCAACGATTCTGTGGAAAAGAATATGATATGACCATTATCTTCAATTCCAAAAATCTGCAGCAAGGGCCAAGACACCGCTTTCCCGCTCATCTTGTACAGCAGTTCCGCCGTATGATGCAGCAAGCTGCCAGCATTGGGTGTACCTACAATAAATACCCCGCCCGGTTTAAGCAGTTCCGACACTTTCGACACCATCGCCGTTGGATCTGTCACATGCTCAATCACATCCAGTGCTGTAACCGCACTGAAAGTACCTGGTTCATAAGGAGAATCTTCTAAACCACCAGTAAAAACCTCAAGATTAAAAWTATCGCGTGCATATTGCGATGCCCAAGGCGAAAGCTCTACACCATGGGGATCCCATCCTTCTTTGGAGGCCAGATTCAGAAACACACCCTTGGCGCATCCCACATCCAGCAACGGACCCTTCTCCGGTACAAATCCAGCCAAACGTCCTAAATCTCTCTTATACAACGCTATTTTTGGATGATCATCACTATACTCTACACCGCCATCTTGTCGATTTGGATTATCTTGCCAATATTCTTCCGTATCGTAATAGGCTTCCAACACTTCGTCGTTACCTTCCAATACTGAAGATTTATACCCGCACGTACATCCTTTGCATTGTACTACGGAGAAATTATCTGTGGTAAAGCGAGTTTTAAATTCTTTACCACTGCATACCAAGCAGATATATCCATTGGTTCCCATGTCGTATTCCTTATTTAACTCGCTACCGTTTCGACCTTGAATAGAAGATTACGCTGACTAATTTCTCGATTTACGTACGGATTGTAACCCAAAATATATAAAACCGATTATAGCACTGACGGAGACAACAGAGGCAAAAAGCAATACGCGATTCAGCAATGCAAACTCCGTTGCCAATTCCGTTGATACACCCAACACACTCAACACGCCTACCCACCCCCATTCAGCAATACCCAAACTGGCAGGGGTAAGGCTAATCACATTGAATAAAATGACCAACGTATTAGCGAAGGCAATAGAAGGAAATCCAATATCTAACCCTGCGGCAACCGCCACAAGATACGAACGCAGTAGCAGATTGAGATAACGAAGGACAGACCAAAAGTACAGCTTTGTAATTATATCTCGTTGGAATAAATCTAAAACTTGATCTTGGTTTCCGCCATCCGTCAAGCGCTTCACAATACGGTTTGCAATGGGCACTTTTCCCGCCACCGCGAGAAAAATGAGTACAAATTTATTTCCCAATATCATCGCCGCAAAACCCATCCCCACTAACATCAACACCGATAAAACCAACCCATTGGYTTCACTTAACACCGTGGTCATCACTAAAAATGCAGGAATGAACAACACACCCGGTATAACTGCGTCGAATAATTGCTCAAACAGCGAAGAAGATGCACTCCGCGTCACCGACATATCCTCATGAGCGCGTAGTGCCAAACTTCGCACAGTCAGCAGACTTAACTGCATAGGTAAAAATTGCGCAATGAATGAAATAAGAACGGAGTACAGAAAAAAACCATGCCCTAGTGCTACATTCGGTTTTATGGTATGAGTAACAATCTTCCDTTTATGCGCCATTAGCCAGAAATGAAAAAGCGACGTTATCATAATCCCCATGAAAACTATCCGGTCGGATTGCTTTACCGTACTCCACACAGATTCGAAACCTATGGAGGTATATCGCATCAATATTATAATTAAAAAAATCCCAAGCCCTAATGTTCCAAGGATAGTAATTGTGCGGCGCGTTATGGTAGGTTCAGCCATCGTCATTTCACCCGCTCATACCAAGACGCAGGCAGGGGTTTACCGATGAGCTCCGCCAATTTTTCATACTGATCGCTAAATTGGCGACATACGGCATGTACTTCCTCGTCGCTCACGCCCAGGTCATCGTCCGAATTTCGATACAAAAAGGCATGAACCAGCGCGTTGTGTTTCATTTTTCCCACCATATTCGCCAAGCCCCATTTACGAAGGTAGTGGGCTATTTTAAAGGCCAGATGCGCCACCCACTGCATCCGCGCCTCGTGGGCTACATTGATTTTTTCCAATAACGACGGCGGCTGAAATGAGGGATCCACTTCGACAAAATCATAAATCTCGCGGCAAAATGCCGCCGGATCATCCTGCAACGTCTCGAAAAAAACCACCTTCATTCTATCCTTGCCAAACAATTCATAAAACGGCACGAGGTTGTCATAGTATCGATTCTGATGCTGTATCCCCGGCAGTGCCGCGTACTCTGCGAACGTCATATCTTTATCATATTCCGTTGTCTTATTATAACGAAACCCCGATAACATCTTATCGCCCAATTCCCTTAAACAGATAAATAATTTCACATCCGGGATGTCATTATATATTCGCTGGGCCGTCTCCGCCGAAAAATAATAGTCGTGGGTCAATTCACCTCGGGCAGCGTATTGTTCTTTACCCTTAAAATGGTCCAGATACCATTCCAGCCCCAGATCGTAGTGCTCATCAAAAAATTTCAGATCTTTGGCAGGCGGCACATACACCTCCGGATGCTCATCCAGGATTTGATGAATCCAGGTGGTGCCCCCTTTGGCGACGCCAATGAGCAGAAAGGTGGGGTAGACTGTCTCGGAATCCGCCATAAGCCTTACAGCAGCTCCTCAAATAGTTCGCCATACCGCTCCGCATTGCCGCGCCACGACCAATGGGCATGAGCAAATTCAGATACTTTCGGACGCATATCCTGCAAGGCAGCCGGATCTTCAATCAGTTCCGTTAATCGATCAGCCCAAGCCGCCACTGTACCCTCAGTATCCCCATCTTCCGATACGGCCTCGTGAATCATCAAGTCCCGAGCCTCCGCCTGCGCCCCTGCCGTGGTAGTAGATACAAATGCCGGCGTACCACATGCCATGGCCTCTTGAATCACCAGAGGGAAACCCTCTCCCACACTGGGCAGAACCAGCAAATCTGCCGCGCGATATACTTCAGCCAGCGCCGCACCACTACGTCCTTTAATAATGCGCACGTTGTCCGCTCCCCATCCTTCGGGATCCATGGGGCCCCATCCTGCAAAACACCATGTTACATCCGGCACACGCTTAACCAATTGCTCCAGAATATGCAGACCCTTTTTCTCTACAAAACGTCCCACGAATAGGAACACTGGCTTGTCTTGAGGTAAATTCAATTCCTTTAGAACACTGCTGCGCTCATCTTCCGTGCCCGGTGTATACATCTCCGTATCTACTCCGTTTGGAATAAATAAAGCCGGGCGACGATACGTGATTCGTCCCTGAAAATAATCCAGCACGGTTTCACTGATGTACACCACCTGATTCGCCCAGCTTAGTAGAACCTTGCCCAACGTAGCATTCACCGTACCCAAAATAAGCCGCAACACCGGGTTTTGATACGGCACGAAGCCTATATGCTGGGTAATAATCACGGGCTTACCACGCAATTTCGCAAAGAGAAACGCCAGCACATTACCCATATAAAAAAAATCGTGAAGATGCACCACATCCGCACTGCGCGAAGCCCGCCACAGCTTCCACAGAGATCCTGGCCCCCACAACGGATACGGTACATGCAGCTTGTCTTCCACCACATTCAGCGTCCGCATAGGCACACACGTCAGCCCATCCGGGAACGGCCCCTCCGGCAGATTCACATCGCTGGCACACCACACAATTTCCCCGATGCCGCCTTCCACCATCGCCTCGCCCAGATTCCGAGCCACAATCTCTATGCCGCCCCGGTGTTCAGCATAATAATGCGTCACCAGTAAAATATTTCGATCTGAATTTGGCAAGATAAGTTGCTACTTTCTCAATAAAAAAAGAGGACTAATTCAAGGCAGTTTGCTCTTCAGGATCACTAGATTCAACATTTTGTATATCCGGGTGGCTTGGATACCAATACCCAACGATCCGTCCAGATTTTTCTTCAATTAACGCCATCTCCGCAATTTCCGCTACCCCGCGCACACCCACATTATAAGATCTTTTTTGTCGATCATACGCACCGATGGAAAACACAAACCGAACGCTGCCTGAATTACTCAAGGCTTCAGCAGGGTAATTCAATGGGTATATGGTCCGAACCCATTCGTCCGAACCCGGCAATTCACCAAATCCATATTCATGGCGAATACCATCTGACGACTCGGTGTCTTCAAGTATAAAAAATGACTTAAACCCGCTTCCTCTATGCGTTATTGCCATCAATAATTCCGAACCTGAATCTATATTAACATTCGACATGGACGCAATATATACCGAAGCAGCTCGGCTACTCGTATCATTTAATACCAAGCTGTCATCAGTCAGTTCCGCCATGCTACGAAATTCATCATGAAAACCATTAGAAATTTTCGTTTCATTGGCCAAATTAGATAATTGAAGAATACCCGGATTACTACCAAAAGGGTACGCATTGTATAGCCCTAAAAGCGCACCCGAATCCTGCTTCACCAACGCCACCGATCGCAGCAGAACATCCCCCGTAAATCGTCCTTCAAAGCGTCCCGTAAAAGAATTAAAATTTCCCGTAGTAAAATTCAACTCGAAATGGTCACGATTCGGAAGTACATTGTCCGGCACCGTAATGACCTGATAATATTCGCTAATTCCCTCTGCAATGGGAAAAATCACTTTACCAAAATCGGTTTTGAGTCCGTTTTCGGTCTCATCACCATCATAAAGAGCTGTCAGATGCAAACCAAAACCTGTATATACAATACGCGCAACAAATGTATCGCCGGGATTCACATGAAATCCTCTAAAGGTCAATTTTGCCGCGCTCGCATACAGTGTAGATTGATCAAGCAAATGCGGAATGCTATCCACTTCCCAGGTAACATTGTAAAATTCCCTATCTCGCGGATAGGAATAATACTCTGAATCCAACGGAGACGGCATAAACTGAAAACCATCCGCTACCGAGTTATTCACAGGGCTATCCAAATCGAGCACGAAATATTTTCCGTCATCATACAATCTCAGGTATTCATTACCCAGCCGACCCAACGAACCTTGAAAATCAAGCGTGCGTTGTGTAGATATCTTCGCTAGATTGTGGGAGACACCCATCAATTTATATTTGAACCGTTCGAAGGTAAAAAAAGATTCGTTCCCATACGCGTATGTTACATAGCGGATATCCTGTTGGCGTAAAAGCTCCGCAATGCCTTCATGGTCTTGAAACGTCCCAGATTCCGGCATGAGTGCGTTGCTGGGAAAATCGACTACATGCACAGGGTTGCGATTGAAATCAAGTAAAAGAGGCTTATCCAAATGAGCAAACAAGACTTCGCCTTCAGGAACAGAAGTCTGCATATGCTCTATTTGTAATCGTTCGGTTCTTGAAAACAAGGGGGTATGAAATTGATTTGATAAACGGGAACGAGCCGAAGTAGTATTTTGCTTCATCAAGGTTAATGTGTCTTGATGCAATACACCTAATTCGAATTTATCCTGTGACAGTAACAACAATATCAGTATGGCAAGAATTATTTTCAGGTAGTTCTTTGGGGTGTAAGTAAAAGCTTCGCGTAACGGTACACCCCAGTGTTTTTGCACTATTTCAGAAAAATGTTTACGCCATTTGCGTGTTAGTTCTTCTGCGGAATGATCTGCGACACCTCTAAGACTCCGATCTACTAACTGAAAAATAATCACTAAACCTATCAAGATCGTTAACTGATTGGTTGCGTAGCTATACCGATAAACCGCATTTCCAAATCCCTTGAAAATAAAAAACACCAAACCAGATGTAATTACGCCGGATAGCACCCACATAATATGTGTATTACGCAGATCGTCTCGCTTTCGAGTAACCAGTAATATCATACTGGAAATAAACAAAGCCACGTAAAATGGTTGCTTGAAGATAGCCGCCGCCATGCCCGCCCATTCAACCATTCCCATTGCAGGGCTATCTCCAGGGCGACTTGCCTGCGCACTCATACTTCCCCAAAACGACGGCCCTGATGTCTCGTAAATGGCATATAGCCACGGCAGCACACATGCAACAACAAATCCTGTTGCTGCAGCAAATTCAATAAGTACCTTGGATTTTTCCTTGGATTTAAAGAGGTAGGATACATACATTCCCGCCATCAGCAAGCCTGTAGGTGGAATAAATGTATTTTTTAACGAACATAATGCAGCAACCAGCAGCCCTAATATTAACCCATTGGGTATCGGCTTGCTATCCTCCCCCATGTAGTATCTCAACGTCATATACAACCCGAGGGTCAGCACCATTCCTGACGATATACTGGTGGTGTTTATTTGCGGCGTAATCAGAAAATAACTGGTTAACGCAAAGAACAGCCATGCCCCAAAAGGAGACACGCCTTCCATTCGCAGCAGGGCATATACCATAGCGAGCAGAAAAACGAAACAAACGAGCGACTCCATTAACAATAAGTTCTCAGGCGCGAGTAGTACCTGCAGGAACGTATGGAGGAAATATTGTCCGCCGAACGAGCTGGTGACCTGCCGCTCGCCGAACGGGTTATAGCCAATCGATCCTGTCGCCAGAATTTTTTCAGGATACACTGCGTAGGCCGCCATATCATCAATAGCGTTCACGTAAAACACCGGGATATGCCGAACCATTCCATAATCACTGGTATGCACATAGGCACCCAGACGAGCCGCGAGAAATACAAGCACTCCRATCCARAGYAKYACCATGAYWGGATTCGYCACGGCACGTCGCGGGTGGGCTAAAACGGATAAAACCTTATTTCGTTGCGGGAGAAGCCGCAGCATAACCAACGACACCACACCCAGCGCAAGTAGACAGAAAATGCTGGATTGAGAAATCATCGAAAACGCATTGAGCACTCCGCCTAGAAACAACAGCACCGCCAGTCCCCATGCTGATGCTAACGGCCAAGGAATTTTTTTACCCGGCATAGCAAGTCGTTGCAGTAAGTCCCCCCATCCCACAATAGATACCGCTACAATGAATGCCCAGGCCAAGGCGCCCCAATACATAGCGATAGGCGAAGTTAAGGCGCCCCATGACACTGCCAATATGATGGCAAAAAAAGCAACCACACCTGCTTCACGCGCTAGCACTCTCTTTAATGAAAGAGATATTTCCGACAGATTAAACCAGCGAATACATACTGTTCCCAATAGGATAGAAAGGAGTATTCCAATTATGTAATACCCCGATTTCGTATCAGATACCCAAGCATAAGGTTGGGAAATATCCTGAGAGAGAATCTGTATACGTTGACCATCTTTTACGATGCGAGCAGCATCCCGGCGCACTTCAAAAAAATCCATGTCTTGTCGAGGATCTTCAGGACTTTTCTCTACATCCAGGCTACGGCGAATCCCATTTGCATTAGGCCCTTCGTCCCCTATGTCCCGCACATAAATCGAGGACACGCCATGTAACGGATGAAACTCCGCAGCTATATCCTCAGCTTTCCAAACATGAGAACGAAAAAAGCCCGACAGGCGAATACTATGAATTTCTACCCACGGTGTATTCGGACCAAATTCCAACATGATTTTACTGTAATCACGTTGCGGCAGCCGCACTTCAAATTCATGGAAATCAGAATCACGCTCAACATCAAATTGAACCCTGACAACGGAACCCGATTCTTGGAGCAGATGAACGGCTAACGGTACTGGTGCTATACCGTCAAGCGTTGATGGGGTTTCTCGCACACTTAAAGATAAAACTACGGGAGCTTTAAGTGAGGTGAAAAAAATCGCTGCTACACTAAAGAGACATACGGCAAGGCAAATCCCTAATGCTACTTGTGTCCCTTTCAGCTTAACCATCCGCCTTCGTCTCCAAACCTGCCCTGCATCACTAATCTTAATGTAGCGAATTTATTCAGCTGGCACCCTTTTCAATAAGTTCATGCTGGAGTTTCAGCACCTCCAACGCATCTCGGGCACTGATATCTTTCGGCGGAACACCCGTTCGTGCGGCTTCCGCAAAACGCCCGAAGACCGTTTCGTTACCGTATCGCATTTTACCCGTTACATGCTTCAGGCCATTAGGAAAATGCTGWATCCAATGCTGCCAGGTGGTCATCACGCTGGTGCGCACCACTGTCTTGGAGGTATGGTCTCCGTCATCCGGCAGGCGAATATAGATATCGCGGAACACATCCGCGTCGCCCAGCTCATTTTCTCCCAACACGGTCAAATGCCATTCACTCACCGGACTCTCGAAATTCAGGGACAGGCGCACGGGGATGGGTGGATTCGTACCRTCAGWAGAACTRTACACYGCTTCCACGGATGACGGCGTGACCTTACCCACCGTACTGGGAAACACATTGACCGATTCCATTTCCAGCGGGCCAGGTGCGAAGCGTTTAAGCAGATAAAAYAAGTGGGGACTTTCATCGTAATACAAACCCAGCGGCAATTCCTCAAACCAATCCGGTAGACGTCGATTCGGGTTGCCCAACTGCCATCCCACAATGCCCCGGATACGACCCATGCGACCGCTATTGATGTCCCGCTCCATTCGCTGGGTAGACTGGGCGAACTGAAAATTATGCACTACCGCCAGGATAAGACCCTTCTCTTCTGCCAGCGATGCCATTTCTTCGCCTTCTTCCACAGTCATGGCAAAAGGCTTTTCGGTAATGACATGCTTACCCAGATTCAAGGCGGCAGTAACCAACGCATGGTGGGAAAAAGGGCTGGTGCCAATAGTAACAGCGTCTACTTCATCTAACCAGTCGATAGCACTCAGATCGGAGGCCTCGCTAAAATGTTTACACCCGTATTCTTTGGCTACAGCCTCGGCACGGCCTGGAGCCTTATCCACCATTCCCACCAGCTCAAAGTCAGAACTGGCAGCCATGGTAGGCAAATGACGATTTGTCGTTACCCAACCCAGCCCAACCGAAGCCACCCGGAGCGGCTTGGAACTCATGCAGAATCTCCGTCTTCGGCAGGGTTGTACGCCAAATCTTTGGCAATGGACTCAATCATCGGCGCAGGCAATTGATTCTCATTGGCAATNATGGACATGAGAAATGCGCCGAATATAGTCTGCATTCCACACACACCCAATGTGGTGGCAATAACCATTTCACGAATTCGAGATAACCCTTCGAAATCCGATCCTGACCAGGAGACCAAAACATAACCCAGAATACCAACGCTCGTCACAATAAACAGCACTCCTACAATCAGTGAATTTTCCAGTGATATYTTTTTATATAGTCGCGCCACGGCAGGCGTAAGCGTTCGACAATGTTCCCGCATGGAATACGTTAACGCCGTCAACCCCATAAAAAATGTGATGTATCCTACTGTAAACAAACCACCTGCGATGACCATCCAATGATCCCCAAACCACAACGGACCTACTGTCCAGACCTGACCGCGTTCTGTAGTCAATAGCCCTGTAGTCAAAACGACAGACAGAACCATCAATATCCCTGCTGGAATAAAATACAGCCAAAGAGGGCTGAACATGAAAAGAAATTTTAAGTGGCGCCACCCATCACGGAGCGGATCAAGGTGGGGCGGACGATCTCGTCCATCCACATGCAGCGTGATAGGAATCTCCGTACGTTTCATATCCAGCAATGCCGCCTTCACCACAATTTCGCTGGCGAACTCCATGCCACTGGAACTCAAATCCATTTCCAGGAAAGCTTCCTTGGTAAACGCGCGCAATCCGCAGTGGGCATCCCGCAAACCCGATCTAAAGAGCATATTCAGCAAACCCGATAAAGCCGGATTTCCGATGTGCTGATTCTTCCACGGCATGGCTCCCGGCTTAATCTCGCCAGCAAACCGATTGCCCATGCACAAATCGAATCCTTCATCACGCAGTTTACGAACCATGGGAGGGGATTCGCGAAAGTCATAAGATTCATCTGAATCGCCCATAACGATAAACTTGCCTCGCGCAGCATGGCCCCCGTAAATCAGCGCATTACCGTAACCTTTCACCGGACAATGCACCACGCGACAGCCCGCCGCTTCGGCGATCTCGATACTCTTGTCATCACTGCCATTATCAGAAATCAGCACCTCGCCCGTCATTCCGTCCTTCGCCAGTTCTTCGAGTGCCTCCTGTGCCCATTTAATACAGGTGGGTAAGGTCAATTCCTCGTTAAGACACGGCATCATAATGGTGACATCGAGTTGGTGTTCACTACTTGGGCTCATGAAACGCTTCCTTTTCAGGGTCAACAATGGACGGTTTATAATATTATTTGCAGAACTCCAATAAATATCGTTCTGAATTTCTCATCTTATTGCAAACTATAATAGACCTAACCCCTCTAGTGCCAATCAATTAGAGGTGAATACATTCCACTTTACGTAGCCCATCACTATACAGCGCACACAGGAAACTTTCAAGAAATTCCGCAATCCTGAATACTTAGATTTAAACAGGGTCACTACCCTGCCGAAGCCATACTATATATCCCTCAAATGGATGCTTTTTAAAGCCTAGTTTCTGAAGGAAAGACGCAGATGAACGGGTAAACTCATTATCAACAAGAATAACACCATCAACCTTAAAATCGTCAAGTGCCTTCGCCAATAATCCGTCATCAAACTCCACAAATCCACTGGCAAAATGAAGAGTCCAACGACGCAGCGTATACTCCTCCTTATTTCCCATGGCATGCAGCGTAGTATGTAAAATTACATTTTCCCTCGGYGCCACYACATACACTGCGCGRCGGTAGCACGGCAAATACGGAGCGAGTGTATCCGGKGCAATRACGACGACACCCTCCGGCAGCATGGGCATGATAAATCCCAGTGCTTTCAGGACTGGAGCATGAATTTTTTCTGTTGGCTCATGCCATGCCACGCTATTGTCATCGCTGATTAAATATGTAGTGGGTACAAACCGCACATACAATCCTGCCAACACAATACAAATAACCGGTCCCAACCACGTACCCGTTTTACCACGAAACCCGATGCACCCCATCGCTGCTCCCAATATAGGCWGCAGCATCAAATNTTKAWACNCSRRSWRRYRMAGYGYCKGRTGTNRTKTTCWYTRRMRMMSAMMMTRYMWGNMRKSSMKYGGYAAACGTAAGCCAGACCGTCCCCACAGCAACAAGCCCCAACCATCGAATTCGCGGTGTTGATCCCAGAAACGGAATAGCCAAAACCGCACCATACCATAGCGCTGCATTAACCGCGCTGCCGAAATAACCTACATCCAACAATTCAAAATTCGGTGGCGTGTTTTCCCGATACGCCAGCGCTGAATAAGATTGCCCTATCCCCCATAACCCAATCGCGATGGGATACCCTGAAGCCATACCGCCTCGCAAAAGGATCCGGATTGGTGTCCCACCCAAAATGCCGCCTGCCAATAAGGAGATACCTGCCACAGCAGGGCCCATCCAGATCCCCGTGGAGGAAACACCCACCACCGCCACTTGTGCCAGGGCAAGTCGTATCCAATCCCCCCGCCTTCGTAACTGACCGTATCGAAATCCCATGGCCGCTGTATACGGCAGCAAGACATGAAGCAGTACCGATTTCCCCACCCAGGCACGGGCGAATCCCTGGTTGGAAAATAGAGAATTTTGTGATCCATCTACTAGCATCACCGTTAACCAGAATAATAATGCCCAAGGCCAATGCTTAGGCAGCACAAGACGAAATACAACCGCATAGGACAGCACCATCAGTGCCGAAGACAGTGGTGCCAGAATATAGGCGTTTACCTGGAGCGGCTCTAACCCTGTCAAAACGGCAAACAACGCATTCAAATCATGCCAGGCTATAAAGGGGAACGTGGGATAGGGAAACGGTGTAGCCGGATCGGGAAACAACGTGTAATGATGTGGCATGGGACTAAAAAACCCCTGAGCCAATACTGCCGCCCGATTAAAATAATACGTATCGTCCCACGTAGGACGATGGGCGTATAGAGAAACCCATACCGCTGCTCCTACTGCAAGTAGCACGACAACCCACTCGTACCAAGTCAACCCTTCGTCTTCCGATGCAGTGTTGGAATCCTTGATTTCGGGCAGCATGGCACTCCCCGCCCAAAGCAAACATGCCAGTCCGCCCAACCACAAAAACATGTAATTCAACGTAACAGCATATCCCGCGCACAAAACGGCTACCGTAAATGAGCCCGCCCATGGTGAAATACGATCCCATCGAATACGCAGCTCGCGTCGATATATCAGCAATGCCCCGGTTAAAGAACTCCACGCCWGCATGGCCAGGATTAGCCGCCCTACTTCCTTACGTGCAGGTGTAACCATATTACCCGCATATATCCCATCCTGGCCTTTTTCCAATTCAGCGAAATCCAGTTGAAGTTCCGGCCCTGTATCCCTGCCGATAACCGGTTCCTTGGATATCAGCCGAACTATCGCTCTCATATCCTCTTGATACGCAAAGGTAAATGCCCGACCGTCAGTAAACGACTCCGTCCACTCCCCCAYACGTTCTGGCGGCAGTAAACGATATCGGTATACCTTTTGATCGCGATACGCATTTGCCAGAAAAACATTGCGCTCATCTAAGGGTTCAAATTCCAGCTTGATTTCAATTTCAGGATCATCGTCTTCATAAATAAATTCTCGTGTTTGACTCAATTTCACGTCAACATGAAACCACCCGCTGTTCTCCCTGATGTGCAGTTCCTCCAACTGCAACACGGTCGTAACAGGCAAGGCGACAGGAAATCGGTAATCCAGTTTTCCCCAGGGCCATAACACCACCACCAAAGCTGCTCCCAGCAGTGCCCAAATCACATACATAAATGCCCTGGTTAATGGTGGCCAATCCAATGAAGTTGATATTGGGGAACGGGTCTTATTGGTTTCATGAGGCAGCTTATAACGCCAGTACATCACCCCACAACCCACTAAAACCACGCAACATAAAACCGTAGCAATAAACAGCGATCCGCCCAAGGCATACACACCWTTTACGCACAAGGTCCACACAGCAAAGAAACCAATGGCAAGGGAGATAATATGTAATGGAGTAATTTTACCCATAGATACCTGAAACATTATAAACCATACGATTTATCTAGCGATATAACTCATTCGTGCATTTAATTAAAATACAAACTATCACATTACTGGTCAACAACGAAACGAGTATATAGATACCTGAAAGGGCNAAAAAAAAATGACGTCGAACGTGATGGTACCGAAGAAATGCCTGCCTAAAAATAGTATGTAATTACCAAAAGTGCCATAACGAATAGTAATTTCGATTTTTTGAGATACAACAAAACGATGCCGCAACAAGTAGATGCGTAGGTATAATTAGTTAAAGTGCTCTAGTCCCCATACCCATCAGGATTGGCCGACATCCATCGCCACGCATCCTCCACGATGGTATTGATATCGCCCTTCTCGGGAGTCCACCCCAGCAGCGACTGCGCTTTCTTCGATGATGCCACCAGCTTATCCGCATCTCCCGCACGGCGCGCGGCGTGTTCCACAGGAAAATCCTTACCCGTCACGCGCTTCACTGCCTCAATCACTTCCAGTACGGAATTGCCGATGGAATTCCCCAGATTCAGAATTACCGAGTCGCCCCCATTCGACAAATAATTTCGCGCCTTGATGTGCGCATCCGCCAGATCCTCAATGTGAATGTAGTCCCGCACACACGTTCCGTCCGGCGTATCATAGTCATCACCAAAAACAGAAATCTTGTCACGTCTGCCCGTCGCCGCAAAAAAGATATTGGGGATAAGATGTGTCTCCGGATCGTGATCTTCACCAAATTTTTTGGACGCGCCGCACGCATTGAAATAACGAAGCGCCACATACTTCAGCCCGTATGCCGGATCATGCCACTCCAGCATCTGCTCAATAATCCGCTTCGACAGCCCATACGGATTCAGCGGCCGCGTCGCCGCTTTTTCGGTAATAGGTACTTCATCCGGATCGCCATACACCGCCGCCGTACTGCTCAAAATAAACTGCTTCACATCGGACTGCACCATAGCATTCAACACCGAATGCGCACCCACCACGTTATTGTGAAAATATTTCATGGGCAGCTCCACCGACTCCCCCACCAGCGAAAATGCCGCAAAATGCATCACCGTATCGCAATTGTGCTCTTTTAACGCAGTCGCCACGCGATCCGTATCATGGATGTCCCCCTCCACAAATACCGCATCCGGCGACACCGCGCCCCGATGCCCCGTGGATAGATTGTCATACACCACCACCTGYTCSCCGGAAGCSARAAGCCGYTCCACCGCYACACTGCCKATATATCCCGCGCCGCCCGTCACCAAAACTGCCATGGAACCACTCCCTATTTATAAAGCTTATGAAGAAATACGTTATACCACGGATTCCCATACCAACCCAAATCATACAGAATCCTAATACACAACGGAGAGCGAAAAAAGATCCCACAAAACATATTCAGAAGAAAAACCCCGATTCGCTAGTGCCGTTTTCTCTGTGAACTCTGTGTCCTTGTGGCTAAAAAATGAATTCACTCACTAATATCCATCAAAATACTTTTTCACAATCCAAGCTGGCTGATGCCGATCTGGTTCTCGCGCTGTACCAGTCAAATCGACATATTTAGGCAGGGGCTTTTTCACCTGTAACGCTGCTGTATCGCCTATTTCCTTCTGCCACCGTTTCAGTTCCGTCATCAGCATAGCCACCCGCTCGCCTTGCGCCGGATCACCCGCCAGATTATTCATCTCATCAGGATCGTCCCCCAAATCAAATAGTTGGGTATGATCAATTTTAGGATATCGAATCAGCTTCCAATCCCCAACTCGCACGGCCCGCTGAATATCCTCATAAGCCAGAAAAATCGAATCGCGAATCGCCGTCGTCTCGCCCCGATACAGCGGCACCAGGCTCCGTCCGTCCACGCCCTTCGGTACAGCCACCCCCGCCCGCTCCAGCAGTGTAGGAAACAGATCATACAGATACGTGAACGCCCGAGTCGTCCCTTTCGGAATACCCGGCCCCGACAGTACCATGGGTGCGCCCATGGAATGTTCGTACACGTTCTGCTTCCCCAGCAGGCCGTGACTCCCCATAGCCAGACCGTGATCCGCAGCAAAAATAATAAGTGTATTGTCCCGCTTCCCCGTCTTCTCCAGTGCCGCCAGAATACGCCCTATCTGCTCATCCATAACCGTGATCATGCCGTAATATTCCGCCAGCTGATCCCGCACCATCGCCTCGGTTCGCGGCCACGCCCCCAGATTTTCATCCCGCACAATGAGCCTCCCGTTATCAAACGGATGCTGAGGAAGAAAATTAGGAGGAAGTGGCAAATTTTTAGCGTAATACTTCTCGCGATAAGGCAATGGCGGCTGTCGGGGATCATGAGGAGAGGTGAAACTTACATAGGCAAAGAACGGATCTTCGCTGGTGTAATTCTTCAAAAATCCTACTACCGCATCTGCGAAAAGCTCGTTGGAGAATGTAGACGAGACCCGCTTATTCATCGGCTTCCCATCTGCATCTAAATCATTGATCGGTACCGCCTCGTGATTGCTCATTCCCCCCATCATGATAGCGGTGCCTTTTGCAAATCCTTCCGTAACCGCCGCCTGACCGTTGTGCCACTTCCCCGTTATGAAGGTGCGATACCCCGCATCCCGAAGCATCTTCGGCAGCGTCTTCACCCCCGCCAGCTTCATCCCGTCCGGACGCCGAATCAGCCGCGTAAACGCGATCCCACTCATCATCATCGCCCGGCTGGGCTGACATACCGCCCCATGCTGCGACCCCATGCAATACGTGTTGCGAAAACTAAACCCCTCCTCCACCAGGCTGTCTATATGAGGTGTTTCTAAATAGGTATTTCCAAACGCCCCCACCGCATCAGGCCGCTGATCATCCGCCAGCAAAAAAAGAATATTCGGTCGGGAATCCGCATAGGCATACGAAGTAACAAAACAACTCAAAAATGAAGTGACTACCCAGTATTTATGTAGCATACAATGCGTCTCCAATAGAAAATGAATCAAAATTCAATAGTATTAACATCATTTTTTCGTCCAGTGATTTTCCCCGACTTACCCACCCATTCTTCCTCCTCCATGGCAATCAGCACATCCACATCTCCCGTCGGCGTATTCGCCCAGGCACGCTTTCCCTCCGACGTGTGACCGCAGATGATGCCCCGCTCCGGTGCGTTGTCGAATCCGTGCGTAACCGTATACGCATCCACGGTAATCATCCCCGATGGTTCCAGCTCCACGTCCATCGGATCCGGCAATCTCATGAGACCTTGAAACGTCTCCGGATCCGTTCGTCCCCATGGCGTAATCGGTTCCGCCGCACCGTAAATTCCCACACCATGCTTTGTGCAGTAGTACCCATTAGACGTGACCATCCCGAAAGCATCCCGCTCTTCCCGACACCGTATTACCGCCTCCGCAATTCCATGCATAGTGTAGTTGTTTCCCGCCCCGCCGAAATACGGCAGCCCACCCGTCAACGTCATGGGGCGCGGGTCGTCATCCCCAATGCCCAGCATCTGACACGTCATGCGCGGCATRCACGGAAAGCAGCTGTACARRTCGAAAAATGATATCGCRTCCAACTCRAWATCCGCYTGMGCCAGCGCATCTTCCACTACCCAACTGATCGCTGGACTGTCCGCCAAATCCGGTCGATGCCCCACAATCCAGATATCGTGAGCATCCTGACCGCCGTGCAGATACACCCACTTGGATTCCGGGATGCCCAGTGCCCGCGCCTTCTCCGTAGTTGTCATAATGACCGCAGCAGATTGATCCGACGGACACGAATTCAGATACTTGGTATAGGGAAACGCCGTCATGCGATTCTTGGGCGACACCGTTACCACATCCTCCGCCGTATGCGCCGTAGGCAGCCAGGCATACGGATTCTCCGCCGCCACCGCACTGAAGGTCTCGCCAAACCGACCCAGATTCCCTCGATGCTCCTCGATAGAAAGACCCTGTCGCGCTCGAAGCGCATTCTCAATAAGAGGATAAATTTGGATAGGACGTTCCGCGCCGTGCTTATCTTCCTCGGGAGCACGTCCATCTTTTTGAATACCCACCATGGGAACGTGAATACCCTCGCTAAACGCCCCCACATCGATGCCTCTTTTCATGGACTTCATCACCAGGCTCATCAAATCGCACCCGGCCACCACCGCCAGTTCGCATTTTCCAGCCGCCAAATGATCCGCAACCCGGTTCACCATCCACTGCGGCGTATTACCGCCGATGGCTCCGTATTCCTTCCGCCTCGGATGCATCCCCAGCGCGTCCGCCAACGCAGTCGGTCCATCCGCCAACTGCCAAGTCAGCACATTGATCATATACAGTGCATCAGCCTTGTCCACTATAGCCGGACATTCCGCATCCGCCACAGCTAGGCGCACTGCTTCTTCCATCGTCTTAACCGGATGGGTAAACGCATCGGGATTGTTCTCCCGATAAATTGCCTGCCCCACTCCCACAAGTATCGGTATACCGCTCACATCAATCCCCCAAATCGGTTTTACTTAGTTTGTAATCGGGCTGTAGCCGATCCTTTGATCACTGGCTCGCCATCCTGGTTCACCGTTACGATGGACAAGTCTACCAACGACACACCGTCCTCCTCACGCACCGCTTCCACCGTCGCCGTAGCCGTCAACGTATCACCTGGCCACACCTGTTTCGAAAATCGCACGCCGTATTTCGTCAACGTACCGTCGCCCACAWAATTCGTCAGCATCTTACCCGTCAGTCCCATGGACAACATSCCATGRGCRAACACCGACGGRAATCCTGCTACCTGCGTGGTAAATATTTCATCGCTGTGCAGTGGATTGTAGTCCCCGGACGCCCCGGCATACTGCACCAACTGCGTCCGCGTCAGATCCTCCACCACGCATTCCTCATACCTATCGCCAACCTTCACTTCGCTCGCTTTCAAAATCATCATCTCTCCTCCCTGGCAGTCCATTGCAAAAACCGTTGTATCAATCCACTCCACCTATTCTCACTCCACAGGGCATGTGCCAGCCCTCCCATCGAGCCCATGTACAGGTCGCAGACCCGTGGCCTCCGCGAGTTATCACCCAGACATCACCGACCCACATCAACGGGCATGGGCCAGCTATCCCCACTCCACGGGGCATGGGCGTCTCGCCCATGCAGGTCAATTAAATCACAGGCGGAACGCCTGTGTTCCATATTTTGAATGCACATATTCATCCGCTACCCATCAACTTTTTTTCACCCACCAAATAACCGCTCGTAGTTCGCGGTCGACCTTCGTAACGGGCTGCTAATCCTGCGTCGCCGGTTTTTCCGTCTTCACACCCACCGACCGCGCCGTCACCACCAATTCCCCATYCTGATCSCGRTACTCCGTSAYYGMYTCRGAAAASRTCAACTTSCCRCCNCGMCGCCCCTGCTTCTCCCAGSTCTYRCCYGGTTKSGWMGTMGCSGAYARYACATCSCCSGGCYYGRKRTGRCGRTGATATTCRAAATRCTGCTCCGCATGCARWCCSGAAGAGATATCCTTRTCMCCCGGATCCGTGATACCYGTRGGATTCTTSCCCGACCCGAACCACGGCTCRCCAATCTTMGGACGCAAAAAATAATCCGGATCAAACTGYGCACTG
Source organism: Candidatus Hydrogenedentota bacterium (assembly GCA_002746185.1). Taxonomy (GTDB): domain Bacteria; phylum Hydrogenedentota; class Hydrogenedentia; order Hydrogenedentales. Next base: position 52,024 of record NVWG01000005.1, read on the forward strand.
GCCTGCATAAACGTAGGCGGCGCAATGGCGTTATCCGAGTCATAATAAATGGGATTCGTATCCCCGATAGCCCGGGCAAATAACATAATGTGCCCCGCCTCAACAGGAAATCGTTCTGCTGGCATGGTCTGTTCCTTTAGGTGTAAGAATCACTGAATGCACACAAAAAACCATGGTAGCGAAATTCCATGCTTGACTCAATAGAATCGTCGGCGTATTCTGAAAGAAACCAATCGATACTACAAAGGGATTGGATATGTTATCTAGGCTCGTACTGTTTCTGCCCGTGTTACTGATCGTAGGATGCGGCACTTCAAAGTTAGCGTTTTTCTGGCAAATGAAACTAATAAGATGAGGCAGTCCTTATGAAGAAGTCACATATTTCGGAATCGTCGAATATATCCATCTTGAAAAAAACAAGTACAGGTTTTACAGGAATTATATTTTGCTTAACCCTACTTGCTGGATTTACTTGGTATAAGTATACATTTAATGAATTCAAGCTAAGACCCAGTGATGTAACAGGGGATAATCAATTTACGCTTGTTTCCGACTTCTCATATGTAGAAAGTCATGCAGCGAAATACTACGCCCCATTACATCATAACTTGCAAATTAAATTCACTGCATACCGCCATGGGCAGGAACAAACGAGTAATGTACAATTTAATGCTCAGGATGAAGGCTTCAATCGACTTGAATTATTCACAGTTAAGGAAGAAGGAGTCTTAAAATATAATTTCCAGACAAATCATAGTGGTGCAACTTATCCAGTTTCCGAAACCGAAGAGATAAATCAAAATTATTCTCAATTTAACTATGCAACCCTTACTACTGAATGGCTTCCCATATATATTTATGTTGGAACAGCCAAAATGAGAATTGCTATTACTTCAACCGACACTATCGAAGACTTCAGGAAGAAATTTGAATTAGTGGTGGTTATATATGCAAAAGTGAGCCGCGACAAGAAGATAGYCACCGCTCAAGTCTCAAAATACGTAACCGATTAAATCAGCACTTCGCAAAAGATACGAATCAATAGCCGAACCATGCCTCACCGATTCAGCCTATTCTCCCGCCACTCCTGCAATTCTTCCTCAGTCATGTCCAGACGCTGTTGCTGTTCGTTCTGACCATCCACTACCGCATCCTTCGCCGGATCCGTGGCGATGGCATAGACCAGAATTACACTGGACACCAGAGCGATAACGATAGCTGCCACCGCTTTGCCCCGATCCGCTGCAAAATCCTTATGAATTAATCCGCCAAGTGACCATAGGATAGCAATGACCGGAATGACCAGCAGGAAGTATCCCGTTTCAAACTCGGTGGCACCCGTCAAACTGAATCGGCGAAACTCCGGCAGTACCAACAGCAATATGGCAAACAGCAGGCCAGCCAACGCAGAATACATCCCCATCTTCCAAGGCGGAGCCGYAGCCCTRCCCTTATATACATGCGATTCTTCWGCATCCTCCACCGGTTTCGTCACTGGCGCAGGGCCACCCGTATCGCCCACCGACTTCCAGCCTTCTTCCTCCGACTCAACGGATTCTACGTTTTCTTTTGGGTTTTTATCACTCATGGGCCGCTCCTCCAAGTGTTATAAGGGATTAAAACCATCGACCCGGCACATATTTGGTCTCAAACGGATTCAAAGGATACTCAAAATCCAACTCCTGATACAGTCGGTCATTGGGATAAAACCAGTAACGAGGTTTAAATTCTGTATTCGGATCCCGGTTGCCGCACCACGGCGGGATATTCATCAGATGCGTATTGTCATACACACTGGCCCGCATAAACTCGATGAAATCACGGGTATATGGCAGGTCGCTGAACGAATAAAAATTCCAATAGCCCAAATACCCTTCCCGAGGCCCCGGGGTATCCTGGTATTTCTGAAATTCTACATGCCCATCCAGATACAACACATTGCCGCCCACAGGCATGTGGCCGAACTGACGAAACCCGTCTTTCGAAACCGAGTCAAACAACACCGGAATGCGCGTATCCGGCTCGAAGTCATTTCCAGGATCATCAATATCCCGAATGAATACTTTACCAATGCCGATGGATAAGCGATAGTACGTATTTCCCCCGCCCGGTGCATGACCTAACCGCTCTTCATACTTCGCATCGGGATCATCGCCGAAACGTTCGTCTACTTCACTCCAATTCTGCTGCCGTCGATTCTGACTGGACTCCGGCCCCTCTGGATCAAGAGACTGATTTTTATCCAGGAAATTCGTTTCCCCATAATACATCCGCTCCGAGAGAAGATCCCACAAGAATAAAGCCTGCTCCTCCGTCACCAAAGCATACGGCAGATACGTATACATTTCGCTGGTAACGCATTCCGGATCAGGACGCAGCCCTTGAAGCTGATTGATCACCACATAATTATCTTCATCTTCGTACAACTTGGAATTTATACGTTCCTGGCTGAATGTCTCATCCATGTAATATAAATCACGCGGAACATCCCGGGTGACAATAGACGACGGACACACCAGTACACCCAAATCTCCCATATAATTTGGATAGAGCTGTTTTGCATCGAAAATATAATTGTTACGTATCAGATTTTCCGGATAAAACGACCTGGAAGTTCTTGTATTATTATTTATTATCGTACGTGTCTCCATACGCTGCTGTTCAAAGGCACGATCCGTATCCAGAAATTCYTCGCCCCAATAACTATTCTCTGCACCATTGGGATACATGCCGTCACTTTCCCCGGAAAACATCAACATGGCCTGCCCAACCTGACGTAAATTATTGGAACAGGATGTTCGCTTTCCCGCTTCCWGAGCAGACCCAATTGCCGGCATCAGCATCATGGTCAACATGGAAATGATGCTCATGACGACCAGCAGCTCCAGCAAGGTAAACCCCGTTTTTTTCATGTGCGCGCTCATGACACCCTCCATATCTCTATTCTGTGCCGACTAAGAACTCAATACAATCCGGCAACCAGCTCTTATAGTAACCTTGTTCTCCTGCACATTCAACACCTTACCCATTGTTGAAGTTCGATACTMTTGAGACCATTGCCAAGGTATGCTAGAGTCGTAGACACATTCAAATCAAAATACAGAAGCAGCTGGTCATTATCGAAAGTGATCAATCGTTAACATAAAAAGATGCAGGATCAATGAAACGCCACATTCATTCGGGATACCAATCATGAGAAAACATATTGAAGACCCCAATGCCCCGGCCCAAAGCAAACCTTATCTGGCTGTGCCTGTACAAGTACTCACCTCGGCAGGCTGGATTGTGGGTAAACTCCATATTCAAAAAGGCTGGAACATCGTTAATGTGCTGGAACACTCCACAGATTTTTTGACCATGACCGATGTTATTCTCGAAGGGCGTCCCAAAGTTATTCCCTTGTTCACCCTGCGCAGAGACGCCATCCTGTTCATGAAAGTGGAAATTCGCGTTTCCCCGCCTGCCCTGCAAGGCCCCCGCCACCGCGTGGAACATTCTGTGTCGTTCGTCTTGCATAATGGATCACTTTACGGAAAAATTGAAATTCCTACGGGGGTGCGCTTGTCTACCTACCTGTCCCGCCACAAAGGCTTCCTGATCATGCAAGACTGCCATTACCGCATTCACAACCCATGGGAAAAACGGGTGATCGATCATACRGAAAACCAGCTCCTGGTTAATCCTGATGCCGTCATTGGCGCCTCGGAAGCTGCTGAGGGTATCGACGGGGAAAAACAGTTTTCCTGATTACCCTGCTACTTTCCGCATGACCCATTCCAACGGTCCACGCGCATAGAAACGACGCCACACGGTTGCAAAAGCGATGGAAACCCCGCTGAATCCCAAGGCATAGCCGAATACGAATTCAGGAGTATTGTTTTCCATCCGACCAAACACGTCCAACARTCCCATCCCCAAAAARACATGCGCTACATACAAGGTCAAGGCCATTTGCCCGGTGTACACTAACGGCAGCCACATCCGCGAAGGAAATTGCTTCGTCAACATCATACATCCCGCAATAACCGCCGTAGCCCACCCTCCCGAAGCAATCATATAGAACGGGGTGGGAGGCATAGGCTCGGTTCCAAGTATCGCCGTCAAATCCTCCCCCTCGGAAATAGTCATTTCAGGCAAAGCCGTCGCCAACATCCCCTTGGAAACCAGCTCCGTAGCAACAGCCGCAGCCAATCCTCCTATCATCAACCGGATCGGTGTCGCTTTATTGCTCCAATCCAAGCGCCCCAACCACAATCCGAACAGCATGAACGCGGCCCATGGAAATACCGGGTGGAATCCGTTATAAAACATGTGACGAACCATGCCGGAGAGCGTCCAGAAATCTAAATACACAAGCGACTCAAAATCCCACCCTGTTTCGTAGTCAAGTACGAACAGCATCAGGTACGCCAGCGTAATGAGTGCTCCCATCCAGATAAATAAAGTTTGCGACTTGGCCACAATCAGAAACGATGCCAATATCATGTACAACCCATAGAAATGAAGAATATCCGCAGGCCACAAAGGAGAATAGGCTATCCCAAAAACAAACAGAAACACAGCCCGTTTTTGAAGGGATACCCTACTGGACCGAATCAGCTCCGGGTCATTATTCTCACGCGCTCTACGGGTCATCATGGCTATACCGCAGCCCGCCAATATAACAAACGTCGCTGCAGCGCGCCCTTCCAGCATCCCCATCAACTGCATCAGAGGGTGAGACGAATCAGCATTAAAAGCCATCACGGTTTTAAAGTTAACGATCACCATCCCTACATACGCCAAGGTTCGGGCCACATCAAATCCTATCAGACGATCCGGCTTCATACTACATTACTCCAGACTATGTATTACCCAATACCAACTCAAAATGAAACTGCGCTATACCCTACCATTCAACTGGAATTTAATTCACTACTATTGGCAAAGCCTTCCACCTTGCCTATATCTAACTATTACCTTACTATACCATTCCAAAATCAAAGGGAAACTTTCAAGGAATAACCATGGCACAATCCAGCACAGCTGCACCATTGACCGGAATCAACGTATTGGACTTCTCCAGTTTCATTGCCGGATGTTATACCGCCGTGCTSCTSNGGCNGMTKNTSSKWGMSGMTSTYMYCWRGSNTGGRAMYNANRSWCGRRGMTNGKCGNCWMRGCAMTSGSNNGYCSTNTTSSKMAASSKSKMGAGCMRRYKCTKCCNGNCMTSKMMTYSWMMTMMMCGMANCAYSGCCMTSSAYNCKSACCWMMRRCSMKKGKCGARMGMNTTGTCCACGATCTGATCGCCCAATCCGATATCATCGTTGAGAATTTTCGTCCCGGCATAACCAAAAAACTGAGCATCGATTACGACACAACGAAAAGTGTTAACCCCTCGATTATTTACTGCTCCATTACCGGCTTCGGCGAAGTTGGTCCATTCGGTGATCGCCCCGCCTACGATCCCATCCTGCAATCCATGAGCGGCACCGCCCTTCAAAACGAACGCTTCGCCGGTAAACCCTGCATCTCCGCAGTAGCGATGTCAGATTACGGCGCGGGGCTCTTGGGCAGCAACGCCGTCCTCGCCGCTCTCCTCCACCGGGAACGCACAGGTGAAGGGCAGCGCGTCTCTACCTCCCTTCTCCAAGCCGCCATGACCATGATGTCCCACTTCTATATCAAAGCTGAAAATGTAAAAGAAGAACCGCCCTTCGGCATCTTTCCCTACACCATGTTCGAAACCAAAGACGACCTCATTTTCATCTGCGGCCCCACCAACAAATTTTGGGGAATCCTCTGCAACGCTATTGGCGCTCCCGAGCTGTCCGGAAATTCAAAATACAACTCCAACACCAAAAGAGTCGATCACAAAGAAGAATTGATAGGCATCTTACAGCCCCTTTTACATCAGAAAACTACTCAAGAATGGTGGGATATCCTCGTTAAAGTGGGACTGCCATGCGGGCCTGTACTCACCACCGACGAGTTTTTCGATCTACCCCAGGTCAAGGCCATGGACATGCGAACCTCGGTACAGCATACATCTCTGGGTCCCATTCACCTTCCCGGAGTACCCATCCACATGGAAAAAACCCCGGGCTCCATTCGATGCGCCGCACCTCTCTTGGGAGAACACTCCCAGGAAATATTGGAAGAAATCGGCTATTCAAAAGATCATATAAGTACGCTGTCCCAGACCGGAATCATCGTAAATTAGCTTGCCTGGAGGACTGAGACCATCCATTCTTATTGATATAAAAGAGATTCAGCAGAGATAATTTCCACAAACAGTATGAGCAGCATCCTGATTTTATTACCTATTTGACGAAATAATCTATTTTTGTTAATATACGAACGAATCTAAACGGATTACCCTCCCAAATTCTTACAGTCTGGGATGAACTTTTTGGATTCTGCCGTGTTCCACATTGGTGAAACTGTGCGGTCGGGAAATGGGTCTTTATAAGTAGTAGAGATCATTTGCCGCAAATCAATATCTAGTCTAAGGGAGTCCTACCATGAACAAATCCATGAGTTTGTGTCTGATGGCGATCCTCGTCACGGGCACCGCCGCGTATGGCAATGCTATCGAACGCCCCACGTATACTAAAGATATCGCTCCGATTATGAATAACAACTGCGTGGAGTGCCATCGACCCGGCCAGATTGGCCCCATGTCCCTCCTCAGTTACAAGGAAGTTCGACCCTGGGCAAAATCCATCGGAAAGAATGTTGGTGACAAGTCCATGCCGCCATGGGACGGCGATCATGGCTTCGGTCCTTTTATGAACGATACCAGCCTGAGCGAAGACGAGATCCAAACTGTAATAAATTGGGTTAAGCAGGGCGCCAAAGAAGGTAGTAAAAAGGATCTCCCCCCCACACCTACATTCAGCGATAGCGAATGGAAGTTGGGCGAACCCGATTATATCGTTACCTTTGACCCCTTTGATGTACCTGCTGGCGGCTCCGATCTCTTCCACGATTTCTTCGTTACCGTAGATATCCCCGAGGACAAATGGATTTCCAAAGTAGAAGTTCTCCCTGGAAGCTCCGAAGTGGTTCACCACGTAATTCTTTGGCAAGGCAACACCAACCCTAACGCGACCGAAGGTTGGATTGGCGCATGGGCCGCTGGCGCTATTCCTATGGAATTTCCCGAAGGAACTGGGCGACTGCTCAAAAAAGAAGCGGTGATACGTGGCGACATGCACTACCATCCTACCGATAGAGCTATAACCGATCAGACCCGTCTGGGCTTCCATTTCGCCGATGCGAAAGACATCGAAAAAGAACTCATCAATCTCTGGGTTATCAATGCCACCTTCGAAATTCCTGCTGGAGCTCCTAACCACGAAGTTCGTTCGTCCTTTACYTTTCCGCAGGACTCRCATATTTCMTCTCTCACACCCCACATGCACTACCGGGGTAAAGACTTCAAATATACACTCACCTATCCCAACGGCGAAAGCAAAGACCTGCTAAAAGTCAGTGATTATGACTTCGCGTGGCAGACGGAATATAAATTCGAAGAGCATATCGCCGTACCCAAAGGCTCCCGCATTGACTGCGTGGCTCACTATGACAATTCCGAAGGTAATCTCGACAATCCCGACCCGACGAAAAATATTTTCTTTGGCGTTGAATCCTACGACGAAATGATGATCGGGTTTATCGATTATTATGTAGACGAAGGCATGCGTCCGAAACCTGTCAAATTCACCTCCCCCCTCGATGCCAAAATGGGCGAATTAACCACCRATTATCCGGGCGAAATCTACACCATTCGTATCCCCGTAACACCTGGACAGCCTCCCCAGCAAAGCGCCTTGTACATTCCTAAAGAAGGCGAAGGCGGATGGTTCGTTGAGCTGGGCTCAAACGTCGTGAGAGCGCGCATATTCGACATCACTTGGATAGGCTCTCAATTCGAAGCTACCGTATTTATACCCGGTCAGGGCAATATGTCGATGAAAGGTTCGTTGGACGACGCAGCAGGCGTGTTAAGCCTGACCATGTCAGACGATAAAGGAAACAGCAACGACATGAGAGCCATGCGCGCTCAATAATAACCCATTGCTACACTAATCAAAGGCCGACATCCTCATGGGATGTCGGCCTTTTTCGTTATTTTCCAGCCTTACTTGGTCGCCCTGCTCTTTTCCAGAGCCAATTTCGCCTCCCCATTCACATACAACTCATCCAGAAACATTTCAAATGCCTCTGGATCTACAAAGGAATGCGTGTCCCCCGATTTCCGTCCTTTCAACCTTCGGTATCGGTTAAACATATCACCCATAAATTCATGGTTGCCTACGTTCACCTCAATATCTTCCATAGCCTGTACCCGCCGCACGCTGTTCAGATACAGTTCCGTACGTTCCACTCCTCGAAAATTCAATCCCGCTCCGCCGAACGTAAACGCTTTATGCGGTATACCATCATCATACACCGTAAACGCTATACCCAGCGTCCCCCGAGTATGACCCGGGATATGATAAAACGCCATGGTCGTATCGCCTAACGTCAACGTGCCCTCATCCTCAAGCACCAAATCCTCGGGAATAGCATTCCGGCTCCGTAAGTCATCCCAATCTTCCCTGAGCATTCCTACTGTGGCACCAGTCAATTCCTTGAGTCGTTTGGCCCCGCCAAAATGATCCTCATGCCAGTGGGTCACCAGAATATATTTGATGTCAGCCGGATCAAACCCCATTTCCCGTACGCCCTTCAACAGGTGTTCCACCGTGTTGTCATACGTCGTATCAATGAGAATCAATCCATCACTGGTAGGCACCAGAAACGCCGAGACAAAATCTATCCCCACATAATAAAGATTATCAAAAATCTTGAAGGCTTCATGTTCAGATTTGCGATTCGATTGTCCCTGTGCGTCCAAACACATCATGCATATCATCAAGATAACCACTGCAATACGTCTCATGTGTCTCTCCCCATGGAAAATCTCTTTTGAACAATATCTTATCACTCATCACGAAAWAGAACGATCTGGAAATCGACTATCCCCAAATGAAAAGGGTGCTATACAAATCACGACAAGTAACCCAATAAACATGTTTGGTCATGTAAATGTATAGCGCATATATTGAATAAACTGAAAATCATTGAATATATCTAAGCCAAGTAACTCAAGCCACATCAATAACTTAAGCTATTCCATTATGAATTATTCGCAATTTCATATATAATTATCACATAGGGGACTGATCAAGGGGGTCGGGAGTTGCTGATTACAGCTGCCGGAATAAAGTATGAAAGTGAATTCGAAAATATCAGACGGTGAATCCATTCGTCGGCAAGTTGTTGATACCGAAAACTTGCTACAGAATCTAATAGAGCGCAAGGAGCGCCCCTGTCCTGGCTGCACCCTGCCGTGTCCCTGCTCACAATCCACCAGTTGCTCGTGCGGATGTTCACCCGAATGTGAATACTGTCCATCACGTATGTCATCCGAACCAGATCGATATCCCATCGAAAAGAAAATAGTCCCACTAGTTTACGCTWTCTTCGATTCTCATGTATACGAACCATGCTGGTCATGCGAAGGCCATCTAAATAATAGCGGCGATCACATACACAAACTTCCCCGTATTTGGTTTTACACATCATCCATCGTTTATACCCGCCTCTTGGCGGCCTATCTGGAAGATTTACATTTCAAGAAACAACTCACTCATGCTTGGGGCATCCGTATTCTAGGTTGGTCAGATACAAGCGAAGCTCGATTCAGCCTGGAGCCCATTCTGGGCGAAAGGGATTCGGCGCACTTATTGGATTTACAAAATGACGCAGCAGTTATTGCCAAATCATTGAAAAAAAGTGTCTACGAACTCGGCTTAGACTATCAACTACGACTTCAGTCGCTCTAATATTTTCCAGCCTAGAAAATTCATCGTCGCCGCCTCCAATCAGTCGTCCAGCCCTGCCTGCCGTCGCGCCAACGCCTTCGCCCCGTCCATATCAAAACCGCGATAGGTGAGAATTTTCTGTGCCGCCAGACCGCCTCCGGACTGCAGCGTGGTCACCATATCCCACCCGCCCCGCGTGTCCGCCGTGATGTCCCGCACCAGGTTGTACAGCCGCATACGTTCCTCCACCGTCACGCCGTCGTGGGTGTGCAGATATTTTTCCAGATCCCCCGTCAACTCCGGATTCCGATAATCCGCCTCGGTAGGTAGCGTCAGCACAATCGCGCCGCACAGGTCGTGGATATTCCGTACCATCAGATGATAATTCGACGCGCCGTAGTATTTCCCCAGGTTAATGGACTTGCCATCCGGATACACCATGCCCGAGGGCGTAGTTTTGTAATTGTGAATCGCGCTCTGCAACGCCATGTCCAGCGTCTCGGCATAAAAAATCAGATCGGTAATCTTGTCCATAACATGCGATGCCTTGCCGATGCCATTGTAGTCCGCCAACAGCTGCGCCGCCCCCACCAGCAGCCGCGCCCGATCCACCATGCCTGCCAGACCCAATACCCGCTCCCATAATCCCAGCTTCCGTGTCAGTTTTGCCGCCAGACGCTGCTCACCCAACAAAAAGATGCGGTCATTCGGCACAAATACATCATCAAACACCACCAGCCCCTCGGGCATCTGATGCGCCCCGCTCACCGGATAGTCAAACGTACTCAACGGCTCGCTCACAGAATCACGATTGATGATTTTAATGCCCGGCGCATTGGCAGGTACCGCAAACGCCACCGCATAATCCTCCTCGCCCGGCCCCATGCCCCGCGTTGGCAGCACGATGAACTCATGTACCAGCGCCGCGCCCGTAATGTGCATCTTCGCCCCCCGCACTACGATGCCGTCGTCGCGACGCTCCACCACATGCAAATATAAATCCGGGTCGTCCTGTTCTAACGGCTTTCGACTCCGGTCGCCCTTCGGATCCGTAACAAGCTGTGCAATACGCAGATCCTCATCGCGGCACCGCTCATACAGTGCCCGCACATTCCGCGCATAATCCGGGTTCACCTCCGCCAGCAGCTCCTCCGCATTCAGCAACGCGAACAACGCGCCCACCGACGCGCTCACCGGACTCATGGTTCGCATCAGCTCCACCCGCAACGCCAGCTCCTCCTCCGACCGGGGAATTTGAAACAGGCGATTCTCCCGCTCCCCCGACTCCCCTATATAGGTACGCAGATCCGGGTCCGCATCATAATCATAATCCGCTGCCCCATTCGCCAGCGGCACCGCAAAGCCCGGCTCCAGCGTAATATCCTCCACACGACGTCCGCGCAGATACAACACCCGGCCATCCCGCAGACTCTCCCGATACTCATCCGGTGTTTTCAAAAAATCATCCCTCTGTAGTCAATACTCAGCCATCTAAAAACCACCTCCAGTGTACCCGAAACCCAAACCCAAGATCGCACGCTGCCCAAATGTCATTGCGAACGAAGCGAAGCGCAGTGCGGCAATCTCCTCACCACGTAGCCTCCACACCAAAACGAAATCGATTCCGACTCACCCTCGGGTCATGAGCATCTTGGGGCTGTTGAAAAAGTCGATTGGTTGCGGATGAGTACGTGTATTCGAAATAGTGAGCACAGGCGTTCCGCCTGTGATTTAATTGACC
>NVWG01000161.1 GCA_002746185.1 Candidatus Hydrogenedentota bacterium
GCAAATGGTAGTTCATTGACCTTGATGATCGCGCCGGTTGCTGCGGTAAATTCCTTGCCGCGCTCTACCAAACGTTGAGCGATAACGGGACCTGGGCGTGTGAGAATATTGACTGTCAGCCCTTCATATTGAGCCTGTGCAGGCGCGCCCATAGCGAGCATCCCGGCAAGGCCTGCCGCTGGATACAGCCGTGAACTGTGCATACGTCAACGCAGTGGCCACTTCTTCAGCCGCTGCTTCCAGGGTCGTCTGGGAAAACGTGGATGCCAATACAGGCACCCCAAATCCTGCCATCAGACCTACCAACGTAACCACCACCACCAACTCGATGAGGGACACCCCAGCATTATTTACCCTGGTATTTCGTACATGTTTAACCATACCTTAGAACGGCCTACAGATCGTCGTATTCAGTGTTGTTGGCGATAAACTCACCCGATAACACACTGTAACGCCATCCTTTGGTCGCACTGGAAGTAGCCGTCAGCTTACCCGCTTCATTGTCTGCTTCAACAGTAGCAGAATTAGCCGCAGTTGTTGCACTATCGGCAAGCGGATTATCAGGTATTACACGGCTCATCAAGTACGGGCCGTAAGGAAAGTTCGAGGAATCTTTAGTTGTGGAGATCACACCGTTTTTATTTGTGTAATTTGTCAACTGCGATACAAACGCCGTTTCCATTTTTCCTGCTACCGCCGCAACACCGGTAATTTCATCATTGAATCCCGGATAGATGGAGTTGTGCTGATGGAAATACAACTGAATAGCTGTTCGCATTACCGTCAAATTTCCGCCCAATGTCGCTACCTGCGCATCTTTTGTTGCAGGTGCAAACTGAGGAATCGCCAATGCCGCCAGGATCCCTAGGATGATGATCACAATGATCAACTCGATCAAGGTGAACCCGCCGTTTGCTTTCATTTTTTTCTTCATTTCATTTCTCCTTTTACACGTAAACCAAAACTTTTTTGAACTGCATATATATGCTCAGCGGGAAATCCGCTTAAACACCGTATTTCATCACCCACCCCGCACGGCACCGGTCAATTGGAACAGCGGCGAAAGAAGCGCGATGGCCATACACCCGATCAATCCACCCATGATGATGATAATGGCCGGTTCTGCCATAGCACTGAGCCGGGTAAACTGCTTATCAATTTCCTCATCCAGATGATCCGCCAGCCGTGTCATAACCATAGCCAACGTACCCGTCTTCTCTCCTGTAGAAATCATCTGTTTCGCAGTGGGGTCAAACAAATCGCTGTCGCAAAAATTCTTGGAGAACCCTTCCCCTTGAATGATCCCCAGCGATATCTTCTCTACCGTCCTCTTGAATTCCGAATTACTGCACGATTCCTGAGCCACCTGCATGCTGTCCACCAGCGGGATACCGGCATTCAGCAGCATTCCCAGCGTACGGAGCAATGCAGACGATTGAATGCTGCGGACCAACCCGCCTACCACTGGCACAGATAAAATATATCTGTCTATCAAGGCCTTGGTAATCGGATTACGCATTACCGCCACGAATCCCGCCACGCCCCCTGCTACGCCCAGGATAAGAAGATACCAGTACGCCTGCATGAACGATGCTGTAGACATGAGTACGCGAGTAGCCAAGGGCAGCTCGGCACCAAAACTTGAAAATACCACCACAAATTTTGGGATAACAAACGTCATCATCACAAGGATGGCTGAAGAGCCAAGCAGCATCAGTATTACGGGATAAATCATGGCCGTCACAATGCGGGTCATAATCTGCTCACGCTTTTTGATATGCTCCTCCAGGCGCAGAAATACACCCTCCAGATCGCCGCTGGCTTCTCCGGACCGCACTGCACTGACATAAAATGTAGTGAATACTTTAGGATGCTCAGAAAATGCAGTAGACAAGGTTGACCCGCCATTTACGCTGACGAAAATCTGATCCAAAATCCCTGCCAGTTTCTTACCGTCCATCTGTTTGGATAATGCTTCCAGGGCTTCGGCTATAGTGGTGCCCGCCCCCAGCATCAACGCTATTTGCCCAGTCATCCACCTCAAATCAGAACGCTTCACCCGATCAAACGGATTTTTCACCTGAGCACTCAAAACGGAAGACGACTCCACCGCATCCTCTGATACGACGATCTTGAGCGGTTCAAGCCCCTTGGCGCTCAGGCTCACACGAAGCGCCTGCTCGCTTTTGGCTTTGCTCTTCCCTTCAACCATCTTCCCGGTCAAAGTTCGAGCTGTATACGTCATTACCTGCATAGATTATTCATTCACAGCCGTTAAGGCCGGCTCCTCTGCTTCATCAAGAAACACCACACTCATCGCCTCTTCAAACGTAGTGCGGCCCGTTTCAATCATCCGGAATGCTTCGTCTTTCAAAGTCCGCATGCCGTTACGCATAGTGTAATTTCGTATTGACTGGACAGTAGGTTCCTGTAGAATGCAATCCCGAAGCCCATCATCCATTACGAGAATTTCGTGAATCCCTGTGCGGCCCCGCAGACCTGTATCAAAACATTCTTTGCACCCGTTACCGATAACAAACGAGCCTGTGCTTCCGTGCCATCCCACCCGTTCCAACAGTTCACGAGGCGGGAAATAATTTGTAGCGCAATCACTGCATATCGAACGAAGAAGGCGCTGCGCCATAACAGCAGCAATCGAAGAAGTGAGAAGATAGGATTCGATGCCCATTTCCACCAGACGTATAATTGCTCCAGCGCTTTCATTGGTATGCAGGGTAGATAGCACCAGATGCCCGGTCAGTGAGGCTTGCACCGCCACCTCAGCCGTTTCCTTGTCGCGAATTTCCCCCACCATCACTACATCCGGATCCTGCCGCAACACCGAACGCAAGGTGTTGGCAAACGTCAATCCCTGATCTTCATTCACATTTACCTGGTTAACCAATTCCAGTTGATATTCCACCGGATCTTCGATGGTGACTACATTTTTCCGAATGGTGCTGATATGAGAAAGCGCGCTATACAGCGTGGTCGTTTTACCACTCCCAGTAGGCCCTGTTACCAATATCATGCCATGAGGCCGCGATAACTCTTTCTTCAGCGATGTTAATGTTTCTTCATAGATACCCAGGCGATTAAGATCCAACTTTACTTTTGCCTTGTCCAACAGACGAAGCACCACTTTCTCGCCTAACACCGTGGGCATGGTTGACACACGAATATCCACTTCSCKMCCAKCRRCCMYCANKYGCNATRCGRCCRTCCTGCGGCACACGACGTTCTGCGATATCCATGCGCCCCATCACTTTCACACGCGAAACAATTGCGGGATGCATATCTAAGCGCGGCGTCATCATTTCCTGCAGCACCCCATCAAGACGACACCGTACCCGACTAATACGGGCATCCGGTTCGATATGAATGTCGCTGACCCCGTCTTTAATGGCATTYAGAATAATRTARTTCACCAGGTTAATAACCTGGGCRCCTTCCGCCATTTCTTCGACCATACTCAGGTCTTCGTATTCTGATTTAACGACTTGGATATCCGATTCAGACAGGCCGTCCATCAGATCATCTACTCCCATAGATGAGTCGGTATAAAATTCCTCGATAGCCTCTTCAATATCCGATTGACGGCACTGTACAGGCTGAAGCGTACAACCGGATACGCGCTCAATATCATCGATGGCGAAAATATCCGAACTGTCTACCAATGCGATGGTCAAAATATTCCGCACCTTGAACATGGGCATCACCGTATGCATTTCGCATACTTCCCGAGGCAGAATATTGATGATTCTTGGATCTACCAATTCCTTACGCAGCCATACATGCGGCACACCCATCTGATCCGACAACACCATGGCCAGTTCGTCATGGGTAATCAGGCCCATATCGATAAGCACCTGACCCAGCCGGCGGCCTGTTTGCCGTTGGCGGATCAATGCCTCATCGATTTGCTCCGGCAGGATAATATTCTCGTCAACGAGAATTTCCCCTAACCTTTTTCTAGGCGTATCAGTAGTCACACTTCCCCCTGGTAGATTCTATATCTACACTAAACTTCGAATGGCACTTTCCATGTCGTCTGATACTTGCACGTAACTATCCATACGGGTAGCCGTAAAAATATCGCGGCACACCGCACTTAACGAGGTAACCCGCAGGTCACCCCCCGATTTCCCCAATTCCGACACAATATCTTGAAGCCGTTCCAGCCCCGCACTGTCGATGTGAGGTACCAATCGCATATCCATCACAATGCGATGCACACCCGCATTGCTGCATTCATGCAAAATGTCATTTAATTCATCCAGGTCTTCACGGACAATAGGATCTTTCACGGCCAACACCGCTACCGATCCCTTTATGGATTTAGTTACATTCATTTCATATACACTTGCTTGAGCAAGCCCCCATTGTGCTTCACATTTAAAATCTAAAGAAGCGGATTTTTTAATTATTCTCCGTCAGCGGATTCCAAAAATGTTCGCGGCATGATAATGGCAAAACGGCTGCCTTCTCCCACGACACTGCTTACCCGGATTTCCCCTCCATGCAGCTGAATGATTTGATTGGATGTGGTCATACCAAAGGTACGTCCTTCTACACCCGGTTCAGCCGCACTTCCCCCATCATATTTACTGAATATCATTCCCAGTTTCTCATCAGACATACCGCATCCCGTATCCTCTATGGTGATGATAAGCTCATTCTCATTGGAGGTCGTACTCAACGTCACGGTGCCATCGGCAGGAGTGTGCTTCACTGATTTCTGTAAAATATTAGACAGGGCAATAGAAAACAGATTCGCATCCACCGAAACGGTAGGCAGTCTGTCGGGTAAATCCATCTTCACATTCACATTCTTTCGCTTAGCCTGATGCCGTGCTTCCTCCGAAGCCGAATTCAACAGGTTCTTTAAAGGAACTGCCTGCAAATCTAAACGTGTAGTACCGCTATCCATCAAAGACATGTTCAACAGACTGCTTATGAGATGATCAATTCTGATGCATTCTTCCATAGCCGTCGCACACCGTTCCCGATGTTCCGTTTGCGCATGCTCCTGGTGTTCCCCCAGCAGCTCATCCAGCAAATGTTTTACATGAGTCAACGGAGACTGAATTTCCCGAGCCAGATTATCAATAAATTCGACCTGCTGTTTTTCCACTTTTTTACTTTGGGTTATATCTCGCGAAACGATGAGTTGCCCTAAGGCTGAATCATCTGATGACACTCCGCAGCTGTAGGATACCGCGAGAGGACCACGGCCCAGAGCCTCATCTTCGGCCAGCTCAAGGGATCGATGATTATGCGCACCGCCCTCCATGGCGTTATCGGTGATTAGTTTCCGCACCTCCGGTTCGATCAAACTTTCTTTAGCTGATTTCCCCTTGGCTGCTTCCGGCGTTGTATTCAGCATGATACTGGAAGCAGGATTAGCAAAAATGATATTGCCGGAATTATCCAGAGCAATCACACCGTCCGTCACCGAATGCAGCAGAGAGAATATACGATCCAGTTCCCGTGCCAATATTCGATTGGTAGCAAGAAGTTCCACACCCTGTACATGTCTGTGATTGACATGATTGATAAGTTGTTCCACTGCTTCTGACAAACCTTCCAGACCATGTGGAACCGCCGGGCAATTTTCCATGATCCGATCATTTTCGATAGCGGATTTCAGATTCTTTTCGTACTGCTCCATTCCCTGCAGCACTTTGCGTGCTTCAAAGGCCATGTATCCCAGAAAGATAAATGCGGCAACTACAATATAGAAAAATAATGTTGCGCGTTGACTGATAAATTCTGTTGCACTGGGTACCACTGTCATAACCCCAGCCAATCCTAGAAAAGCTGCGGCAAAAATCCAGGGCGCTACTGGTAATAGCTTGAGGTTTTCCCCTTTAAGAAAGGATGTTTTATCCCCCAAATGCGACATCTTATGATCCGGTACTATGGCCATGAATCCCCCTGATTCAGTCTTCGAGAATAAATCTCTGTTAATTACTAATAATTTGTACCATAGGAATTCACATTTGTCAGATCACAATCGAGAAAACTGGAGATGAGATATAGGAAATTGGATTTCTTAACTTATTGTTGCGTAATACTTTAGGAGGTTTTTGTAAATAATTGAATTTATTGTATTGGGGGCAATAATAGATATTGGTTTGCTGTAATCGGGCAGCACATTGTAAGGAAGTAATAAATATTTGAATTCATTACGTATGCAGAGCAATCAGTCCTGAATCTCATCACCGTCAGAAGCCATATCTGTTTCGATAAATAACGACATACCAAATGCCAGCACCCCGGCAACCCATAGCATGGCCAATGCATTTACTATCCCTATATCAGAACGACTGGCAAGTACCCCCATAATCCAAGGTGCCGTCCCCCCCACCGCCCATGACAACCCCATGAGCACGCCGCTAATGAGACTGCGCTGTTCAGGAAATAAGTGCTGTCCAATAGCTACGCCGATAGGATTAGCCATGTTCATCGCCGCACCCACTCCCATGCACAACAAAGCAATGCCATACGTAGGTAAGAGCGGTGTCCACACGAACGCAAAAAATAATATCAGGTTCGCCAGAAGACTCAACACCAGAACTCGATGACGGCCCAGCGTATCAGCCAGATACCCGGCAGGCACAATTCCGATTACCGAACCCGCCACAATCCAAAGCAAAGCCCCGCCATGAACGAACCACGAAGAATACCCCTTGGCTTCCATGAACTCCGGGAGCAGAAAAAATAACCCCTGACCGAGAGCCGACATACAGCAGAGCATGGCAAAAAGAACATAAAGGCGTTTTCTCCCGAAAGGGATTGACGTGATGGAAGATATCAATCCAGCCCGGCCCTGATGATGCAGCTCTTTAGGAAAACACCACCGTAGCGCTCCCAGCACAACCAGGCCGCCCGGTATCAGTAACCATTCCGTATGCGTATTCGCCCATCGAAAGGTATAGCTGAACACCAATTGACTCGACCCATATCCTATCCAACCAAACGCCACGAACAACGCCACCATCGTGGACCGCCGTCCATCATCCAGGTTGCCCGAAATAGACGCACCTGCCGGGTGGTACATGGCCTGGCCCAGCTTCGCCAGAAAAACCGCCGCGAACAAAATGCCGTATCCACCCCACGTCGGCAATGACGGCAACAACCCAGTTACGGGTCCCAGCAGCATCATGGGAAAGGTCAGCACCGTCCCGGCTATCACACATACCCGGGCATATCCTTTGTCCGCCCATATCCCAAAATACGGCTGAAGTACCCAAGTGACTGTCGTGGCCAAAGTAGCAATCAATCCCGCCACACCCAACGAAATACCAGCCAAATGCTTATAAATGGGCCATATCCCTGCGTAACAATCCAACACGCTATGCAACGCCAACAGTGCCAATAGAGTCTTAACATTATTACTCAAAGTACCTGAGTCCCCTAAAATACGACGTTTCGCTCATTTTTATTATATCCACGAATATACTCCTAACCAACGGTATGCAGACAGGTTAGCCTAACAACGAAAAAGGGATCAGACTGGAAACAACGGAACAAAGTCAAGTAAAATCGTGTTTTCCTTACGATTTAAAGACCTTTCTGACCATGGACGTCCTTTGAGGTGTTTAACCCAAATGAAATGGAGTAACACGAACATGAAATTCGCAAGCCCTCTCTTGGCCGCAATCCTGATACTGCTCGGACTGCACGGCACCGCGACAGCGCATACACGTATTACCACCGACCTGAATTGGTCAAACGAAATTCGCGCCATCATGGAAGACAAGTGTATGACCTGCCACCACCCTGGAGGCATTGCACCTGACTACATCAACCTCACCACGTACGGCACCGACACCGACCCCGGTGCGCGCGCATGGGCCGTGGCTATCGAAGAAGAAATCCTCACCGGCCGCATGCCTCCCTGGAAACCCGACGACCGATTCTCCGACTTCAGCAATTCCAAAGCACTAACCCAGTTAGAAATAGATAAAATTGTTGCATGGGTTCGGGGCGGCGCCCCACAAGGGCCCATTCGAAATCTCCCTATGCCCGAGCAATTCGAGAAACCAACTTGGCGTTTCGGTCAGCCGGACCTGGTATTCGAACTCTCCGAACCCTTTGTATTGCCGCCCGATGAAATGACCGGAGAAACCCAACAGGTTTTCGATGTGGAAATCGAAGAAGACACGTTCATAACCGGCTACGAATTTCTTGCTGAAGACCCCAAGAATATTTATAGCATCGAGGCGTGGCTGCTGGAACCGGAAGGAAGCGATGCCACCAAAACCATCGAAGTAGAAATCGTGAAAGAATACGATCCCCTGGCCGATGAAGACGATTTAGAAATCGTCGAAGATCGAACGCTTCCAACGGGTTCTCAGTTCCTGGGCCAGTGGATTCGCGGCGACCACCCCGTCCTCTTTCCCGATGAAGCAGGCCGCCTGCTTCGCAAAGGTTCGAAAATCCGCATGGCCATCCAATATGCCCGGCCCGATTACGCTGACACTTCCATGGAAATCAGAGACCAATCCAAGTTGGGACTTTTCCTCGCAGGGGAAGGCGAAGAAATTGATCTGCTTATCGAATCATTTGAAATGGCTCAAGACGGTTTTAGCATCAAGGCAAACAAAAGAGACCATAAAGTAGAGACCTCCTACACCATGAAAGAAAACGTCCACTTGGTAAGCGTCAGTCCCCGCATGGGACCCGTTGCTCAAGATATTGAAGTCACCATTACCTACCCCGACGGTCGCGGTAAAACCCTCCTCTGGATTCCAGAGTTCCAACAAAAATGGACGTCCTCCTATATTTTTGACGAACCCGTCGCAGCACCTGCCGGGTCCATCCTCTCCCTCATCGGACGTTATGACAATACGGAAGACAATTGGGATAATCCCAATAGTCCGCCAGAAGATATCTCTTCCGGCACACGTTATCTACAGGCCAAGCTATCCGCCGTAGTGGATTATCAACTCGATACGCATTTGAAGGTAGAAGAAATCTTCATCCCCAAAGAGCGACCAGAAGTTGAAGGCAGCGGGGGCATGAGTTTCGCCACCCCTATCACGCTGGAAGAGGGTGGAACCGAATCAATAGACGGAAAAGATGTGGGGTCGTTGGAAAAAATGATAAAAGAGACCCGAGGAGAACTCTAGTCTCTCATTTTTTTAGAACAGTAAACATTATTTGCCCTAAATTTTTTGTTATGGAAAATGTTGAACGTATAAAAAAAAGCCAAATACTTTCAGATGTAGTTAAACAATACACAGATGCAGGGTATGGGGTTACAACAATCATTCTTGATGCTTCGTATTGCAATGTACCGCAGGCAAGAAAACGATTTTTCCTTATTGGAAGCTTAGATATTAAGCAT
>NVWG01000162.1 GCA_002746185.1 Candidatus Hydrogenedentota bacterium
GTTCGCGAACCGCCCCTACATGATATTGATAATAAATAGTGGTTGCTTTGAAATTAGTACAATATTGTGACCTATTGTTTCCTGCGCGGTACTTGGTGTGCAGGGAAACCCAGTAAGCGGGGATTTGCCATCAACTTGAGCCCCGAAGGGGCTGAATATCAATAGCCCCGGATGAAATCCGGGGTCACAAAATGCCGAAATTCAGCAACCCAGAATGGGTTGAACCGGATATGGATATAAAACCAACCTAAAGCCCCTGATCAAAAAAATCCCCGGACACCGTAGCGTCCGGGGATTGCTAAGTATTTCTTATTCGGGATTCGGCCTAGATCAAGGACGCTCCGAAGATAGGAGCCAACACCAGCGAAATCACGCACATCAACTTGATGAGGATATTGATGGAAGGACCAACRGTATCTTTCAGCGGGTCACCAACGGTATCACCTACCACCGACGCCTTATGCGCTTCAGAATTCTTCCCGCCATAGTTTCCTTCTTCGATGAATTTCTTGGCATTATCCATAGCCCCGCCGGAATTCGCTGTAGAAATACCCAGCATCACGCCTGTCACGATAGCACCAACCAGCATTCCTGCCAGTCCTGCCGCACCCAGGACAAGTCCCGTCACAACAGGAAATGCTACTGCTAAAAGGCCAGGARGCATCATGCCTTTAATAGCACCTTGCGTAGCAATATCCACGCAACGAGAGCTGTCCGGTTCTACGCCTTCTTTACCTTCACGCAGACCCGGGATTTCCCGGAACTGACGACGCACTTCCTCGATCATCATATTCGCGCAATCACCTACCGCACGGAACAACAACGAAGAAAAAAGGAACGGCAGCATTCCGCCGATAAGTACCCCGGCCAGGATATGCGAATCCATGAGGCTCACATCTGCTGGCTCCAACTGCGCACTTACCAGAAATGCACTTAACAGACCAATAGCCGCAAACGCAGCTGAACCAATAGCAAAACCTTTACCAATGGCTGCCGTGGTGTTACCTACCGAGTCCAGGTTATCCGTAATTTCGCGTACCTTCGGATCCAACTTGGCCATTTCCGCAATACCGCCTGCGTTATCCGCAATCGGACCATACGAATCCACTGCCACAACCATACCCGTCGTAGCCAGCATACCCAACGCAGCAATGGCGATACCGTACACACCGCATACGTTGTAAGCAATAATAATAGATCCCGCGAGTATCAACACTGGCAAAGCAGTAGACTGCATACCTACCGCTGTACCTTCTGTTACGGTAATCGCCGGACCCTGCTGGCATCCTTCTGCGATTTTCTTCACGGGCTTATACTTGCTCGAAGTATAATATTCACTTACGAACCCAATGGCTGAACCGGAAACAACGCCCAGTACGCTGGCCACGAAAGGCCCCCACCACTGGTATTCCGTATCGCCGAAGGTAAAGGACGTGCCCGCCGTCTTTGCATAGACGAATGTACCTGCAATCGTAAGCAAGCCGCTGATATATGTACCGTTCATCAACGCGCTCTGGGGATTATTCTTGGCAAACGTCTTCACATACATCACACCTACAATAGAAGCCAAAATACCGATAGCCGCTACAACAAATGGGAAGGCTTTCAAATATTCTACGCCTTCACCGCTCAGCGAAACCGAAGCGGCAGCAGCAATAGCCAAGCTGGCGATAATGGATTCTACATACGATTCCAACAAATCAGCACCCAGACCAGCTACATCACCCACGTTATCGCCTACGTTATCTGCGATAACAGCCGGGTTACGCGGATCATCTTCCGGAATCCCTGCTTCTACCTTACCCACCAAGTCAGCGCCCATATCCGCGCCCTTGGTGAAAATTCCGCCGCCAGACCGGGCAAACAACGCGACCAGCGAAGCACCCATGGCGTATCCATTTATAATTTCCGTATCACCATCAAATATTTTATAGATAATGACCAGACCCAACAGCGCGATACCTACCACGCCCATGCCCATTACTGCGCCGCCACTGATGGCTACATTCAACGCAGCAGTAACACCGCCCGATTCAGCCGCTGCCGCCGTACGTGAATTTGCACGGGTGGCAATATTCATGCCCAGGAAACCCGCTAACGCACTGGCAAAGGCTCCGGCAGCAAACGCCACCGATGTCCTCCAGCTTAAATTCACATCACTAAACTCACCAATAACGATAAGCGCAACAAATATGACCACTACAAAAGTGAATACATACTTATACTCTCGCCGCAAAAATGTCCGAGCACCTTCCTGTATTAGCGTAGACAATCTCGCCATCAACTCATTACCCTGGGGCTGCGCCAAGGTATACCTAGCCAAGTACACCACAAACAACAGCGACAATACGCTGGCACCTGCGGCTACCTTCAAGAATGGAATCGATTCCATAACGTGTTTTTACTCCTTTTCTGAACATGTGCGATTTATCAATAAATCGCCGGTTTTGGACGGTTCACCCGAACCATTACTCCCTGCTTATTTCCCTCGATTAGTCAATGAAAGGGCTATATAGTACCATCTTTGGATAGGGCTTCGCACGCTGCAAGCTGCTCCGCCKATTTCTTGGTAGAACCTCGCCCAGATCCCCGTTTTTTCCCATGAATATATACCTCTACTACAAATTCCTTCGCATGATCCGGTCCGGATTCATTGACCACCCTGTATTCCGGTAACGCCTGCTGCCGCCCCTGGCACTCATTTTGCAGCCGCGACCGATAATCCAGCAGATCCGGCGATTTACCTGCCCCTGCCAGCACATCCTTAAACACACATCCGATAAATGCGTCCGCCTGCTCCCAGCCGCCATCCAAAAACAACGCCCCCACCAACGATTCCATACAGTCCGCCAGCAGTGCTTCCCGGTCCCGCCCCCCAACCGAATCTTCCCCYTTCCCCAACTGAATATACTCACCCAAATTCAAATCTCTGGACACCTGCGCCAGTGTAGATTTATTCACGATACGAGCCCGCATCTGCGTGTATTCTCCAGGAGTCAAATCGGGAAAGGCGGTATACAACCGCTGCGCCACCGATAAATCCACCACTGCATCACCGACAAATTCCAGCGACTCGTAATTGGACGACGACTCCGCTGAATCAATGGAAAAAGAAGCATGGGTCAACGCTTTATCCAAAAGCGATATATTGGAAAAAGATATGTCCAGGCGGGAACATAAGGAAAGAAGAACAGATGCCCGTGATTCGTCGCTAGACATACCGACGCATTAGCAACGACGCATTGTGTCCGCCAAATCCCAACGAATTCGACATGACCACATCCACCCGCGTTTCCATCGCTTCGTTGGCCACCAAATTCACCAGACACTCCGGGTCCGGTGTTTCAAAATTAATGGTGGGAGGAATGATGTTGTCTCGAATGGTCAGAATACACGAGATAGCCTCGATAGCGCTGGCTCCTCCCAGCAGATGCCCCGTCATGGATTTGGTCGATGTCACATACGGCATGTCCTCGCCGAAAACCGCCCGCAGCGCCTTCGCCTCACCAGGTTCATTCAGTGGAGTGCTTGTACCGTGAGCATTGAAATAATCTATTTCCGATGCATCTATCTTCGCCCACTTCAAAGCGTTGAACATCGCCTTCGCTGCCCCGGAGCCATCGGGCAGGGGTGCCGTCATGTGAAAGGCATCACATGATTCCCCCAACGAACATATTTCCGCCAGAATAGCTGCACCCCGCGCCTTGGCGTGTTCCTCCGATTCCAGGATSARWACYCCKGCTCCTTCCCCCATGACAAAGCCACTCCGATCTTTGTCAAAAGGACGTGAGGCTTGTTCCGGCGGATCGTTACGCGTTGTCATGGCGCGCATGGCAATAAACCCTGCCATACCAATAGGTACGATGGGCGCTTCCGCACCACCCACCACCATCACGTCCGCACGATCCAGCATAATCTGTAAAGCCCCTTCGCCGATACAATGATTGGATGAAGCGCAGGCAGTAACAATAGATTTGTTCGGGCCTCTCAGACCGTGACGAATAGCCACATGCCCCGACCCCAGATTTGCAATGCCTTTGGGAATAGTAAAGGCCGATGCTTTGCGTGGACCACCCTCGTGAATCTTGATGACTTCATTAGAAATACTACCGATACCACCAATGCCGCTGCCCAAAATGACACCACAACGATCCAGATCCAGTTTATCCTGCTCCAAACCCGCATCGTTCCAAGCCTGATCCGATGCCTCAACAGCAAAAACGGAATACCGATCCTGACGACTTATATCTTTTGGGGTATATCCTTCAGGAATAACATCTTCGGCTTGACCTGCGATACGGGTTTTATACCCTTCTGTATCGAAATGGGTAATGGGGCCAATGCCCGAACGACCTTCGCATAGRGAAGACCAGAACGCAGGGATAGTATTGCCAACCGGAGAGACCACCCCCAACCCTGTAACCACCACTCGTCTGCTCATTGACACTCCAACTCCACCAAGTTCAATGCCACCGGAAATGGAAAAAATACATCTTACTCAGACCAGAATCAAGTCTTATGTTAAGAATGCCCGGCCTGCCGAAGCGGGCCGGGCAGAATCTATAGGAGAAGCGTTGAATTAAACGCGGAAAGATACATTTAAGAACTGACCTTGCTCGCGATATAGTCTACCGCATCACCTACCGTCTCGATTGTATTCGCTTCATCATCGATGTCTACATTAAACTCTTCTTCCAGAGCCATCAACAATTCGGTCAAATCCAACGAATCGGCACCAAGATCATCAATAAATCGCGCTTCCAGTGTCACTTCATCTTCCGTTTTCGACATGCGTTCCACTACAATGCGCTTGACGGTTTCTTCTACATTTACGTCTGCCATACAACAACACCTCCTTCCAGTCTGAATACTKCWWGRTSGWWMARNNAMATTCMNTTCCCWWTCMACCCGCGCCGGATTATAACAGTCCGAACGCTTGATTCCAAGCATTAAAGATATAGTCTATCTAATCAGCAGGTAGTTAAACTATTGACATCATGAAGAAGACAGATCGAACCTAAATACCCCACTATCATCCCTTGATACATGATAAAGTTTCACTAATTCTAACAAGAACGGCCGCCCTCGTTTCCCGCCCCGCCAACTACCGATGGCTTCAAAGGAGGCAGCGGCTCCGGCAGTACACCTTTCGCCCGGCTCCACATGAGATACCCTTCCAGAAGCATCCAGAACTGGAGTCCTTCAATCACCAGCCCCACACCGACCAAAAGCCAGTTCTGAGCGGAGTACCAATTGTAAATATTCATCCACATGGCTATCGCAGGTAGTGCCACCATCAACGCACCCGGCACCACCAGAAACGCAATGGGCTTGTCATGGCGAATAAGATAAAACGCGATGACCATAAATGCCAACCCTGCCAGTAGCTGATTAATAGCTCCAAACAACGGCCACAGAATCAGGCCGCCCGATCCGGGACCCACGGGCCCAGGAATCAACGCCACTGCCAATCCCACAGAAACCGCCACGCTGGTAGCCACATACTTATTTAGAAGCGGCTTGATATTCAACGCCGCGCCCAGTTCCTGAATAACATACCGCTGCAAACGTGTCGCCGTGTCCAGCGTGGTCGCTGCAAAACACGCCACCATCACCGCCACGATCCCTACCGCCATGGGAAGTCCGATTCCCAGCGACGCAATCATATTTGCCCCGCCTTCGATGAACGCCCCCACCTTCGCGCCCAGTCCCATGCCCGACCAGGACTGTCCATAAACATGCTGCCATGCCGCTGACCCGGTGAGCATTTCGCCGCCGCTTCCTTTTATACCCATGCCTAAGCCCGCACTGCACGCCAGAATTACCAGCACCGCCAGCGCGCCTTCCAACAACATAGCACCATATCCCACATACTGGGCGTCGCCCTCGGTCTTGATTTGCTTGGATGTGGTACCCGATGCCACCAGACAATGAAATCCCGACACAGCCCCGCATGCAATGGTTATAAACAGGAACGGGAATATGGGCGGCGCATCTGCCGGAGGATTTTTGTTAATTATCGGAGCCGCCAATTCAGGCCGTGCTACGAGGAGTCCCAGACACAACAGACCCAACGCCACGATCAACTGATGCGAATTGATAAAGTCCCGAGGCTGGAGCAGCACCCAAACCGGCAGTACGCTGGCGATGAAACAATAGGTGAATAAAATCCCAGTCCAAATCACCACCGGATTCATCAACTGCTGCACGTAGGTCTCCGCATTCTCCGGAGTAGGAATGGAAATGGGTAAATATTTCACCCCAATCCACACACACAGGTACAACAAAGCCAACGCGCCCAACGAGGGAATCAACAATCCGCCAGTGGACCGCTTCATCCAGAAACCCAACGCTATTGCCAACGGCATGGCCATCCATACCGACAACACCGTCTCGGGATACAGCGAAAAAATCGTCGCGATGACCAACCCGAACACCGCCAGCACAATGGACAATGCCATGAACAAAATAATGAGAAACAACACCCGCGCACGATGGGATATCAAACGGCTCGCCACATCGCCAATGGTCTGACCACGGTTCCGCAGGGAAATCACCAGCGCCCCGAAATCATGTACCGCGCCCACAAAAATCGACCCCARGATCACCCACACCAGCGCCGGCAGCCATCCCCAGAACACCGCAATCGCCGGACCTACAATGGGTCCCGTCCCCGCAATCGACGTGAAATGATGACCAAACACCACCGCCCGCCGGGTGGGCACAAAATCCACCCCGTCCTCCAACTCCACCGAAGGCACCACCGCCTCTGGGTCTAGCCCGAAAACCTTCCGAGCTAAATACCGTCCGTATGTGTGGTACGCCACAATAAAACCCACAAACGAAGCAACCGCAATAAAAACCGTAGCCATACCAAGCGTTCCTTACCTACCCAAAGCCAATCCCCATTCTAAAGAAAACACCCGCCCAACACCAATACCAGATTACTACAATCCCAACCCACAAAAAATTGTAAAAGACCATTCCCCCTCGAGGGAGGCTCAAAGGGGGGGGTAAGCCCCTRCTACAAAGCCCCGCCCGTTGCATGCTAAACTCAATCTATGATATCCCCCATAACCCGAAAGGCAAACCCCATGAAACCACTCCTCATCCTCCTTACCGCCATCCTTACCCTGGGCGCAGGCAACTCCGACCTCACCATCGGCGAAGTCGAACTGGTCGCCGACGGGTTCGGATTCACCGAAGGCCCCGTGTGGATGCCCGGCAAAGGATTCCTCTTTACCGACGGCGGCCGCGACACTATCCATCTCGCCCCCAGCGATATCTTCCGCAAACCCAGCGGCAAACCCAACGGCCTCGCCCTCGATCACCAAGGCCGCCTCATCGTCTGCGAAGCAGGCAATCGCCGCGTCACCCGCACTGAACCCGRCGGCACCATCACCGTCGTCGCGTCCCACTACAACGGAAAACGATTCAACATGCCCAACGAYCTSGTGGCCCGCAGCGACGGCACCATCTTCTTCACCGACCCGGGCTCATGGGGCAACTCCAAGAACAACGAACTGGACTTCATCGGTTTCTTCGCCGTCAAACCGGACGGCACCGTCATCAAACTGGACGACGGATTCGATTTCCCCAACGGCATCGCCCTGTCCCCCGACGAAAAAACCCTCTACATGAACGATACCCGCGCTCACGAATTGTATGCCTACGATCTCGCCGCCGACGGTACCGTTTCCAACAAACGCACCTTCGCTGAACTCGAAAACCCCGACGGCATGGTGGTTGACAAAGAAGGAACCATCTGGTGTACCGCCCAAAACGGTGTAGAAGTCTACCAACCCGACGGCACCCACCTGGGCACCATCGCCTTCCCCCAACAACCCGCCAACTGCACCCTGGGCGGCCCCAAAAACAAAACCCTCTTCGCCACCGCCAGGACAGCGGTGTATCAGGTGCGGCTGAAGTAGTCGACTTAAATGTAGTGTCATTGTTGTAGAYGTTAAGCAATTCGGAGACAAAGCGAAGTGCAGCAATCTCCTCGCATCAGGAGAGATCCTTTCTCGATGAGGGAATGTTATAATTGCACCATAGTGCTCAAGCTCTCAAACGTGTCAATACCCTGCTCTTCTCAACCGGGGCATGGGCACCTCGGGGCTGTTGAAAAAGTCGATTGGTTGCGGATGAGTACGTGCATTTGAATTAGTGAACACAGGCGTTCCGCCTGTGATTTAATTGACCTGCATGGGCGAGGCGCCCATGCCCCGTGGTGGTGAGGATAGTCGTGGCGGATTGGTTCGGCGACTTTTTCAACAGCCCCGAGACGCCCATGCCCCGAGGGGCTGTGCCTGGCCTTGTTGATTCACCGTCGAGGGCGGCTGTGAATCAAAGCACCCCTTAATCCCCCATCGATGAGGGAATGGTTTTGCAACCGATGTGAAATCGGACGCTACACCTTTTTCGGGACATGGGCGTCTCGCCCATGTTGAGATTAAACATAGGCAGGATGCCTGTGTCTGGAGTCCTCGCTACAATGTTGGATTAACCGTCCATTTTTAGGGGAGCATTGCATATCGACTCCTACAACCCATTCTTAAATAAATCCCGAAACGTATTGGGTTTCACCAGCGTAATCAATGCCGTAAACGCTGGTAGAATTAGAAGTGATTTCCAAGGGATTTCGCCCAAAAACAAACGCTGTAGCAACTCGCCCATAGCTAATGCAGATGGCGCCGTCGCGAACCTAATGCCGCTCCCAACAAACAATCCGAATCCGTAAAACAAAACGAGGAACTGAACTAAATACGCAACGGAAAAAACCAGGGCAGGCCATATCAACCACACTCCCAAGTGTGCGATCTTGTCCCAATGAGGATGCCTCTCTTTATACCCAGCCAATTGATGCATATACCCTCCCTCTTTCCTATATACAAATACCCCAAATTTCCAAAAATATTCAGAATTTCATTTCCTTCTGATGCAAAGCATCTATCGGTTCTTTTTTGGATTTACCTTTTTCTTTCCCAAGAAAAGGTAAACTAGACATCACGCTGAAACCCCGGTACCATGGGGATAAATTATTTAATTCTCAACTCGCGGGAGCACCTACACCATGAAAAAATACTGGGCCTTTACCCTCATCCTCGGATTTTCCGCCACCCTCGCCGGATGCGGCGGCAGCGACGACACCACACCCCCGCCGCCTCTGGATGAAAGTCCCGTATCCGATGA
>NVWG01000163.1 GCA_002746185.1 Candidatus Hydrogenedentota bacterium
CTTCGGCCATCCGGAAGTGTACATCATGATTTTGCCAGGCTTTGGTATTATCAGTCAGATTGTCTCTACTTTCAGTCGCAAGCCTGTGTTTGGTTATCTAGGGATGGCTTATGCGATGGTTGCCATCGGCGGCGTTGGCTTTATCGATTCGGCGTAGCGCTTCCTTTAATAGGTCAGCGGCCATCAAGGAGTCTCGGCGGCGGCTACACCGATTCGGTATATCAACTCGTCCACCACTTCCACGCGCTCTGTGTCGGCGATGTATGCGGCGTAAATTTTTTCCCGGGCTTTCGCTACGTTGTCACATGCCTTGCCTCGGGCGATGAGCTCTTTCAGACGCTCCGGCATGGGCCCCCAGTTGCCGCATTCCGCAAACTTGTCGCTGAGAAAAATAAACTTGGGAATGGCTTCACCGCCGTTGGTGAGAAAGCGCACAAACACATCAGGGTGCTCCTCCCGGGTGATGTACCTCACATTCAGGTTATCCGACAGATCGGACATTTTTTGCAGCACGGGGACATGGCGAATTACATCGGGGCACCAATCCTCGGCAATAGCAACGACATGGATGGGACGGGTGAGTGCCTTGAGTTGGATCTGAACATTCTCAGAGATAATTTGAGAATCGTAGAATTGCTGGAGGGCATCGACGTTTTGTTCCGATTCACCGGATTTCATCCAAGCAGCGAAATCCTTTCCGGAATCGTATACGGCTTGCCAGTCAGTTTGAATGAGATTAGGGGGTTTGGGCATGAGACCTCCAAGGTAAAAGATGAGATTGAAATATACTGTACTGAAAACCGAAAGTATACTGAATTATTCCACATAAGGTGTATTGTTTGAGATATGCTCTGTGGAAATCTTGACTCCCTGGTTGATTGGGCGGTAATATCTTTGTTTTTAGGGTCATCTCTTCCTTATATTACTAAATCAAGGACACCGCATGAGCACATTGGGCACAGCAGATCGGCCGTTACGCGTAGGTATCATCGGAAGCGGGCCCAGCGGATTTTATGCCGCTGATGCGGTTATGAAGTCGGATTACGTGGTGCGGGTAGACATGTTCGATAAATTGCCGTCGCCCTATGGTCTGGTACGCCTGGGTGTGGCACCGGATCATCCCAAGATTAAGAACGTGATTAAAGTTTATGAACGCATCGCTGCCAAGCCGGAATTTAATTTTTATGGCAACGTGRATATAAGCGAAGATATCTCCGTGGCAGATTTCCAGACCTATTACGATGCCCTTATTTTCTGCACCGGATGCAGTTCGGATAGGCGGTTGAATATACCCGGCGAGGATCTACCGGGAAGTCACACGGCTACCTCGTTTGTAGCGTGGTATAACGGGCACCCGGAATACCGGGATACCGAGTTCGATTTTTCTGTCGAAACGGCCGTTATTATTGGTCAGGGGAATGTGGCGGTGGATGTATGCCGCATCTTGGCCAAGACCGTGGATGAACTGAAAGAAACTGATATTGCCCAGCATGCACTGGATGCGTTGGCGGAGAGCAAGATAAAGCACATCTATATGATTGGACGACGCGGTCCAGTTCAGGCCAAATTCACACAGGTAGAAATCAAAGAAATGGGCCGTCTGGCGGCATGCGACGCGGTTATCGATCCGGCAGACATGCAATTCGACCCTATCAGCCAAGCCGAATATGACAATCCCGAAAATAAACACGCAGGACGTATCGTGCCCACCATGCAGGATATCGCCGCTCAAGGGGCGGGCAAGCATTCACGTAAGCTGCACATACAATTTTTTAAAGGTCCAGCGGAACTGCTAGGGCAGGATCGGGTTGAAGGGATCAGATTAGAAAAAAACAAATTAGAAGGTGAACCGGGCAGCGCGTGGGCAGCGGGTACAGGTGAAATGGAAGAATTATCATGCGGTTTGGTGTTTAGAAGTGTAGGGTATCGCGGGCTTCCTACGCCGGGGCTGCCTTTTGATGACAAAAAGGGTGTTATCGCTAACGTAGATGGTCGGGTGCTTGATGGGAACGATACCGTATCCGGAATATATGTTGCAGGTTGGATTAAGCGTGGTCCAAGTGGTATTATTGGCACCAATAAGCCCGATAGCCAAGCTACAGTAGCCAGGTTATTGGAGGATATTGGGGACTTGGAACCCTGTTCCACTCCAGATACAGATGCCTTACTCACTAGAATTAGTCAGATCGGGAAGCGGATAGTTTCCTTTGATGATTGGCAGCGTATTGATGCCGCAGAAGTCGAGCGGGGTGTAGAAATAGGAAAACCAAGAGAAAAATTTACTCGTATTGAGGAAATGCTTGGAATACTCGAATAACAAGTAATTATGATATTAAGTTGATTTCTGAGTCGATATGGTGTAAATAATAAGTATTGCTTTGAGGTGTTCTCGTTCAGTTTCTGAAGTCTTTTGTGATTTTGAGGTGAATTACGCAAAAAACAAGACGTAAACTCTTGACATTTTTGTTCTAAATCATGTACACTTCGGTCAGTTTACCATAAATGGGCACCATATATTGTGCCAGATGACAATATTTTTACGCTATTACAGTTGAATAATAACATCGGAAGCAGTCCCAAATTTACTTATAGAAAGGAGGGGATGGAACTAGACTTACTACACAACCTGGGATGGCATCTGAAGATGTGGACACCATATATCGCGTGCGATCGCACGCCGAGAAAGCGGTATGTGCCGCTTTCGGGAGGAGTAAACGAAACGCGATTGGCTATAGCCAATCACTTTTAAAGTTCTATACTAAGGAGATACGCATCATGCGTTATACACTTGTTGCACTATTGGCCGTTATGATGGTCGGCATTGCAGTTCCGGCTTTTGCCCAGCTGCAGAATGTTGAAGTCGGCGGCTCTATCCGCATTCGCGGAAACTACTACTCTGTTGATGCACCCGGCATGATTGGTGTTGATTCGGATAACTATGCATCCAACGCTAATGTTGAACAGCGCACCACCGTTAATGTGAAGGCTGACTTCGCTGACGATGTAACCGCGTTCATCGAATTGGATGCTCTGAACAACTGGGGCGATGATTTCCGGGAAGACACCTTAACCGGTCAAGCTAACCTCGGCAACAGCAATTCATTTTTTGATCGCGCTCCCAGCAGCTCCAGTTCAGCTAATCTGACCAATGTAAACCTGTACCAGGCGTACATCGAGACCCGCGAAACTGGCGGATACCCGGTAACCCTGCGTATTGGTCGTCAGGAAATTCAGTTCGGCAGCGAATGGCTCGTTGGTAACAACGATACAGCCGCGAATTTCACCGGCCTGTCTTTTGACGGTATTACAGCCCGCTACGATGCGGACAGCTGGAATGCTACCGCTCTTTGGGTGAAATTGGCTGAAAACCGTGCGATTGAACAAGACATCGACAATGACCTGTATGGTATCTATGCCAGCTACACCGGTTTTGAAGATATCGTTGTTGACGCATACTGGTTCTATGCTCGTCTTGCTGGTGTTGGTAATGACGGCTTGGGTCGCGGTATATCTGCAAGCTTTTCTCCCGATACCATCGAACTGCACACCATTGGCCTTCGTGCTGCTGGTACGTACGGTCAGTTCGACTTCGAAGTTGAAGCTGCTTACCAGACTGGTAAAGTTTTTGACGGCGTAAGTGCCTCCGGTATCGCAGTACGCGGTCTTGGAGCTTCGGATGTTGACTTTGATGCTATCGGCGCAAATGTTGAAGTTGGGTATACCTTTGACTCCAACTACCAGCCTCGTGTATTCATTGGCGCAGCCTACTTTGAAGGTCCCGACGATAACGATCTGGGATTCAACCGTCTGTATTCCGATTGGGAATACAGTGAGATCCTGGGTAACACTGACCTGTCCAACCTGCTTATTCTCCGTGCCGGCGCCAGCGCCGAAGTAACGGAAAAAGTTGGTGTGTCCGGCGTAGTTTCCTGGTTCCAGGCTGACGAAGAGCTGGGTAACAACGACGACGACATCGGTTGGGAACTCGGTCTGTATGCTACTTATCAGTACAGCGAAGACCTGTACTTTGAAGTTGGCTACGCTCGCTTCTTCAGCGGCGACGGCATTGCTGACGGCAACCTGATCGGTGCTAATGGCCTCAGTGTTGTTGGTGGCTCCGGCGACGACGAAGATGTTGATTACGTCTACATCGAAACGGGCATCAGCTTCTAATTTGCTGAATACCGTTTAAGCGTTATTGGCCCCGTAGGAGGAAACTCCTGCGGGGCCTAGTTTATTTGAAAAAGCCAGCGGTTAACCCCAAAAATAACAAGTGTACTCTTTTGGATTTTAGTCACTTTGCTGGTATGATTCGTTCAGGGATCGTCTTTGAGGGAATTGGTTGACTATTTCGAACCCCCACGTATGTACTCTCAACCGATAGGACAAACGATGCTCATTCTAACATGTACTTGCGKYRMMRMAAYRGMRGTGGSYRWSRAAKYCWTCRGNNTSGTKWKYKGAAKWRWRSYCANTRSAMCGWSWWWMYNNCRMCATCSNTYSCKYWWMWACCCRNTSCMTYSKWCGKRTCGYYYRNNARCGAAAACGAATCGGCGATTTATTGATCGAACATGAATTGATTACCAGCGGTCAACTGAAGGAAGCCCTGGATAAACAGAAAAAATCCGGCGAAAAAATCGTTGAAGCGCTTATTGATCTGGGCCATCTAACCGTCGAGCAATTTGTTCGGTTTCTTTCGGGTCAGCCAGGCGTTGCAAGCATCGAATTATCAAATTATCAAATACCGGACGATGTCATTGCACTCATACCAAACGATACGGCGATTGAGAATGAAATTTTTCCCATTGATAAAATGGGCAAGCTGTTAACACTCGGGATGGTCTGCCCATTGGATGCCAAGACCATCGAGGAAATCGAATCCATGACAGGGCTTCGAGTAAAACCGATTTTGTGCTCCCCCACCGACATTAAAAATGCCATAAGCCAATACTATCCAAAAAATGCTGCGCCGAAGGATGAATCCTCACCTGAACCGGAGGTTACCCCGGAAAAAGTGGAAACGGGATTGAAGATGAGCAAGGTTCTTAAACTCATCTCCGGTATGAAAACACTTCCGGCTCTCCCAGAAACGGTAGAAAAAGTCAAAGAGGCCATGGATGATTTATCCGTTTCTCCAAATGAAGTGGCAGCACATATCATTATGGATCCCCCCATTGCAGCTAAGGTGCTCAGCGTGGCAAACTCGGCTGCTTATGGATTTCCCAATCGGGTCGATACAGTAGAGCTGGCGGTAGCCTTATTGGGGCTTCGGGAAACGTATTCCATTGTACTGTCTGCTGCTGTTATGAACTTGTTTGAAACCTCACAACTTTTCGATTATAAGCGGTATTGGGAAGAGGCCATGAATTGCGCATCTGCAGCGAAAATCATCGCCAAGGCTTGCGGCAAAGGCGAGGACAAGGGTATTTTCACTGCTGGCCTACTTCACGATATAGGACGAATCGCCCTGCTGGAAACGGATTCGGAAGAATACAGTAAGATCAATTTCAATTTGATAGACGACGATCTCATTCAGGCGGAACAGGAATTCATGGGGGTAACACATACCGAAGCGGGCTTCGAACTTGCGACCAATTGGAACTTGCCGAGCGAAATTTCCGAAGCAATCCGGTATCACCATAATCCTGAATTCAGTGAGCAAAATAAGGTGACCGTAGCTATTGTTGCTCTGTCCGAAAAATGGACCCGCAGTAAGGTTCTGGGTAATCAGAACAAGGACTCCCTGCTGGAACAATCGGAGCCTCTTCTGAAGACCATTCAGATGAATGCCGATACCGCTTCTGTCACCTTTGATCTGGTGGCTGGCCTGGAACCTGTTTTTTTTGAATGGAACGGTGAATCGGCGGCTTGATAGGATGGCCCATGGGTTTGTTCCGAAAAAAAAATTCATCCTCCAATAAAACCCCTTCTTTGCCAGTTACAATAGGTGATATTGCTCGTAAATTCCTGAAGTCCGATGCCGATCTGGTAAAAATAGCTGGGCCGGAAGACGGCGGAAGCGTGTGCGGTGATTGGGTGGGCGCGGTGGTCAGTGTGAGCGGCACTCACGAGACCTGGCCCGCGTTGATAGAAGCAGTAGAGGACGGGGTATTCCACCCTGGATGTCGGCATCGTCTGGAAGCCTTTGTGCCAGAGCGCGATGAGGCTGAAGCTCAATTTTGCACTACCTTGGCTCGTGCTGCACGAAATCGTCGTAAGGGCATAAACCCGAATACCCAATCGAATGTGGAAGCCCTGTTTTCCCAAGACCCCTCTCCTGAGCAGATGGATTTTGAAAAACTGTACGCCGCTGCTCGGCAAGCCGAATCCGTGGGAGCTGTAGAAACGGCCTTGTCAAAATGTGAAGCCGCGCTAAATGTACTGCACCAGCATAATCTCTATGGGGATCAACAAGAATCCGTGGAGCACGCCCTGGAAGCCCGGATTCGTACTGTTCTATCAAAGCGCACCTCATTATAGGGGTGTATCTTTGACAAGCCATTTGCTATCCTACCGAATCACATCTTTCGATTTTCAGTTGGGCTTGGAAAGGGAATGTAGTATATGAGTGATTTGATTGACCACACTGCCGGAGTGCGTAAGGGAGAAGAACTGGATCTGGCAGTCCTGGAGCCATACATTCGCCGCGAACTGGATCTCCCTGATGGCGCCTTCGAGGTGGAACAGTTCCCCGGCGGGCATTCCAATCTTACCTATCTCATTCGGATAGGGGGTCGGGAAATGGTACTCCGACGCCCCCCCTTTGGCAGCACCGTGAAATCCGCCCACGACATGGGGCGTGAACATACTATTTTGTCGAAGCTGCATCCCGTGTATTCTCCGGCCCCCAAGCCGCTCTTATTCTGTCAGGATCACGACATCATGGGGTGTGATTTTTATGCTATGGAACGTATTCGCGGCATGATTCTGCGGAAGGATAAGCCGGAAGGTTTTGAGGCCACGGAGGATGAAGTGCGACGTGCCTGTGAGGCCATCGCTATCAACCTGGCGGATCTTCATGCTATTGATTGGAAAAGTATCGGCCTGGATGTGCTGCAGAAAAAAGAAGGGACGTTTGTGCGCCGTCAGGTCGAAGGATGGAT
Source organism: Candidatus Hydrogenedentota bacterium (assembly GCA_002746185.1). Lineage (GTDB taxonomy): Bacteria > Hydrogenedentota > Hydrogenedentia > Hydrogenedentales. The sequence goes on from NVWG01000163.1 coordinate 7,104, forward strand.
TCGACGGTACGACGCTTCCAAGACGGACGATCTTCCCATCGTCAATCAGGTATTCGAATGGTGTCAGGAACGGATACCGGAAGATACCGATGCGGTTCTGATACACAACGATTATAAATTCGATAACCTGATCCTCGATTCCTCGGATATCTCAAACGTCATTGGGGTATTGGATTGGGAAATGTCCACCATTGGCGATCCCATTTTTGATCTAGGCGTAACGCTGGGGTACTGGACCGATCCGGATGAGCCGGAGGGCGTGACGACCTCAAGCTGTTTCCTCACCCGCATGCCCGGGGCGATTTCCCGAAAAGAATTCGCCCGTATTTATGGGGAACGCTCGGGTCGGGATGTATCCAACCTACATTATTACTACGTTTTCGCCCTCATCAAACTAGCCGTGGTGTTGCAGCAAATCTATTATCGGTATCATCAGGGTCTGACAAAGGATGAACGGTTTGCCGCACTGCAATTTGCGGTGCCCATGCTGGCGGAACGAGCGAATATGGTTATTGAACAAGGCGACATTTAACAGATTCAAAGGAGAAAGAGCATGGGAGAGCAACAACACTATCGGATATGCCCCATTTGCGAGGCCACATGCGGTTTGAAAATCACGACCGACGGGCGAAAGGTAACAGCCATTCGCGGCAACGATGAGGACGTGTTCAGCGAAGGCTACCTATGCMCCAAGGGTGTGGCTCTCCAGGATCTGGACGCAGACCCGGATCGTCTCCGTACCCCCATGATACGGGAAGGGGAGACGTGGCGTGAAGCTACGTGGGATGAAGCCTTTGAGGAAATCGAACGGCGCCTCCTGCCCATCATCCAGGAACATGGCAAGAATGCATTGGGAGCGTATCTGGGTAATCCAGGAGCCCATAACACGGGTCTGGCTCTCTATAATTCCGCCTTGCTAAGGACGCTGGGCACACGGAATCTCTTCTCCGCCAGCACGGTAGATCAACGTCCCAAGGAACTTACATCAGCGGCGCTCTTCGGCTCGGGTTTGAGCATGGCCATTCCAGACATCGACCGATGCCAGTATATGCTTATTCTGGGAGCGAACCCTCTGGAATCGAATGGTAGCCTCATGACCGCACCCAATTTCGCTGGTCGACTGAAGAGTATTCAGTCCCGTGGCGGTCGCTTTGTAGTCATTGACCCAAAACGAACTAAAACGGCACGGCTGGCTGATGAACATCGATATATCCGGCCAGGAACCGATGCGTATTTCCTGTTTGCCATTGTCCACACCCTTTTGGATGAAGGACTGGCGGATCCGGGACGCTTGACGGAATTTGCTCAGGGCGCGGAGGACATTGAAGGGTTGGCTCATGATTTCTCACCGGAAACGGTAGCCGATCTTTGCGGTATTGAAGCACCGGAGATACGCCGTATCGCACGGGAACTGGCTCAGGCGGAGTCGGCAGCGGTCTACGCACGAATCGGGACGTGTACCCAGGAATTTGGCACGCTGGCCAGCTGGCTCCCCGACATCATTCACTATCTGACGGGTAATTTGGACCGGGAAGGCGGCGCTATGTTTACCCTGCCAGCCCACGGTCCTGCCAATACTAAAGGAGAGCCGGGCATCGGACGAGGACTTCGAGAAAGTCGCCACGGCAGCCGTGTACGGAATTTAAAGGAAATCTTCGGAGAACTACCTGTAGCCTGTATGTCGGAAGAAATCGATACGCCGGGTGAAGGACAAATCCGCGCGCTCATCACCATCGCCGGGAACCCGGTACTGAGCACCCCTAATGGAAAACGATTGGATGCGGCCTTGGCATCGCTGGAATTCATGATCAGCATGGATATCTATCTAAACGAAACGACGCGGCATGCCCATGTCATTCTCCCCGGTTTATCGCCATTGGAGACTGTTCACTATGACATGGCGTTTGAAGCATTATCCGTRCGAAATTGTGCGCGATTTTCGCCAGC
>NVWG01000164.1 GCA_002746185.1 Candidatus Hydrogenedentota bacterium
GGTACGCACTATATTGTCAATGGCTCGAAACAATGGATTACCAATGCGGGCTGGGCGGATCTGTTCATCCTGTTCGCGAAAGTGGACGGGCAGCAGTTCACCGCGTTTCTTATGGAGCGCGACTTTCCCGGCGTGAACGTGCAGCCCAACGAGAATCTGCTGGGCATTCGCGGGTCGTCCGTGTGTCCCATTATCCTGGACGACGTGCCCATTCCGGTGGAGAACGTGCTGGGCGAAATTGGCCAAGGACATCGCGTCGCCATGTGTACGCTGAATCTGGGTCGTATGAAGATGGCAACGAATTGCGTGGGCGGCGGGAAGAAGGCGCTGGTGTGTGCGGCGGAATATGCGGCGGAGCGTTTGCAGTTTGGCGTRCCGTTGTCGGACTTTGGATTGATTCAATACAAGCTGGCGGAAATGACGGCGCGACTGTATGCCACCCAGTCCATGGCGTATCGCACGGCGGGGCTGGTGTACAACAAGGTGGAGGCCATGGGCGATGCGGCGCAGTCCGTGGAAGGCAAGCTCAAGGTGCTGGCGGAGTTTTCCATCGAATGCGCGTTCTCCAAAGTACACGGATCGGAAATGGTGAACAAGCTGGCGGACGAAGCATTGCWGATCCACGGCGGGTATGGATACTCGGAAGAATACAAACCTGCGGGCATGTACCGCGACTGGCGAATCTCACGCATCTATGAAGGCACCAGCGAAATCTGCCGACTCAGTTCCATGAAGGCCATGCTGCGCAAGGCATCCAAAGGCGAACTGGATTTGTCGTCGGCTATCGAGAGTGTGGAAGCGTCTGATAAGCGGGACAGCAGTACAGGGCGCGGCGATAGCATTGACGATTTGCGCGACCAGGTTATCGAATTGAAGAGCGTGTTCAACTATATGCTGGGCGTGGTCTTGGAGAAAATCGGGCAGGAAGCCGTGGTCTCCAACGACAACCAGCAGTACCTAGGCAGTCTTGCGGACATGGCCATTGAGATTTATGCCATTGAGAGTACCGTGCTGCGGGTGCTGAAACTGCAAGGGCGACACGGCGCGGAAAATACGAAACTGCCTCAGACCCTCGCGCGCATTTACTTTGAATACGCGGCGGATCGCATTCGTCAGGAGTCCACGGAGATCGCAGCGAGTCTGTTTGACGGCGACACCCTGCGCGAACAGTTGGATCGCATTCAAGGCTGGCTGCCTCTACCGCGAAAACGTCTGGATCTACGGACGTATGTGGCGGAATCTATCGTAGAGTCACATGGCGCGCTGCCGGATTATCAGAACTAGCTACGGCACCGTTTTGTGTCAACTATTGTCCATTGAAAACACCAGCGGCAGAGTTTTCAGTCGAGAAATGAATGTCATGAAGCAGGTCTTCGTTTTCGGGTATTTCCAGATCATGCAGCTGCAGTAGATTATTCATGCGCTTACGGTAGACTTGTGCCTTCAGCTGTGCTGATCCGCCAGCGACATTATTGAACTGATATGTTCCATCGCCGTTGCCCCTTGTGCGGTATTGTTGGGGACCGTTGGATGAGRAAACATTCAGATCCAAGTGTACTCTATCAAAATTTTCTATGCCGATTATCTGTCCGTATACAGTGATGCCGCTCAATGCGAGATCGAAATTTTCTTCGATTTTTTCGCCTGCACTGATGGAGAGCGCACGTTCCATGATGGTGTCAGGCAGGGTGGCACGTATTGTATAGGATCCTGCTGGAATGCCGCTGATGCGATACGTACCGTCAAAATCCGAGCGTGCAGAGAGGTCGGCTACATTTCTATCTCCCTGTCTCAATGTTATTTCTGCACTGTGTATAGGCGTGCTGCCGGATGCAAGATGCCCGTATAAAACTCCTCCGACTTCCAATACAAAGGTCATGTCTTGAGCTATGCGCTTTTGTTGGGTCGCGTATCCACGATATCCTGCCGTAAGTACCCGGGCTTCATTTGGAATTGTGTTTACGCTAAAAACACCTTGTGAATCAGTTCGGGTAAGCCATTGATTTCGCACAAATACGCCTAAAGGGTCTCCCCAGAATAGGTGGGCTCCTGCGATTGGTGCCCCGTTTGTATCGACAACCGATCCCTCGATGTAGCGTGATGGTGTGATGGAGAACAGCACTTCGTCCAGATCTTTTGAATCGGTTATATCGATGTTCTGAATAATTGGCGCATATCCTTCTGCGCTGATACCTATGGCGGTGATACCCTCGGGGACTTCAAGGCTGAACCGTCCATCTGGGTCATATATGTGCTTGGGTAGTTGAGAGAAAACCATCTGATCGTCAATGAAATATGGCCCGTCGTTTAGTGTATACAGTTTGTAACGCGTAATGGCTTCGCCTGATTGGGAGTGCAAGACGCTGCCTTGCAGGAGATTCATCTTCGTACTATTCATTACGAGTTCCACGTCCTCCGTTCCTGCGGAAACGGAGGTGAGATCCCGATAAAATCTCTGTCCCGGGGACATTCCAAACAGTTTGTATGTTCCCGCTTCAAGTCCGGTAAGTAAAAACGTACCATCGTCTTGAGTTGTTGCGAAGGCATGTGGCTGCCATGTTTGATTGAAACTGTTCTCGTCTGTTTCGTTCTGCGCATTGATCTTTGCTCCAGCGAGGGTTGCGCCTTCTGGTGTGATTACATGACCTGATATAGATAAATTTGCCCCCAGAGAAAGCTGAAGACCTTGCATTAGTTCGCCTTTAGAGAGAATTGCAATCATTTGGAGGCGTTCTTTCATTACCTTAAAGGTGGAGCCGGGGTGAGCCGTATAGATGCTGTATTCTCCGGGAGCCAAGGCTTTGATAGTGAATTGGCCTGTCGCGTCTGTTTTTACTTGGCGTGAGAATTCTCCAAGATGCAGCCCACCTCCGGTCAGGCCGACGGTAGCGTTTTCCACTAAACGATTTTGCGCATCCACGACTCGACCCGATATGGATGCATTGAGCGATTCGGTTAACGTCAAATCCAGCGTTCCTTGAGCATTCATAGATGCTTTTACAATAGGGCTTTGCATGTTGTTTTTCCAAGCGTGAATTTTGAAGTTGCCGTCTCCTTCCGGCACATGCAATGCATAGGAGCCGTCTGTAGATGTTGTTGCTGTTATGGTTAACGATAGCCTTTTATCACTGCGTGCGGTCACCGTTGCTCGCGCAGCTGGCGTATCATCCAAATTACGGACGATACCTACTATTTTTAGACCTGGATCGAGTGCAAAATCCACGTTCCGCACAACGGAATCGACTGCCACGGTGACGGTCAATCTTTCTCTATAGTATGGCGTAATTGGAAATTTGGAGTCCTCCATGGGTTCAATGCTGTATTGCCCTGGCAGGAGATTTGCAATACGATACTGGCCGTTTTCGTCTGAATCAGTGTTGGCGACAGTTAGAGCACTCTTGCTGATWTTGCCATTGCTTATTTCATATATAACTGGGCGCATGTCGGGTATACCTTCACCCGTGATGCTATTATAAAAGCGGCCAGTTACATCTCCAACCAGAATCACTTGCTTCTGTATGGAACTATCGTCATCAATATCTGCGGAGAACTCAGTTGCATCTGGTACTTTACTTGATGGCGGCTCGATTTCTGGTTTGGCTGCATACGAAGATTGCGGAGGCTGTGCTTTGGGTATGGGAGGATTCATGACGTTCCAGATTCCCAGTGCGAAAACGATCAAGATAACGGATCCGATAGCAATTTTCTTCATGAGTAACAGCGTCCCTATGGTTGCGACATTGGTTATGGCCGACGGTGTGTAGTTTGCAACAACGCCCGCGACGGCAAGTTTTCCTAAAGTTATCGATAATGAAGCTGGAACTGTGGATGCCTGGACAAGATTTGCACTAAAGAGCGTAACCAACAAGGCAGAGGCAACAGAGATGCCGCGTCTGTGCAGGGTCTTACGGACTTGTTTGAGACCTGCGTCTCTACGGTTGTATACAGTGCGCGGTGTAATTCCAAGTCGCTGTGCTATATCCGCTGCGGAACGGTTGGCATAATAGCGTTCCACGAGAACATCACGCAGATCATTGGGCAGCTCATTGATGGCCTCATCTATATAGGGATAGATGTCGTTCCAAACCAATTCGTTTTTAGTTTGGTGATCGTCAGCAAAAAGTTTTTCTCTTTTAGTTCGATTTTTTGTTGTGCGAATATGATCCAACGCTCGGTTTGTAGCAACGCGATGGAGCCATGGCGCAAGCTCTCCAGTTGGCGGATGTTCGGTGGTTGCCAAGCCTTCGAAACAACTCTGTGCCACATCCTCAGCATCACTTGTATTGCGTAGAATACGCATGGCAGTAGCAAAAACCAGCCCTGCATAGCGGGTTGTGATAGCATTAAAAGCATCCGCATCCCGAAGTGTGAGCCAATTGTTTAGTAATTGTTCGTCTGTCATCATCTCACTATATTTTTTGTTGGTCCGATTGTCGTGTGAATCACTATATGTATCACGATGCCRAGAGCATTTTGTGAAATAGAAAAGGCTGTTGAATATTTCTATATGATATAGACGCAGAAAATAGCATTGAAGTTTTCTTTTACCTACAATAAAAACGAAATTAACCTCAATGGATACATGTATGTAACACCCTGAAGTTAATGCCTTTAACTGATCGGGGATGGGAGGATTTGAGCCTCCGGCCTCTTCGTTCCGAACGAAGCGGGCTAACCGGGTTGCGCCACGCCCCTACTCAAGAATGTATTATTGCTTATCTAGGAGTTCCATTATTTTCAGGCTTCCGCTTCGATGTTGTCTATCAGATTGATTGCCTTGGAATTGGTCCGAGGAGTTTCGCAACTCGCGACAAATAGCGTGAGGATTCGTTGATGGTCAGATTGCCGAGCTTCACTCCGTATCACTCTCAATGATATTCTTAGGTTTAATATGGAGGTAAGTACATGAACATCCGACTAGAGATCCCAGCGGATCAAGAAGCGATTTTTCGTATTAACGCCGAGGCGTTTGAGCGGGACGGGGAAGCGCGTCTGGTGGATGCGTTGCGGGATGCGGGGGTGCTGACGTTGTCTCTGGTGGCGGAGGTGGACGGCGCGGCGGTGGGGCATATCGCGTTCAGTCCGGTGACGATTGAAACGGCGCGCGGGTCGGTTGATGCCATCGGGTTGGCTCCCATGAGTGTATTGAAGGTGCATCAACGCACGGGCGTGGGGTCGGTGCTGGTGCGCGAGGGGCTGCTGCGGCTTACGGATGCGGGACATGCTTCGGTGGTGGTGTTGGGGCATCCGGCGTTTTATCCCCGATTCGGGTTTAAGTCTGCCCAATCCACCTACGGTCTGGACAATGAATACGGTGCGCCGGATGAGGCGTTCATGGCGTTGGAGTTGGCACCGGGCGCGCTGGAAGATGTGCAGGGACTGGTGAAATATCATTCCGTATTCGCCAGCGTTTAGGGTACAGACGTATGGCATCGTGAGAAGCGACGCGGGTAGCCAGGATGTGTATTAAACCCAGCAGTCGTATTGCGTCTAGTTCGCCGTGCTGGAAGAAAGATAATTGTCCCTCCGCGACAACGCTGTTGTTAATGGAGCCGGGTGWAGATGTGTCCATGGATGGGGAGGTAGTGTTTTTTTGTCCACCGATGTCACAGATGTMCACAGATAAACCAACCGTCAATGTCATTGCGAGTGAAACGAAGTGAAGCGCGGTAATCTGTAGGGCGAGTCTTGTACCCGCCAGATTTTTCGTTCGCGAATTAAATAGGAAACACTACTGTAGGGGCGGGTTTCGTACCCACCCTGAATTTTCGTTCACGATCGTTTCGGAAACACTATCGTAGGGGCGGTTCGCGAACCGCCCGCTTCACCAAATTAACTCACAGCCGAGGGCGACTGTGCCACAATCTACACACAGNACGGGGCATGGGCGTCTCGCCCATGTTGTACTCAATATTCGGGAGTATATTGAGCGAAGAGACACCCTCAAGCATTTAGGCTATGCTTACATTGACAAACGTTTCCTCAATCTCTAATATTTCAGTTGTACTGATTATCTATCATAGAGTTCAATTATTATACAATCCTAATTCCGAATCTTCTTGAGGAGAAGTTGTTATGGACTTGAAATATATTCGCAATTCGCACAGTTCGGTTAATGTTCGACGGAGTGTCTATGCGTTTTTGTTAGCTGTCGTGTTCACTGGCTGTTACACCACTTCAGAAAAATATTCTGAAGAAAATATTTCCGTGGAAGATAGTTCTTCCGTTACTGCGATTGAAATCGGTTCTGTAACACTCCCTTTACATATGGAAGCGTGGTTCAATGCGGAAATCCGCAGCTTCATGGAGGCCAATCCCGATATTAGAGTATTGGCGAGAAATGTAACTACACCTGTAAGGCCCTATAACCAAACAATCGATGAGATTAAGGATCTTCCAAGAAATATTATTGGGATTCAGACCTATTTGGGAAATGAAGTAGATTATCTGGCATCTCGTAACCTGATAGTGCCAGTTGATTCTTTTCTGCCCGATACAGAGTTTTCGTATGATCAATTCTACGATAACGCATTTACTAGCGCACAATACAAAGGGAAAAGTTGGGGTGTTCCATTGTTTATGGATACCTTTTTTCTCATGTACGATAAGCGGTCATTCAAGAAGGCGGGTTTGTCTGGGCCGCCAACTACCTGGGATGAATTTCTGTCATATTGTGAAGCACTTACGGTAGATCTGGATGGCGATGGTGTAATCGACCAGCGGGGCGTGTATATTCCACCCGTACTTGGTATTGAGACGAATCTTTGGACCACCCTGGATCGTCAATTAGGTGTTTCCTATTTGGTAGATGGGGAAGTGAATTACGATCAACCTGATATACGAAAAAACCTTACATTCATTAGGGATTTTCTGGTATCAAAAAATACAAATAAGAGTTGGGATCCCACATTCGGGTTGCCGATAGGTCACGGTAACAGTGCCATGATGATCATGAATAATTTCGTGCAGCATTTGGATTATGTCAATCAGGGTGTGAAGGTTGCTCTAAACAATTCAAATTTTGGGATAGCACCACTTCCCACAGATGGGAAAGCTGTTACGAGTTCGGGGTATCGGATTTATCTGGCAGTTCGGAAAAGTACAAAGAAAGAAGAAGCCGCTTCCTGGAAGCTCATTAAGTGGTTTAATCGTGATGATGTTTCCATTCCTGGTTATTGGTATGGCTATCCAGTGGCGAAAAAACTTCTCGAAAGACCTGAGCTTCAGCGCGTATTCGATGGGGGACCAGAAGGATACGAAAACCTCTTTACAGGTATGGAGAATGTTGAATTGTCGGATGTGCGAAATGGAATGGACTCAGCGTTTCTTTTTTTACGATTACTTGACCCATTTTTTGAAGGGCAGGCTTCCATTGATAGCGTAATTGAAGGATTGAACAGAAGTAGCTCTCATCTAGCAATCAGTCAAGCTAAGAACTGAATACTTTTTTCGTCTAAATAGCTTTTCATAAACCTGAGACAAACTTTTCCTCTCTACCTCTTGTTAAAAAGGATTTTACACATAGGATCTCATCGGCACGAGATCTCACGCCCCTTGATTCGTGGTCGCAGGGGTGACTAGATTGCCGCGTCCGGCTTCGCCGTCCTCGCAATGACACTGAAACGATGTCATTGCGAACGAAGCRTAGCGAAGTGCGGCAATCTCCTCACCCCGAGAACCGTTCTTTTTGTCTCAGGTTATGAAAAGCTATTTAGTTCAACTTGTGTAATAAGTTGAACATTCGATTTGCTTCTGATTCGAATAAATTCCGAGGCTATTGCGCCCCACCTCCACCACACGGTAAACTGTTTTTATTTACTTGGGAGATTTTGTGATGGCGAATAGAGTGGCTTTTATTACGGGCGGGTCGCGGGGGATTGGTAAGGCGGTGGGGTTGAAGCTGGCATCGGAGGGTTGGGATATTGTGGTGGCGGCGAAGACGACGGAGCCTCAACCGAATTTGGAAGGAACGATTTTCACGGCGGCGGAGGAGATGGAACGTCATGGCGTGCGCGTGCTTCCGGTGCGGTGCGATGTGACGGATATGGCGAGTGTGGAGCAGGCTCGCGATGCCACGTTGAAGGAATTCGGTCGTGTGGATGCGGTGATAAATAATGCCGGGGCACTGTGGTGGCTGCCCATGACGGAAACGCCCATGAAGCGGTTTGACTTGATGATGGCGGTGAATGCGAAAGGGGCTTTCGCGGTGACGCAGGCGTTTCTGCCCCAGATGATCGAACAGAAAAGCGGTCATGTGATTGTTATGTCGCCGCCGATTCGTACGGATATCCTGGGCGGGAAGATAGGGTATTTCATCAGTAAGTTCGGTATGACACTCATCGCACACGGCATCCCGCAGGAATACGGTCAGTACAATATTCACGGTACGGCGTTGTGGCCCCGCACGCTGGTGGAGTCGCAGGCGACCATCAATCATGGCATGGGCGAGCGGTCCCAGTGGCGCAAACCGGAGATTATCGCCGATGCTACGTGGGAAATTCTGGAACATCCTGAATTGTGCGACGGGAAGGCGGTCATCGATGAAGCCTTCCTGCGGGAAGTGGGGTACACGGATTTCAGCGTGTACGATTGTGTGGAGGGGGGCACCCCCTTGGTCATCAGCGATTGAGGGAGGATACGATGCCGGAAGTGACGATTTATCATAATCCGCGATGCAGTAAGAGCCGAGCAACACTGGCACTATTGGAGTCGAAAGGCATTGCGCCGAAGGTGGTGGAGTATTTGAAAAACCCGCTCACAGAAGCGGAGCTGACGGAAGTGATCGCGTTGCTGGGATTGCGGGTCCATGACGTGGTGCGTACGAAGGAAGCGGAATATGGAGAAGCGGGATTATCGTCGGATAGTCCTGACGCGGAGGTGATAGCCGCATTGGTTCGGTATCCAAAATTGCTGGAGCGGCCCATCGTTACAGCGAATGGGAAAGCAGCGTTGGGACGTCCGCCGGAGAGTGTGCTGGAAATTCTCTGAGGATTGCGTAGATCGGGATAGTCGGAGACCCGTTCCGGGGTACT
>NVWG01000165.1 GCA_002746185.1 Candidatus Hydrogenedentota bacterium
AAACTCGATGATATTGTCGTCTCAACCAACTCCAGCGATCCAGCTCATACCTTCCCCAAAATAACAGTGTACTATTCAAACAACCCCCACAAGCAATACAATCAATGACCCATGTTATCCCACATATCATCGCATGCCTGATAAGTGCCCAGCCCTTTCAGATTCATACTTACGAAGATGTGGGCCAAGACACGCATTTACTGATCTATAACTATTCCACCCAAGCCCCCCCCGCCATACTCGTTTATGACAAAACAATGCTGAAAATTTTCGACCACTGGAATAAAGACCGATACCGAAATTTTCTAATTCCCAAAAACACCCTGGCCTTTGATGTTTTTGACATAAACAACGATGCCATACTCGATTGTATTTTTTTACTCCACGATCATCTGGAAATTCAACTATCGGGGCAGCCTGCCCAAACCCCACAAAAAATCCCGCTTCAGGATCCCCTGAATTGGCTTTCAAATGCCCCTGCACCTACAACCCTGGTAACACGGCACGAAGGGGAGTGGGTCTTTTCCATACACCATACAGACTCCCTTCAACTCTATACCCTGGAAGGAATCCCCATCACGAAAATCGTACCCCCATCCTCCAAACAAGATGCCTTGGCCATAACMCCCGTTTTYCCACCACAGGTYGCTTCAAAAAACGGMCTCGAATTCCGCATCGATACCACTTGGGCACAAAGCTAYAACTATCAGGAACGRCCTGRCGACGGGGATTACCAGGARACWAATCGCCARCTRACCCAGCGAATGCTTCRGGAAGCSGCTTCCAAAGAACCCGAAGAATGGCCTTGGTTTCCATTACAGCCAGCCGCTGATAATCCCACACGAATTCTCGTTGCCAAGGCTTCACCGGATTACCGCAACACCTATATACGATTTCAGCGCCCCGAAGAACGAGACTTACCAGCCAACCATGGAAAATTTAATTTTTCTCCCCAAAGATTATTCCCCGGAAATTTACTGCTCCTACCCTCAGGGTTAGCCGACGTAAATGAYGATGGATATAACGATTTACTGTTCTGGAGCATACCCCAGCCCGGAGCATCCATATCTAAACTGTTACGAGGCGCACAATCGGGTAAATGGACTATCCGCCTCACCATCCATCTCTACGATCCCGCAAAGGAAATTTTCCACCCGCGCCCCTCAAGTCGAATTAAACTGGACATACCATTGGTCTGGATATTCCTGAACCCCGACAGAGATCCCATCCGAAATCTTGTGTTTCTAGATTTGGATTCCGATGGAGACTCAGACTTGATATGCAGTACAGACAACCAGACAATTTCCGCATGGTTATACGAAAAAGGCTTCAAAAATAAACCCGACTATACCGCCGCATTTGATGAACCCATAGAATTGATCCATTGGGATACCATGGGAGATGAAGACACCGTGAGTATGCTAGTACGCAGCGAAACCTCGCTGTATCTACTCACCCTACCCTGAAACCATTACGGATTTAATGCCAGATTCACCCTCTTGCCCAAAGCAGCAGCCTGACGATCATCCCCTGCAGAACGGTGCAGCATACCAAGCCGTAACCCAGCGGCGCGATACGCATTACCCACCTGATAGTTTGTATCCAACCCAATAGTGCGCGACTGCTTCATCGTATGCTCATAAGCTGTTCGTGCACCATCCACATCCCCAAGCCCTTCATACGCTATTCCGGCCATAATCCCCAACTCCAAAGCATAACCCGATGCGGGAAGCCCACCAGTCCCCAAACGATTCAGATACGTAAATACATCCTCGTATCGTCCCTGTTCAAGAGCAGCCTTCGAGATGAAATACACCACCTCCACTTGCGACTCTTTCGAAGTATCCGATTCCCAAGCGGCCGAAAATAATTCGTCTGCCCGCTTCATATCAGGGGGATCCAGACGACTGTACATGTAACCTAAAATAGCCTGTTCCGTTGGTGACACATCCCCCTCATCCTGAAAGGCCATACGCTCCAGCAACTGCTGAATGGCTTCCTCAGGAGAAGCAGACATCAATATTTCACGAAGGACTTTATCTTCAGCCGATTGCTTGGGTCCCTCTTCAGGCTTATCCAGACTGCCCCATTCCTTCACGGGCTTGGTAGATCGATTCTTTTCCGGCGATGGAATGGAACTTGTAAGTGCTCGTGCATTCTTTCGTTCCGTACCCGGTTTGGCCCGAAACCGTTTCACAGGCTCAGAAGACTGCTTCGTACTCCCCTTCTCCTGCTGTTGACCCAGCCAAAAAGCCAGCCCGCACATGAATACAAAACCCAATAAGACACTAACGACAACCAAAGTAGACTGTTTCACTATGATTCCCCCAAATACAAAACACACCTCTAAAAATTATACCTCAATCTTTAGAAATGTGCGTAAAGGGTTTAAATCTATGGGTTTAGAGGTGTACTTGTTACCGTAACGCCCAGACCGTTTGACGTAGAAGACGAACTCACCCCATCACTATCAGAGGRCTCCAACGGATCAAAAAGTTGATTCTCCATCGATATGCCGTTGCGAACCAGAATCTCATTTCGAACCGTGATCACCCCCTGCGTATTTATGGCAATAGACTCCGCCAACTTCTTTTCCGGATCCGACTCCACCGTTCCCGTCAGAATACACACCCCGTCATCAATTTCCACATCCACTCTGCGAATACTTAAATGACGATTAAACATGATGCGCGACTCCACACGCTTTTCCACAAACTCATCAGATACGTTCTCTCCCACATCCGAGAAACTGGAAATATCTTCCTTATTTCGTACAGTCAGTTGATTCACAACGGAAACAACCCCCCGCGTTTCAAAGGTTATCTTTTCGATTTCCTTACGCTGAAACGCATTATCCACCACACCCGTCAAAATGGTGTTGCCATTTTCCGTACGCACACCCAGTTTCAGCCATTTGAATTGCTTGTGATACAACAATCGGGACCGTACCGATGCCGAAATTGACTTATCCTCCACCTTCGTACGCCAATTCCGCTTGGGTATACTATCCTTAGAGTCAGGTACTACCGTTATGTTGTTCCGAACTTCGCTGACCCCCTCAAAAGAAGCTGCCAACTCACCAGCCAAATCCTTCTGGATTTGGTTACGCACTCCACCCGACAACGATACAACCCCATCTTGTGTCGTTGTATTGATATTAAACGGGCTTAAATGCTCACTGAACAAATACGTCGTTTCAATACGCGCCGTAAGCGCAGCATCCGTAGCCGTCGTGGTTAACGCATTTTGAGACGGAACCAACACAGTCACCGCTACCAAAAAAGACAATACACTCATGCCGAATACTCCCCTCAGGGCCTATCCCCCGGATAGACCCACTATAACCTATTCAATATCMGGTTTAAAGAACCCCAACTTCCCTAAGTCCGTCAATACCCGTCTGTACTTCACCAGCAGATTTATTTAACTCATCCTGCTGTGCATCGGTCAATTCCAACTCAATGATTTTTTCCACACCTTCAGCACCCAAAATTACCGGAACACCCAAAAATACATCTTTTTGACCATACTCCCCATTCAATAACGTGGAACAAGGAAGAAGCTGCTTCTCATCACGAATAATCGCCTGCGCCATACGCGCCGCACTCGCTCCAGGGGCATAATACGCACTACCCGTTTTCAACAGAGCCACAATCTCACCGCCGCCCTTACGTGTCCGCTCCATCAATGCAGCAATACGATCCTCCGGCATCAGCTTGGTAATGGGAATTCCCGATACCGTCGTGTATTCAGGAAGCGGTACCATGTCATCTCCATGAGAACCCAGTACCATGGTATCTACATTCTTCATGTTCACACCCAGCTCCATCGCTACAAAGCAACGCAAACGAGCACTATCCAGACACCCAGCCATCCCTACTACACGTTCCTTAGGGAAGCCCAGCTTCTGAAAAGCCACATACGCCATCACATCCAACGGATTCGTTACAATAATTACCGTGCTGTCCGGTGCTTGCTTCGCAATATTTTCTGCAATGCCCGATATGATTTTCCCGTTTTTCTCCAAAAGATCCAAACGCGTCATTCCAGGCTTCCGCGCTAACCCGGCAGTGACAATGCACACATCCGCCCCTGCAATATCAGCATAATCATTCGTACCCGTAACCATAGAACCATATCCACGGATAGGACCCGCTTCAGACAAGTCCAACGCTTTACCTTGAGGGAATCCTTCCAATATATCCGTCAGAATAACTTCGCCCAATTCCATTTCCGCGCAATATTGCGCAGCAGAAGCGCCTACATTACCGGCACCAATACAAGCAATACGAAATTTCTTTCCAGAAGCCATGAGATCTCTCCGTTCTATGTAAAAATACGTTGTATTAACTAAAAGATAGGATAGGTGGATTATAACGTATGGATACGTCCTGTTTAAACCATTATCAGGGCAAACCCGATTATTCTCTAAATTCCTGACTTGCTGAATTGCGACAATAACTTCCAGGCACAACTCTCCCAAGTACGCTCCACAATCAACTGCTTTCCAGCCTTGATTCGAYGCAGCCGTTCCCCCTCATCCTCCTGCATGGCACGTCGCAAAACCCCCACCATGGAATCCCCGCTCTCCGGATTAAAATACAATGGCGCATCTCTCGCAATCTCTGGAATCGCCCCCACCCGGCCTGCTGCAATAAGACAACCCGACTTCAAAGCCTCCAGAATAGATATTCCCGAACCATCATCATACGCCGAATGTATCAACACATCTGTATGCTGGTATATCCCAGCTAACTGACTGTTTCCAAGCCACTCAAAACGAATCACCCGATCACCCCAATCCGCTGGTTCCGATGCTCCAGGATGACCCACTACCACCAAGTTATGCTCCATCTCTCCGGCTACCTTATAAAAGGCATCCAAAGCCCCAGTGATATTTTTCCGTGAATGCGTCCCCCCTACCATCAACGCATAAGGCTGTTGCACTATACATCGCTGCTTCTCCCCAAACACCGGTGCTACACCCGGAAATGCAATCGAAATTTTATTCAAAGGAATTTGCAGCCGATCCAATAAGGCTTGTTTCATGTATTCAGACGGGCAAATCACCAGCGTCGCATTAAAAAGAAAATCTCTCGCACTGGGCGCTGATTTGCCCTTAAAAAAACGCTTAGGCTTTTCCATGGTTTCAATGACAGGTAAATTTAGTGCCAAAGCTATATAGGGACTCGAAATATTCTCTGGGATCCGTGTGTATGAACTGAAAAGAAGATCCGCCTTCGATTTCCCAACCGCCTCATCCACCCCCCCCGCCTCATCCACATTACACCGCTCATATTCAGCATAAGATTCATGATTAGCCTCATCGGTTAAAATGGTGAACTGAGTATGATCCTGCAATTTCACCATCTCAGCCAGAACATGGCGTAAAAAAGACTCTTCGCCCCCGCCACAACCAGGAGCCATTCCGTATGTATTGATTGCTACTCGCACTACATCTGCGCCCCACCGTTAGTAAGCCAGGATGCCCCCATCATATCCGATGGCACCGGCAGGTTAAACCAATCAAGAATAGTAGGTGTTACATCAAAAAGACTTTTAGAGGTACTCCCCTGCCCATGCTCACAACGCACTCCAGAAGAAACATAAATTCCATTAAAGTCATGATTGGCTTCATCTACCCCAGTATCATTTTGGGACACAAACACCGAAGCCGCACCAAGAACACCAATAGATCGAAAATTTAACTCATCCCAATACACCATCAGTTCAGGCGGATTCCCCAAAGACTTCTTATAATGTTTTTTCGGATCAATACACCTATTGTCCATAAGTCGACCAGCAGGAGTAGTCATTTCAGATAATGCAGCAATCATCTCCAATTTTAATCCAGCCATATCTTCTTGTTTTACAATACCCCACGGTTCACGCCCCGCCACATTAAAATAAATACGCCCATAATATCCGCCTTCACCCCAGGCACACGTTTTCGACCAATCAATCCGGTCCGCATCAAAGGGTATCGGCCCATCCAAAGGTTCTCTCAGTTTCAAATACCCCTGCTCCATCAGCCAGGTATTGATAGCCACCCCGCCCAACATAGGCTTTGCCCCATGATCCGATACCACCATCACCCCACACTCATCATCGATCAGATCCAGCAATCGACCAATCCGTCGATCCATCTCCGTATAATATCGCTCAAAAACATCCGCATACGGATTACCAGCTTCGTACGCCGGATGATCAGGATCACAATATTTCCAAAAAGCATGATGAAGTCTATCCAGCCCCATCTCCACCATTACAAAAAAATCCCAAGGCTTATTTTTCAAAAGGTATTCAGCCGTATCAAATCGATTCGCTAACCAGCCAAATAACTCCGTACAAAGTGCCTCTTTCTTCAGCGAACGAAACCCCGCAATATCAAAAATATAATCCCCAACCCCATCCAGAAGTTCCGTTTTCAACTCAGGCGGATACGTCCACTCCATATCCAATCCCGGCGTTAACAAACCCGAGACCATGCACCCATTTACAGGCGACGGCGGATACGTCTGAGGCACCCCTAACACACAAACTTTTTTCCCAGCCGCCGACAACACATCCCACACTCTCGGCTCCGTARTGCTCAGGCTGGTGGAAATGGCATGTGAATCGTAGCCATACCCCTTACGATTTCGGAATCCGTAGCACCCCAGCTGTCCAGGGTCCTTACCGGAAAACATGCAGGACCACGCGGGTACCGTAATAGGAGGATCGCAGCTCCTCAGTGTGCCATACACACCACGATCCATCAGACGAGATAAATGAGGAAGGTCAAAACGATTCTTACCAAAAATAAACGTAGGGGCCGCGCAATCAAGTCCAATGACCAATAATGGCTCATTGCCCCCCATTAACAGCCGCCCAGACTCATCGGCCTTCCAGTTCCCGGATGGTCATATTCGAATCTTCCAGGCTTTTGGACAGCAAACGGCCGATATTCAGCAGTATCTGAACAGCCACTTTCTTCGTCAGCAGCTTCTTGAAAATTTCCTCGTCCAGCATGAAAACGCGCGTATCACTCAACGCAACCAGAGAAGCACTACGGGTCGCCCCCGTCAAAAGCGACATTTCACCAAAGGTATCCCCTACCTTTTTCGTAGCAATCTGCTTGGGACCATCAAACACCCCARAMGAYCCGCTCATCACTACATACATGGAATTRCCYGTAGTCCCCTTGTGAAAAGCCGCCTCCCCTTTGGCGATAGACAACGTCATACCTTTATTATAAATCTTGTACACGTCATCCGTGGTCAACCCGTGGAAAAGATCAATGCGCTCCACCCATTTCCGCAAGCGAGGATCGTTGGGTTGCATAATAGAAGACCTCTAAACGACGTAGATATACCGACTGCAGTTTACACACGTATGAATATGTGCTTCATCATTGCGAACCTGCTGAACAAACTTGGAAGGAAGTCGCATGAAACACCCCTGACACGTATCACCCTCAACAGGTACCAGCGCAGGTACGCGACTCTTCATCAACTTGTCATAATGTTTTAAAATTCGAGGATCCACCATGGAGCGAATACCCTCGATACGTTCCTTAATTTTTCTCTTACCCGATTTCGCCGTGGCAAGCATCTCTTCATGAAGCTGCAAACGCGCAAGCAGCAGCATATCCGTGTGACCGTACTCCACATTCTTCAATTCCGGATCCGTCTTCATCGCCTTGATCGCACTATCATGAGACGCGTCATACGTCTCAGATAAATCTTCCAGAATTTGGAATATCTCTTCCTCATCCTTGGCGTTTACCAGTGCGTTAAAATGTTCCTTATCACTCAGAAGCTTCGCCACCGTCGCCACAAAATTCAAATACGTCGTCTGCTGAGACGGGGGATAACAAATCAGAAATATTATATGTACCGGTTTACGATCCACCGCCAGGAAATCCATCCCGCCAGTCACCCGTCCCACCGCGCAAGACAAATTTTTCATCCCCGGCACCCGTGCATGCGGCACCGCAATCCCATTACCAATACCCGTGCTTTCCGTGGTCTCTCGCGCCATAACCTGATCCAGCGCCACCGCCACATTCTTCATCTTCTTTTTCTCGAACAACAGATGCGTAAGCTCTTTAATAGCATCAGGTTTCGATTTCGATTCCAACTCAGGAACCACACAGGATTTCGTAATAAACTTAGTAATAACCATAATTTCCCCTGAAACAACTCCCGCACCGCTCCAGCCCTCCAAAGGACTACTGCGCATGAAGTTAAGTTCTACTAGACACTATGAAGAGTATAGCAAGCGAACAAAACAAGGCACAAGGGGAAATCGGGATGAATAAACCCGTAATCCCCGGGTGTTATACTATTATGAAATGGAAAGAAATATTGCAGACCGAGCTGGACAGCTCATTCCTATTATTCTTCTGGATAGATATGGGTATTTTAGCCATACTTGAGCTAAGCGCCATAATCAAAGGATGGTAATTGGATTCAAGCAGCAAAAGATACATCTGCCCACGATGTCAAACCACGCTGCAAATTGATAATACCCATCAAGTCGAACTATATCTATGCCCAAAAGACCACGGTGCTTGGATTGAAGAAGAGCAGGTACCTCTCACGTTCTCACGTCAGATCACACCTAAAAACACCCCCGGACGTGCCACCCATATAAACCATAGATATTCCCCAGCCTGCCCAGATACAAAAATGGATATTTACTACTTCAACGAAATAGAAATAGATGTCTGTATGATAACAGGAGGAATCTGGCTCGACAAAGACGAAATTCTACCCATCGCCATAAAAATTGCCCACGAAGAAGAGCGAAGTAACCAACTCCACAAACAAGGCTCCACTTTGAATACATGGGATTGGATCGATCTCGTTTTAAATGCTCTCAGTTGGTTCCTACGATAAACAAATCAATACTTTCATTGGCCCCGGACTCCATCGTTGTGGCAGGGGACTCCATCGTTGTGGCAGGGGACTCCATCGTTGTGGCAGGGGCTCCCGACCCAGCCACCCCCATGA
>NVWG01000166.1 GCA_002746185.1 Candidatus Hydrogenedentota bacterium
ATGGCGAAACACTGCATGACCACAGACAGAACATTTTTAGAGCGCACGAGTCCTGCATAAAATAACGACAGGCCAGGGATAGTCATAAACAGGACCAGAGCGGTGGAAGTCAGAACCCAGGCAGTATTGGCGCCATTGAATGTCGTCAAAGTGTTAATGTCGCGCAGATTCAAAAACGCTTTGTTGAATTAGGTGTCTGGATCAGACCCTTTGGCACCCTTATTTATATTATCCCGCCGCTTATCATTACTACTGAGCAATTAACAACATTAGTGCATGCCATAGCAACGGTGTTAGATGAAGATGAATGCTTTACTTAGGTTTTACTTAGCTTTTTGTTAAGCTTTAATTAGGGAACTCTAGTTCAAGCTTAACTGAAATAGCTTAACTCTTAACCGCATATTCAATGTGTCTTAACTAATATATACACTAACCAAGTTAAGTTAACTGTTAGTAAGAAAATCAAGCTGTAGTTGGTGTTGTCACTTCGGCGTAGTCGTCGAAGTAGCAAACTACCTCGTCTTCCGGTTGCCAATCTAAGCCGAGAGCTACGAGACTCAGCCCCACCGCCGTGGGTCCCAGCAGGGCGATCTCGTTCGCATTCGCCCCTATTAACTGCGCGGCGCGTTCCCGGGTTTCGCGTACCCGTTCCAACTGCTCCTTGGTTTCCTGCTGCCCCACTTCCGTTTCGTCGGCATAGAGACGCAGCGCATCCCCCGCTGCTTTCGGTAACGGCGTGGTTCCCGCGTGAGCCATATAAATCTGATGCTCTACAACGGGAAAATGTTCGCGACGGAGCGTTTCGTCTTTGATGATATCGTCAATAAAACTCATGTTTAACAGGGTGTCCTACGATTGGTCGATGTTCCACATATGATCCAGCGGGCCGGGGCCATGTCCCAGATCCAAACCTTGCTGGAGAGCGTTATGRAGAAAAAATTTGGCTTTGCCGATGGCTTCGGACAGATCGAAACCTTTGGCGAAATAGGCTGTGATGGCTGCGCCGTAGGTACACCCGGTGCCGTGGGTGTTTGGGGTGGCGATGCGTGGTCCGGCGAAGGGATAGCATTGGATGCCGTCGTAGAGGATATCGATGGCCTGGTCGCCACTCATGTGACCGCCTTTTACGAGGACGTAACCGGGCCCCAGATCGAAGAGGCGTTTTGCGGCATCTTCCATATCGGCGATGGTCTGGATAGTTCCGCACCCGAGGGCTTCGGCTTCGGCGATGTTGGGGGTGATAAGTAGTGCCAGTGGAATGAGTTTTGTTTTCAGGGCATCCATCGCATCTTCCTGGAGAAGTCGATGGCCCGTTTCAGAAATCATGACCGGRTCGAGGATATAGCCTTCCACGGCGTGGGCGCTGATACGGTCGGCTACGGCTTCTACCACAGCGACGTTGGACAACATGCCGGACTTAACGGCATCCACGCCGATATCGTCGATGACCGCGTCGATTTGTTTAGCTACGGTCTCGGCGGGTACATAATGGATGTCCGTTACGCTCTGGGTATTCTGAGCGGTGATGGCGGTGATGGCGGACATGCCGTAGACCTTGAGGGCGGTGTATGTCTTCAGGTCGGCTTGGATACCCGCGCCACCGGAACTGTCGCTGCCGCCGATGCTGAGCACTCTGGGTGGAAGGTAATCAGCCATATCAGCTCAGTATCCCGGCGATACATGCGGTCATGAAAACGGCGAGGGTCCCTGCGGCGAAAGATTTTATACCCAGTCCGGCTATTTCGGATCGTCGTTCTGGAGCCAAACCAGACAATCCGGCGATGAGAATGCCCAGCGAGCCGGGGTTGGCGAATCCGCACAGGGCGTAGGTGGCGATGGTGATGGAGCGGGGCTGTAGCTGCCCGGAGTCAATGAGGGGTTGTAGTTCGGCGTAAGCGAGGAATTCATTGAGGACGGTTTTGGTGCCTAAAAGTTGTGCTACGGCAGGTACATCTTGGGATGGGATGCCCATGAGCCAAGCGAAGGGTATGAAAAACCATCCCATAACTTCGGTGAAAGTGTAGCCAGTGATGGCGGACATGCCTTGGTTGATGAGATATACGATGCTGATCATGGCGATGATGAGTGCGCCGATATTGAGTGCAAGCGTCACTCCTTCGGCGGCTCCGCGAGCAGCACCATCCATCACATTATGGCTCTCCACTTCCACTTCGATTTTCACACCGCCTTGCGTGACAGGGGTTTCGGTCTCGGGTACAAGAATTTTGGAAATGACGATGGCGGCTGGTGCAGACATGATGGATGCGGCGAGAAGATGACCGGGGGATGCACCGAAACTGGCATAGGCGAAAAGAACGCTGGCGGCGACGGTGGCCATGAAGGCGGTCATAAGGGTGAGGAGTTCGGATCGAGTCATGGTGTGCAGGTACCCTTTGATGGAGGGCATGGATTCGATACCCAAAAAGACGAGCATAGCCGCGCCGAAGGTCTCTGCACCGGAAGTGCGAAGTGTTTTTTGCATAAGCCAGGCCATACCGCGTACCACGGCCTGAATTATACGGAGATGGTAGAGAATACCTGCCAGGCTGGATGCGACTATGACAACAGGCAGGACACTGAACGCGAAGATGGCGTTAATGAGTACGGGTTCATCCGCACCTGCCACAGCCTGGGGATTGAGCACGAATATTTCAGAGAGTTTTCCGAATACGAAGGAAGCACCTTGCTGCGAGGCGGTGCCCAGTATACCGAACACTGTGCCTACTCCATCAAAGAAACGATTACCTGCATCTGTGCGGAGAATAATGAGCCCCAGGAAAGCCTGAAGGGTCACGCCGATTCCTACGAGGCGCCAATCGATGTGCTTGCGGTTTTCGGAGAGTACCCAGGCCAGCAG
Organism: Candidatus Hydrogenedentota bacterium; assembly: GCA_002746185.1. Lineage (GTDB taxonomy): Bacteria > Hydrogenedentota > Hydrogenedentia > Hydrogenedentales. The sequence continues at coordinate 2,858 of NVWG01000166.1, forward strand.
CACCATGGCGGCCAGGCCGAGGAAACTGATGAGGCGTAACGGCATGGGATGAACCTTATTTGAAGCGCTTACGGAACCCGTCGAATATGGATCCGGTTTCTTCTTTTCGGATCAATTTGAGTATGGTATCTGCGTCGGGGGCATTTATCAAGGCGGTGCGGAATGTTTCTTCGTTGAGCAGATGAGATATGCCTGCCAGGGTACGGACATGTACCTGAAACTCGTGGCGTGGCAGCACCAGGAGCATAATCAGATTAGCGGGTTGATCGTCCAGGCATTGCCACTCGATACCAGCGGTGGAGATACCCAAGGCACCAACGAGATTGGTAATATCAGGCGAGGTGCCGTGAGGCAGGGCAATACCCATTTCCATACCAGTGGACATGGATCGTTCACGGGCGTTGAGGGCATGGAGGACGGGTTTGCGCAGATTAGGAGTGAGGTCTTTTGCTTCAATGAGGCTATCGACAAGTTCGGCGATGGCGGCATCTTTTGTGGACGCTTCCAGATCGGTTTTGATGACAGCGCGGTGCAGGATTTCGCCCAAGAGCATGTGACCGACCTTCCCCTGGATGCCGGGAGACAGTAGGGACTGTCTCGGCGGTTATTGAGATTTTTTCTTTTTAATCTTCTTCAAACGGAACGTATCTTCGCGTTCGCGCTCTTCTAATACGCGGGCGATTCTACGCACTTCACCCCGCAGTTTGGGGAGCAGATATTCGTTCAATGCGTTGATACGTCGATTGGTCTTTTTGATTTCTTCGCCCAGCAGTTGGATATTACGTTCGATAGGTGCGCACCGGACGAGCTGTTCCAGCATACTTTCGGCGGATTCAGCGGCTTCCAGCACCTGTGACGAAATATCCATGAGGCCCACGTTGCGTTCCCGAGGCACCCGAACCACATTTTCGGATTCGATGGTACCTAAATCCATACCCCACACGCGCTCCGTCTTTACTTTAAGGTTCAAATCGCGCCGGCCTGCCACACTGACGGAACGGACAGATGTCGTTCCTTGAACAGCGCGAGCCATAGCCAAATCACCGACGGAGCGGCGACCCTTAATATGGAGATCGTTGCGAAGTTCACGCAGCAGCTTGGCGCGCATAATCAATTCCTGCAACAGGGCTTCCCGTTTACCTTCCAGAAGACTCACGCCGTCGCTGGCCAATTTTATCTGGCCCTTCTTCGACATGAGAGTCATGCGTGTTGCTGGTGCGTTATCCATCGACATATTGTGATTCCGTAGTTACTAATCGGTTTCCGTTATCCAGTAGATTCTCCGTTACTATTCAAAATCTTCCGGCGTGGACGGTGCGTATTTCTCTTCTACCACTTCACGTTTGATACGGGTCAGCTCGCTTTTAGGCAGCAGTCCCATGATCTTCCAGCCCAGATCGAAGGTCTCATCGATGGTACGGCGTGTTTCGCCTTGACCCACCATTTTCTTCTCGAACTGAATGGCGAAATGGAGATAATTTTTATCCATGGGTGTAAGAGCATCTTCCCCAACGATGGCCATGAGCTTACGTACATCACGTCCGCGCGCATAGGAGGCGTAAAGCTGGTTGGACCATTCCCGGTGCCAGCTAACGGTACGGCCTTCGCCGATCCCGTTGTTCATGAGGCGGGACAGGCAAGGAAGAATGTCTACAGGCGGGAATATACCCTGACGATGCAGAGGGCGTCCCAGTACGATCTGGCCTTCGGTGATGTACCCGGTGAGGTCAGGGATGGGGTGCGTAATATCATCGTCCGGCATGGTGAGAATAGGAATCTGGGTTACAGAACCTTTTTTCCCTCGGATACGTCCGGCACGTTCATATATGGTGGATAAATCGGTGTACATGTAACCGGGATAGCCACGACGACCGGGGATTTCTTCACGAGCGGCAGAAATCTGACGCAGGGCTTCGCAGTAGGAGGTCATGTCCGTAAGGATAACCAATACTTGATAGTCCAGTTCGAATGCCAGGTATTCTGCAACGGTCAATGCGCAACGAGGAGCAAACATACGTTCAATGGCGGGGTCATCGGCCTGGTTCATGAAGGASACCACGCGTTCACCCTGTCCGCCTTCTTCAAAGGCACGGGTGAAGTAGTCGGCTTCACGAGCGGTAAGACCCATGCCAGCAAACACCACTACGAAATCTTCAGATTCGCCGCGCACTTGCGACTGCTGCACGATCATATTAGCCAGTTCGTTGGCGGGAAGGCCAGCTCCGGAGAACACAGGGAGTTTCTGACCGCGCACGAGGGTGTTGAAACCGTCGATGGCGGATACGCCCGTTTCGATAAAGTCATTTGGCTTGTCACGGGATACCGGGTTGATTGCGGAGCCGCCGATTTCGCGTTCTTCGTCGGCTACGATATCGCCTAGTCCGTCGATGGGCGTGCCAGTACCGTTGAAGCGACGTCCAATCATGGACTTGGAACACGAGACCCGTGCGCTTTCGTTTTTCAGGGAGACTCGGGTGCCTTTGATGTCGATGCCCACGGTGCCTTGAAGCACCTGAACCACCGCATGGGTGGACGTGGCTTCCAGAACCTGACCCTGGCGAACTTCACCGCTATCCATGGTCAAATCAAGGATGGCACCGGTAGGAAACCGTCCTCCATTTTCAAGGAACACAAGAGGTCCCGAAATGTAATTCAGATCCCAGTACTCCTTCTGGAGCATATCGGACTCAGTCATTGGTGTGACTCCTTCAGGGCATGACCCCTGGTTACTTTTCGTTGTTGTAGTTTAAGCGGCTTCTTCTTGAGCTAATTTCTGCATGGCCGCTTTGATTTCACTCACTACCGTTTCCTTCTTTGGCACGAAGCCATCAGAGTTCACTTCCCGAAGTCGGGAAAGTTCTTCACGAATCGGGTGCGCCATGATAGTTTCGAGAGTTACACCTGCGTCCAGCGCACCTTTGCATTCTTCATTGAAAATCATCAAGGCATCCAGCAGATGCCCTGTTTTCTCCAAGGAGCTGTAGGCATCATCATCGGAGAAAGCGTTCTGCTGGAGGAATACTTCTTTAACCATACGGGATACTTCCAGTACGAGGCGTTCCTGATCCTGCAGGGCGTCGGGTCCAACGAGCTGTACAATTTCCTGCAGTTCGGTATCTTTCTGTAGTAAGTCGATACCTTCCTGGCGACGTTGACGCCAGAAGGACGGTGCATTTTCTTCGAACCAGCCGTCCAGATCGTGGAAGTAAAGCGAGTAGCTCATATTCCAGTTCACGGAAGGATAGTGACGACTGTATGCCAATGCGGAATCCAGTGCCCAGAAGCCCCCGGCTACGCGCATGGAGTTCTGTGTTACCGGTTCGGAGAAGTCACCGCCTGGAGGGGATACCGCACCTACCATGGTGAGTGAACCGTTACGTGCATTACCGTCTTTGTCTACGGAACCCAGACATTCCACGCGCCCGGTGCGTTCATAGAACTCAGCCACACGAGCAGACAGATACGTTGGGTAACCTTCTTCCCCAGGCATTTCTTCAAGGCGGGAAGATATTTCGCGGAGCGCTTCGGCCCAGCGAGAGGTGGAGTCGGCCATCATGGCTACGTCATACCCCTGATCGCGGTAGTATTCAGCCAGGGTTATACCGGTGTATACGGAGGCTTCACGAGCCGCCACCGGCATGTTGGAGGTATTTACCACCAGTACGGTACGATTCATGAGCGGACCGCCCGTCTTGGGGTCCGTCAGTGCAGGAAACTCGTCCAGCACGTCAGCCATTTCATTACCGCGCTCACCGCAGCCTACATAGATGATAATGTCGGCATTGCAGAATTTGGAAATCTGCTGTTCTACCACAGTCTTACCAGCACCAAAACCTCCGGGAACAATAGCAGAACCGCCTAGTGCTACAGGGAAGAGCATATCGAGTACGCGCTGTCCGGTAATGAAAGGAGTATTGGAAGGAAGTTTTTTACCAAAGGGCCTAGGAATCTTTACAGGCCACTTGTGGGTCATAGTAAGAACCGTGCCGTCTTCCAGGGTCGCGATTTCTTCATGCACATTGTATTCGCCAGCAGGCACGATGGATTTAATCTTACCGGACATGAGAGGTGGAAGAAGGATTGAGTGGTCCAGATGTTCCGTCTCAGGAACTTTACCCAGTAAATCGCCACCAATCACTTCATCGCCTACACTCGCTGCAGGTGTGAAAGACCATTTCTTTTTGTAGTCCAGCGGATCGGCCGTCAATCCGCGACTAATAAAGTCACCGGAACTTTTCTGCAGATCGATGAGAGGACGTTGAATACCATCGTAGGTCTGGCCTAACARGCCAGGTCCCAGTTCGATGGAMAGSGGSKCRCCCAGTGCYTCKACGGGCTCGCCSARRWACATRCCRGAKGTATCTTCGTAGACCTGKGCGWAGGCGNNGTCTCYMNNTCAATRCGRATGACTTCGCCCATAAGGCCGAGTTTGCCCACACGGACGATTTCGCCCATGGACACCCCGGTCATACCGTCGGCCGCGACCATGGGCCCGGAAATGCGTACCAATTTACCAGTGATACCTGCCATCGTGTTCACTCCACTTGTTTGGTTTACAACTAGCCTAGCCGAATTTCGAAGCCCACAGCCGGTTTGATGATGGACGAGAGATAGGAATCCACGTCGGTGTCCTCTTCGTCGAAGGCCGGGCAAAATACAATAAGCGGCTCGCCAATATGACGGGCCAGACGTTCGCGCATCCGTTCGGAAAACGCATCACGTAGTCGCTCTTCTACTATCAATAAGTCTAAGCCGTCCTGCATAAGCGCGTCACAACGGGCTTCTGCTTCTTTAATGTCCAACGGTTCTTCCACTTTCACCCCGGTAAGACTCAGGTTGAGTGCGGTGGTATCGTTGGCCAGAGCGACAATCTTAGACATATACCATTTCCTCTTCAATCCGGGACTTGGGCAGTTGAATGGCCATGCCCCGGGCAATCATACGTATGTTAATAACTTCATTGTATTTCATCCATGCGAAAAGCATGAGAATAGAGATGCTGAGTGCGTGCTGCTGCGTGGATCGTTTGAGACGTGCCATAAATTCTATTTCGAATGCCCGATCCAACCGTGCAAATTTCCCGGTCTGACCATACACCAGCAATGCGTTTTCCATATCTCCATAAGCCGATTTGGCTAGAGATTCTACAGCGCGCTCTGTGGAAACAGCGGAAGATATTTCGCGGATCAGATCCGCAGGCAGCGCACCTTTCGGGAGTAATTCCCGTACCACGTCTTCCACCTCTTCGCCGGGTGCTCGAGGCGCAAACAGTCGGCGTAAATTGATCCGGTCAATTTCCATGCGCAGCAAATTCCGCAGGAACACCACATTTTCGGATTCGTTATTTTCCAGTTGACGAACCGTTTCAATAAAATAACCCCGGTCCAGCGCATCTTCCAATACACGAAGATTACGGCTGTCCTGGTATTCAGGAAGTTTATCTACAAGACCGCGGCATAACTTGGCGTTCCAGCCCGACAGACCATGTACCAACGCATCCATGGAATCCAGTGATGCCAGTTCACGCATAAGTGCTGGCGTGAGAGATGGTCCTGGGAATAGAGACTGTTCGCCTGTTTCTGCGTCCAGATCCAAGTGCTGATTTCGTAGCAGCGACTTGACGCTGATGAGATCGAAACGAACCAGGAATATTCCTGCCAGTTCGCCTAGCTCCCCGGCGCAGAGACGTTTCAGCTTGGCGAAGGTCTTGATTAGATTTTTGGATACCGCATCTTCCACGGCATCGGCTCCTTCGTAACGGGACATGGACTCGGCCATTTCGTTCTCATAGGGAGAGGACAACAGGGCACTTTCCAGTGCCTTGAGATCCGCAGAGTCTACGAGCCCGGATATATCTGAGGAAGACAACAGGGCACTTTTCATGCCGCGAACCCGCGCATTGATATATGCCGCAAAGGTTTCTGTATCATCTGACATGGATTATTCTCCTTCCCCAAACATGGCTGACATGCATCGCTTACGA
>NVWG01000167.1 GCA_002746185.1 Candidatus Hydrogenedentota bacterium
TTCCTGACGACAATTTAATTGAAACAGATTCCGAATACTGTCTTACTTCCTATTTTCCAGAAATTCTGAAGACAAGTGACCGGATCAGAACCGGTAACATTGTCTTTAACTTGACGACATATTCGTTGAGGGCCTATCCTGACATCACCGTAGAAGAGAAATAATTATTGAGATCTTTTGTAAAACACGGAGTGCAGCAGCAATAACGAAAGCAATATAATGATCAAATCAGCCACKYYWSYTKKGYYMRWYSYYCSTSYRATTTNTCSCGRTCGTAATCGGAAGTGGTTTCTTCAATCTGACGACGAATCAGGTTGATACGTCCTACGATATCCGAACTCTTACCGCCGCCTTCGATGATGGTGGTGTTGTCCTTGTCGATAACAACCCGCTTCGCGCGACCCAAATCGGCCAGCGTGATGCTTTCCAGGCTGCGACCCAAATCTTCCGTAATCGCCAGACCGCCTGTGAGGATAGCGATATCTTCCAGCATAGATTTACGACGATCACCAAACCCAGGTGCCTTCACAGCGGACGCCATAAACGTACCGCGAATTTTGTTCACTACCAGCGTAGCCAGCGCTTCGCCTTCCACGTCTTCTGCAATGATAAGCAACGGCTTGCCGCTCTTGGCGATCTGCTCCAGCAACGGCAGCAAATCTTTCAGATTGGCTACTTTCTTCTCGTGAATCAGCACGTAAGCATTTTCCAGAATCGATTCCATGGTTTCATTATCCGTCACGAAATATGGAGAGAGATAGCCTTTGTCAAACTGCATGCCCTCTACCACTTCCAATGATGTTTCGATACCGCTGGCTTCTTCTACCGTAATTGTTCCGTCGTTACCCACTTTTTCCATGGCATCGGCAATGATGGAACCTATCTCTTCGTCGCTGTTCGCGGAGATAGATGCTACATTCTTAATGATGCTGCGGTCGTCGCGAACTTTCGTGCTCATTTTGTGCAATGCAGCTACCACGGCTTCTGTAGCCGCTTCAATGCCCCGTTTAATGGACATGGGATTCGCACCCGCTGTTACATTGCGCAGGCCTTCACGAAAAATCGATTCAGCCAGAACCGTAGCTGTCGTGGTGCCGTCTCCAGCAACATCCGAAGTTTTGGATGCCACTTCCTTAACCATCTGGGCACCCATGTCTTCATACCGGTCTTCCAGTTCAATTTCCTTCGCCACAGTCACACCATCTTTGGTTACTGTAGGGGATCCCCATTTCTTGTCCAATACCACGTTACGACCCTTGGGTCCCAATGTGGCCTTTACCGCGCGGCTCAATTTTGTTACGCCGCTTAATATTTTCCGGCGTGCATCTTCGCCGAACTCAAGCTGTTTTGCGCTCATGTTAAATTAACCTCCAAGTCAACTCTCAAGTTTCAAAATCAATAAGGGTTAGTTATGCTCAGTCCAGAATCGCCAGCACATCGTCTTCCCGCATGATAATRTGCTCGTCGCCGTCAAGTTTCACTTCGGTACCAGCATATTTACCAATGAGGATGCGGTCGCCTTTTTTGACTTCAAGCGGGATGGTCTTGCCGTTGTCATCAATTCTGCCTTTACCCACAGCAACAACTTTACCTTCTTGGGGCTTTTCCTTTGCAGAGTCGGGGATGATGATTCCGCCCTTTACACTCTCGGCAGCCTCTTCACGTTTGACCAGGATACGATCTCCCAGGGGACGAATTTTCATGGTGTACTTTCCTTTCGTGTTAGTAATTCCTGAATGCCAAAATGACAATACAATGTCACTGACAATATGAATGTGTATTTTTACAAATAACTAACGTCAAAATCAAATTTATTAGAAATAAATAGTAAAGAAAATAATTACATTCGATAAATATTGTCATTATGGCAAAATATTGTCAATCTACACCATAGAGTGCTGAATGCGTGAACTCCTCTCCAGTCACCATACTATGTTATGAAAATGGTATTCTGTACTCGCAATCACAATACATGCGGGTATGAAACGGGTCTTGCACAGAAATTGAGTTTTCTATGCTTCCAAATATATTGGAGTCGTTTAATATGGAATCTTTTCTACCACCTGATTTTAATCATCAAGGGCTAGAGGAATTTGCATCCTTTTGGTGACTGGTGGCATAGTAGTGACCCGGTTTTACCGGAGCGGGGTACGCGATGAAATTTCCAACCCAATGGTGTATTGGCTTAATTTATGTCTCAAGATAATTCAGGTTCCGAAGACCCAGGACAGGGATTCGAGCAGATTGATGCCGATGCAGTATGTGAGCAGTGCGGCAATGTCAATGACGAAGGTGCCCTGCTATGCCATGTATGCGGAAACAACCTGCGAGATCAGCGTGCACGCCGTGTCGCCCAAGGTATAGGCCCCGAGTTAGAAGAAAGCACAAGTAAATTCCGACTTTTTACCGGGCTGTTGGTTACGCTCGGTATTCTCTTAACCATTTTCCTTGTCCTGAATATCGGCAATATCGAATCCAGACTGGTGTCTTCATTAACAGGTGACTTGGAAGCCGGAGACACCAACTTCTGGAATGGTTCTGAAACATATATTTACGAAGAGCTGCTTCAGGAAATGGAGAGCAACCCTTCCTCTACGTCCAATCGTCAGAAAGCACTGCAAAATCATATTGTTGAAACCACATACAATGGCCGTTACGTGATTATAGAACCAGGCGCGTTACAAGCGAGCCGTATCGTGGGCGAAGCCAACACCCGCGTCAAGGGCGATAAAGTATATTTTGTCGTAAAGGGAACCAAGAATGATGCAGAAATCAGGGGTTTTGCAGTGTTGGAAGATGTTCCCGAAAGCGGGGGCATACGGCCTATTGTCAATAACACTGCGGCAATCCGCATTCGAGGCGAAGAATATTCCGGGCTAGGTATCTTTGTACCCATACCCTCTGGCGGCCATCGCTGCTGGGTGCAAAGTCCGTATGATAACGATAAACAGCACGAACTTTTAGCTTACCGCCTCCGCTAAATTTTTTCTAACATTCACCTAATCAACACGGCACCATGACCGGGTACTTCATCCCCATGGAATCACAGGAGCAATCAATGGCAGGCGGTTTCTTTGGAAAACTACGGGAACGTCTGGGGAAAAGCCGCGACGGATTAGTCGGCGGTGTCCGTGCTGTGTTCGGCGGGCGTACCCGTATTGATGAAGATATTTTTGAAGAACTGGAAGAAGTCCTCATACAAGCGGACTTAGGTGTGGATACCACACTAGAAATTATCGAGCGAATGCGCATCGCTGCCCGTGAACATCGCATATCAGAACCCGATGAACTGCTGGATTTTTTAAAACAAGACTTAATCCAAATCCTGTCCAAAGGAGATCATCGTCTGACATGGGAAGACTTTGATGGAACTCACATCACGTTGGTTGCAGGCGTGAACGGGTCAGGAAAAACAACGACCATTGGCAAACTGGCTGCACGGCTCAAGGCAGAAGGGCGAACCGTCATGCTCGGGGCTGCCGATACTTTTCGCGCGGCAGCGGTTGAGCAATTGATGGTTTGGAGCGACCGTGCCAACGTCCCTATCGTGAAGCACCAGGAAGGCGCTGACCCGGCAGCCGTGGCGTATGATGCAACAGACTCGGCCATAGCAAAGCAGGTGAATAATTTAATCATCGATACCGCCGGCCGATTACATACCAAAGTAAACCTGATGGAAGAAATGAAAAAAATCCAACGGGTAATCCAAAAACGGTGTCCCGGTGCGCCTCATGAAGTGCTCCTCGTTCTGGATGCCACCACGGGTCAGAATGGATTACAGCAAGCCATTCATTTCACTGAAATCGTACAGGTAACCGGTATAGTCCTTACGAAGCTGGACGGAACCGCTAAAGGCGGAATTGCCGTAGCCATACAACAGCAATTGGGGATTCCCATTAAATTCATCGGYGTRGGCGAGGGAGTAGATGATTTACAGCCTTTTAACCCGGAAGAATTCGTAAACGCATTATTCGCAGAATGATACCGCCCTTTGTAAGAATTCCATTTTTGATGGTATAGTGTATTTGCCTTCTTATTAGGCAGGGGAGTGCAGGTTCGGTATGGGTAAATACTGAAAAAACCTGCATACGTGTATGAAAACGGGGGAGCAGCTTCTTGAGTACCTGTGTACATTGCGACACCGATGTCCTTACCCTGGTTCGACCTGCCAAACCTATGCAGTTGGTTGGCTGTTCGCAATGCCATAACCCCCTGTTGCTTCAATGGGACGATACCGCCAAGCCCCAGGTCCTCCATGGACCCGGCATGGACCGCGTCGAAGATGTGTCGCCACGCGGCTCCGTTATCGAAGGCATCTTTTCCATACTAAGTGACGTGATTTCCGAATTGCCCGTACTGGCCGAAGTGCCGCAGCGGGTCGTTACCGCTGTCCACGATCCTCTCTCATCCATGGACGATATCGCCGTAATAATCGAAGACGATGCCGTGCTCTCCATGAAAGTGCTGAGTCTGGCTAACAGCGCGTACTTTGCCACCATCAGCGAGATAAATGATTTAAGTACTGCCTGTTCGCGACTGGGAATGAGAGCGTTGGCCAATATTGCCTATGCCGTTGCCAACGCCAATTTATATAAAACCAACGACCCCATGGCCCGGGAAGTGATGCAGCAGTTATGGTGTCATGCTGTCGCCACGGCCCATAGCGCCGAAGCCATTGGCCGCAAGGTAGGGTTGGATCAGAACACATCATTTATCGGTGGGCTGGTACACGACATCGGTAAAGCCGTACTGCTCGATGCCATCACCACCAAATATACTGGCAACGTAGGCCGACTGCGCGAGTCCCGAGAACTCCTCGTGAGTGTGCTCGATCAACATGCACCGTTGGTCGGTCTCCATGTAGTGCAATACTGGAAACTGGCACCGGAATTTTCCTTCTCCACCCTCTACAGTCAACAGCCTGATCAGGTGCCGGATGAGCAATGGGAAAAACTTACATACACTATTTCGTTAGCCAGCATCATGGCCGATCACTGCGGCTATGCCATCGGCGACGGAGACCCCGCATCTTTTGATTCTGCCATATATCAGGAATCTCTAGGATTCTCCTCCGAAGATATAGAAGAACTCAAGACCGATCTCGAAGATTCCCTCGAAGCTATCGTCGGTGTGCTCAGCTCCATGTAAAAAATAGTTCTTCCCGCCTATCCGCTCCAACAGATTTATACCGATGAATTCTATTTCGATCAATCCGAATAAAGTAAAGACGCTATTGATCCCACAGGCACCTTCAACGATCCTGCTCTCAACGTCAAGATTTCTTAATGATTGTAGTGTATATAACGCAATATGTACTCAGGCTGACAATTCTGCAAGTGTGATGTATACTACGTCGCTAAACATAAATGTATTCAATTCCCGGAGTATACTGTATGTTAAGTCGGTTGATGACACGCCGTGAACAATTCGTATTGGCTTTTTTCGGTTTAGCCATCGTGGTGGGTTCCTTGGTGATTTATCAGCGCGATACCGATGACGAAATCATACCTGTTATTGAAGAGGCGGCCCTGGCTGTACCTTTCACACCGGATACACTCCTGGCATCCGCTGTTATCCCCGAAGTGCCAGACAAAACCACTGCAACATTGCCCCCGGTCATGGTGTCTGTACAAGGAGCCGTGTTCCGGCCAGGTCTGTATACCTTTCATGCCCATGACCGCGTGCAAGACGCCATTGCTAGAGCAGGCGGTTTAGCTGATTCGGCGAATACGGAATCTTTGAACCTGGCAGCTATGCTTGTCGATGCCACTACGTTAACCATTCCCGTAAAGAAGGTAAACGATCCCAATAACCGAAGATTATTGCGACAAGAAACAACGTCGCCAATTTCTAATCCTGCTGCCTATAGCCTTACCGGAAGAGTCAACTCGCTCAACGCTTCCATATCCCCCTCTTCCTCTGCCAGCCCCGACGGGCGTATAAACATCAACACCGCCACACAGTCCCAACTCGAATCCCTCCCCGGCATCGGCCCCGCGTATGCCAGCGCCATCATAAGCTACCGGCAACAACAGCCCTTTCGTTCCGTCGAAGAACTCATGCAAATTCGTGGTATCGGAGTAAAACGATTCGCTTCCATCAAAGGACTCATTGCGGTAGACTAATATTGCGCGTCGATAGAGGCGAAGCGAATCGGCACATGTAAAAATATCGAAAAATACCCCGGAAAGAAATCAAGGGATTGTGGATCGCATGGTCTATTGAGAGATCCCTACTGATCGACCGTTACATAGGTAACCATTCCCCCCTTGAGGGGGGATCAAGGGGGGTGTAAATCCTTCCCAAAGGAATAAGCAGCTTGAGCGAAGAATCCCGACAACATCAATGTACTTCCTGCGGCAAACCCTTCGCCGTAGCCGCATCAATTCCTCCTGAAATGGCCCCCGGAAAATGCCCGGATTGCCAGCGTGGATCCAAACTTTCCGAAGCCGAAGCCATTGCCATCGTATCCAGCATGGGCGAAGATATGGGCCGCGATAAAGACGATCCCGTCTATTTCTACGCCCAGCGTATCGGTATATTCACCATCGTACTGTGCGGAGGCGGACTCGTCATGCTCCTGGCGTATACCCAGTTAAATAAAGAACCCGGATTCCCCCTGCTGGGCATCATGGGCCTGGTCGCACTAGCCATGGGAGGCGGTCTTTTGGCTTACTGGGCCAGTAAAAAAAGCCGTCCGGATTCCTTTTAAGGCCAATTTACCCTAATTCGTAATGAAATCAGACTCTTGCCGCAGATTTCCCCCGGTGATACACTAATCAGGATATTCGGTACAGCGCAGAGGAATAGAATGACCGCTATACCGTGTTTTGTGGGTGATAACTTWYTTTYAACCAACGGCCTACGGGTCCGAACCATCAGGAGTACACACCATGACTACGAAAACCTRCGCTATTGCTTTAACCCTTATGCTGGCCCTTACCCTGGGYGCYGTCGCCGATGAACGCGTYGGCGATCCCTATACCCTTAATGTCTGCCCTGTTACTGGCGGCGAACTGGGCTCTATGGGCGATCCCATTGTCATTGTCCAGGACGGTCGCGAAATTAAATTCTGCTGTGCCGGATGTAAACCCAAATTCGAAGCCGACCCGGCAAAATACATCGCTCAGATTGACGAGCAAGTCATCGCTCAGCAGTTGGCCGCGTATCCCCTGGATACCTGCCTCGTTTCCGGACAGAAACTCGATTCCAAAGGCGGCCAGATTGACTTGGTAGTGAACAACCGTCACGTAGCCCTGTGCTGCGCCGGATGCAAAGCCAAAGTCAACGCCGACCCGGCTGGCACCATCGCCAAACTCGATAAAGCCGTTATCGCGAAACAAGCCGCAGCCTACCCCTTCAAAAAATGCCCTATCACTGGAGAAGCCATCGGCAACAAACCAGTTAATGTGGTTGTAGGCAATCAGCTCATCGAACTCTGCTGCGCCGGATGCGTGAGTAAAGTCGAAGCCAATCCCGCCAAATTCATCGCCATGGTGAAAAGCGGCAAGATGGGTAAAGTAGAAGGCAGCGACCACAAATAGTTCTCGCTATATAGAATTACAGCATTCAAGCGACCCTTCACTTAGAAGGGTCGCTTTTTTTAATCGCATGTAAATTTACACTATCTGTCCCTGTCGAAGAACCATCCACCTAAACCCACAACCATCCCGTAGGGGACCAATCCCGTAGGGGCGGTTCGCGAACCGCCCTCGCACGTTGTGCCGGGGTCTTCTAGGCCACTCCACTACATTGTACCAGGGTCTCCCGCCCCCCCCACCAAAGGCAACAGCCTCCGCCGTGGTCGAGCTCCCGACCGACCCGTAGGTTTCCCCCTTTGCATTGTGGCACAGTCGCCCTCGGCTGTGGATAAATTAGATGTGGCAAAGCCACTGCCAAACCTGCCGATCAAACCACAATTTATCGACGGCAGTATCTCGACCTGCTAATTGCATTTCCAGTATCCTCATCCGTACTATGGAGTAAGGAGCAAACGAGGAGCGATGTGAATATTCAGGTTCTGATACTGACGCTGGGCTTTCGCGTGTTTGGATTTGGACTTATTTTTCGGGCAATTTGGCAAGCTGATTTACTGAGTCCAAAGCTCCTTCCCGAAATGTATAGCCTGAACATTCAAGATTTTTGGATACTGAATACCTTCTACATCCAAGGACTTTCTTTTCTTATTTTGGGTGTGTTCTGCATCAGGTACGGGCCAAATATCGCTCGGGCCGCCAATCGCCGATGGCCCATATCATGCATAATACGTCACGAAGCAACCGTGGCTCTTCAGCAAGGGTTCTGGTCGATGTTTGGCATCGTCCTCGCCTTGAAATATCTCCCATATTATATCCATCTGTCTGTGAATGAATTGGGTCAGGACGCTTTGGACGACAAATACTATGTGCGGGTGATTGTCGGTCAACAATCACCGACCATTAAAGTGCTGATATTCGGATTTTTCGCCGCCTACTTTATATTCAAGGCGGGCTCCACGCAACAATTGGTCACGATTTCGGGAGAGGATGAATGAAACTGAATGAAATCTTCTCGATTGGCCTCAAGCTGCTGGCACTTTTCAATCTGTTCAATTTGTTTCTCTACGCACCTTTTCTTATGACGAGTTGGTTCGGTTCACCGGATATATCCTCGTTCGTCGCTCTTACCCCAATCTTGATGCAGATCGTGGCTTGTGCCGTCTTGTTTGCCGCATCGAACTACGTATCGCGAATGGCTACCGGCTCTTGGGGTGACCAAAAGATTGACTCCATTCAGGCGAACGTGAACTGGCATGCCGTAGGTATTTCACTCA
>NVWG01000168.1 GCA_002746185.1 Candidatus Hydrogenedentota bacterium
CAAAATCAACACCCCGAAAGGGTATGCACCTCCACCAAAACAACTATTCACAAACTGAAACTGCGTCCATAGGGTTATTCACCAGCTCCACAGTAACTATTTATAGTGGCTAAATACCCCCTCACCGCTTCTTCATCGCCTCCATCTGCCGCAGTCCCAAGTCCAGCCACCGATTCACCTCGCCCATTTGCTGTTCATCCAGCACTTCACTCAGCCGCGACTGCATGGATTCCATGGCCTCGATCTGCCAGTTCGCATTTTCCGCCATGGTAAATAGTGTATCCGACTGATTGAATACATTCTGATAGTGCCCTAACTCCTCCGTGGCCACCCGCTCCACCAGCGTCCTATTTTCCTCTGTCAATCCTGAAGATAATTGGGCGATCTGCGGTGCCACCGTCTTCTCCAGCAACAGCGCATCTCGATTCGCATCATACGCCTCAAACGCATCCATGGCTTCCCGGTCCAAAACTTCACGCAACGCCGCATACGTCTCCGCACGAGCCGCCTCCTGTGCCAGATACACTTCCCGCGCCGTCACATCCCCCGCCTTCAACGCCGCCTGGCCCACATCCATCTGATCCAACATGCGATCCACCAACGCCGCTGTCACCGAATCTTCCACATCCCCATCCAGTCCCAGCTCCATAAACAAATCTGCATACAACAGCTCCGTTATCGCCGAAGCCTGCACCTCCATCATCTGCTGCTGCGCCTCATTCCTCGCTGGTTTATCCGAATCTTTCGTGTTGCCTTTCTCGGCCTCAGCTTTCTCGCCAATAACCTCAATCTCATTTTTCGTAGCCAAAGCCAGTTCCAACGTCGCCACCTGCTCCAACAAGTCGTCCCGCTCCCGGGCAATAGGTGTCATGTCCTGCGCTATCGATTCATCGCTCGCGGAATGGTCCAACGCAACCATTTGGTCCTTGAGCTGCTGTACCTCCAACGCATGCTCATCCGCCAATTGCTCCATCCGAAGCACTCCGGCAATAACCAGCACTACACTCACACCCCACCCCGACCAAGCCAAAATCGATTTCATCGCATATCCTCCAGCATCCCGCACTCAACCACATCACCAACCCATTCACCATACCATACCGCCAATTCTCCACAATATTCATCCACCCACCCCATCCCCCGATTATAAATTATGTGGTATAATAKGAGTCTGAAACGTGATCATACTTAAACAGGAAAACCCATGAAACACATACTCGTTATTGACGACAACACAGAAATCCGGCAAGTCCTCAAGGAAATGCTTGAAATGGAGGAATATCAGGTATCTCTGGCAGAAGACGGTGCTAAAGCCCTTGCTCTTTGCGATGACACGTCCTTCGACCTCATCATCACCGATATCTGTATGCCGGGCAAAAGCGGGCTGGAAGTCATCGAAGAACTCCGAAAACGCTCTGCCGACCAGAAAATCATCGCCATCTCGGGCGGGCCCGGCACGGCCAACGCCGGCGGCTGGACCATCTACGACGAAATGCTCGAAACGGCGGGGACCTCCGGTGCCGACAAAACCCTGGCTAAACCTTTCGACCGCACAGCCATCTTGGAAACTATCAGCGAGCTCATTGCTACCTGATCCGTCTTAGAATCCAGATACCCGCACTCCCAGATCCACCCACGTATCATCCTGCGTATCCATGTAGTGGCGCAACATGGCACACCGATCCGCGTCAATAATATGATCATTCCCTTTCTCGTAAATGATACGACCGCCCACCCCCACCGAATACGTATGCCCCGCATATTGTGACTCCCGTTCCCCACATCGTGGAAGCACCAGCGTCCCCTCACCCAGCCGCTGTTGCAGCAGTTCCGTCATAAACTCCTTCACAGGCCGTCGCACCACCTGACCATCCGGCAGCGGCTCCATAGAAATAGATGACCCAAACTCAATAGAATGCACCTTCTCACACCAGTCCACACCTCGACTCATGAGCCGATGCGCCACCGCCCGTCCATTATTTCCGCCATCAATTCCAATGCCCGCAAATTTGTATGCCCGATCCAGCTCCCCGATCACATCCTCCTGCCGTGCATAATTTACTCCTTCCAAATGCACGCGATGCACATGGACCAGATACGGACCCTCCGCCTTATACACCACAAACTCCGACGGATCCCGTGCATACCCCAAATCGCACCCCAGGTAATACACACCCCGCGCAACATCCTCCGGTGCCTCAAACGGATCTCCCTCGGCCAGCCTGTCCTCCGCATACTCCACCGCATCAGACACACACGCTGCATACGCATCCAGATCAAAAACCCCATGCGACGGCTGCCCATGCTGCCCCAGYACMCGATGAATATAYCCCGGYGAWCCYTTMCCGCCRTACAGCCGCGCCAGTTCCGCATCCTTCGCCTCATCAAACTCCGGATTCAAATGCGAAGGCCAATTGTACTGCTCAATCCCTCGATCCCGCGTCATGCGATGGAACATGTTCCGCAGCCCGTTCGGTACGCCATATACCCAGCGGCGCCCTCCCCCATTCAACGCCTGAAACAACTCCCCCCACGACGCATCCGTCATTTCCTGCGCCTCATCCACCACCTGCCAGTCCACATGCATCCCCTGAAAATTGATTCCCCTCGGTCCAGCGATACGTCCCCACAACACGAATCCATTCTTGAATCGGATATGCCACGAAGGAGATCGCCTCAACTCCGCCACACAATTTTTCAGATACGGTGTCCCCTCAATCCGACTCGCTATGCGGTGCATCAACGGATACAAATGATTTTCCGTCTGCGTGGCAATCAGCATCTCCCGATTCGGACACGCCACCGAAGCCCACAACGCCGTCAGCTCGATCTCCGTCGTCTTCCCCACATCACGACCATCACAATGCACCTTACGTGATGCCCACGATTCCAGCGACCCGCGCTGATATTCACGCACCGACCACCCAGCACCATCACGCCCCTCAAAGATCATCTCCGCAAAACGTGACCGCTCATGCAGATTCAGCCACGCCYGMAYYTCCTCCTGATTCATCCCCCGCTTCTTTAATTGATTTCTTGCGCGCCTCAAATTCCATTGCATCTTCCAGTACACCCTCCCCTTTYTCTAAAATCGGCGCCATCAACTCTCCAAGATTTCCACCCGACTCGCCCTCGCCGTGATTCAACCGCTCCAGCAATTCCTTCATGATTTTTCGATACCTTTCCTGGTTTTTTGCCCACAACTCCAACCCGGGATGCCCACGCCCTGTCGAGGATTTCCCATCCGGCAGCACCCCTTCCTCTCCCACCTTGCGCATCAAGCGAATACCCAATACACGATGAATCAACAAGTCCTCCAGCAACGCCGCCGCAACTTTGTCCCCTGAAGGAAGCTCCAATTTCACCACCAATGTATCCCACTCCTTGCGGATTGATTCCGATTCGCTCTTGCATCCACCCCCCTTATTTAAACCCAACAATTCCTCAAGAAACTCAAATATTTTCGCGTACCGTGTATCCAATTCTTTCACTATCCAACTCCAAAATTCACCCACACTCCCTATAAACAGTCATTCCACGTTGCACTCATGTCACCAATGCTTACCTTCGAAATCTCGCTTGAACAAAATTCAATATAACCCTATAATTAGAAACGGTAGAAATGAACAAAGATTAACGCAAGAACACCGTGCGAAAGGCTRTAAATGACTGCACCCCACGAAGATATTCTGCTGGACAAACTCCAGCAAACCATTCACCTGTGGTCCGACGAAGTCACCCAGGCCCATTCCGGTCTGACCCAGCAGATCAGCGATACCCGAACGCAGCTCAACACCCTCATTCATACCATCGCAGATCGTAATATCACCAAAAAATCCCCCAATGGTGAAATAGCAGCAGTTGAAAGCACCCCTTCCCCGCTTGAGTTTGAGCGTAACAAGATCGCCTTGTCTGAAACCATCGCTCACAACAAACTCTTGCTCCAGGATCTGGATGCCCTGAAGTCCAATTATCATATTTTGGAACAAAAGCACAAACACACTATATCGATCAATCAGAAACTAGCCTCCTCCCTGAAAACCCTTAAAACCAGAGAACATAAAATATCTACAGAGCGCGATGCGGCAAATCGTGAACTGGAACGACTGGAAGCAACAAAAGATCTACGCACGGAAAATCATCAACACGTTCAGAGTGAAATGAAACACCTCGTGGAAACAGCCAACCAGGCTATCGCCCTGCAAGAAGATTTACTCCGTGAGCGAGATGGCTTGGCTGACAAAAACAACGAACTCGTAGCGCAATGCGAAGATGCTGCCCTCATACTCAATCAACACTCCTTACTGAAAAATCAGTTAGCCGAACTACAGGTAGAAGTAACGGAACAAAATGACGCCATGATTGCTGCCCAGTCGCAAATTTCTGCACTGGAATCAGACCGTGCCCGCCTGTCAGAGGAGCTGTATAAGTCACAAGATCAAATAAATCATCTTCAGGATCACGCCGAATTGGCTGCGGCAGAAAATATCCAATCCTTAAAAGCCGACCTGAAAGAAA
Source organism: Candidatus Hydrogenedentota bacterium (assembly GCA_002746185.1). Classification (GTDB taxonomy): domain Bacteria; phylum Hydrogenedentota; class Hydrogenedentia; order Hydrogenedentales. Next base: position 4,519 of record NVWG01000168.1, read on the forward strand.
AAGATTCCGCGCTCATTCAAATGCAATCTCAACTAAGCACCCTGGTCGAAACCCAAAACCCTCACCAGGATATAAAAGCCGAAAATGACAAACTCAAAAACCAATTGTCCCATCTGAAACAAATTGAGCTTGATCTGAAATCCGAACTGGCCAGCCTCGGGCAGGAATACGAACGCCAGGCCGATGTACTCCGYGAAGCAGTCAAGGAAGTGGAGGCTCACTGGAAAATCGAATCCAAGGCCAAAGACACCGAACAGCGACTTAAAGTGGATATCGATACCCTCAACGACCAACTCAAAGAAAAGAATGACCAGTTACTGCAAGTAGAGCAAGAAATCATCGAATTACGCGCCATTGAAACGCCTGCTCCGCCTATTCCTGTCACCGCCTCCGGCAAAACAGAACGCGATCTGGAAGAATTTCACCTTGATCTCATTACGTTGGAAAATTTCCTGAATGAACGAGAAAAAAATATCGGTTTGGCCGCCGATAAAATGAAATCTTTGGAAGTAACCGCTCTTGCCGTACAAGCAGAAGTAAGTGCCCTCCAGAAAGAACATCAAAAACGCATCAACCAACCCGATACGTTGGCTGCCGACACCCTCCAGAAAGCGGAAGAAGAAATTGCTCTCCTCAAAAATTCACTTGAGCAGCAAACGCGCATTTCCGATACACAACAAGAAGTGRTCAATGGGCAAGCTCAAGCAATTGACCGCTACAAARCTGAATTCACCAAACAGCAATCCACCCAACAAGAGCAAGCTGTATCACCCGACAAACTCACCGAAGCCCTGCATGAAATTGAATCCTTGAAAAATTCCTTGAAACAACGCGAAACCGAACTCAGCGAGGCACGAACAGCCCCCTCTCGAATCGCTGCCCCGTATGCGTTCACTGCATTTGACGACAACGGCAAACAACGCTCCATGGGCGAAATCCTCGTCAATGCCGGCATCATCAACACCGTTCAACTCACCAGCGCACTGGAAGAACAACAAACTTCCAGTCAACGCAGACTCGGCTCTATTCTCGTGGAACAAGGTCATATCCGCGAAGAAATTGTTGCCCAAGTGGTTGCCAGCCAGCTCAAGCTCCCCTTCATTCGCATCGAAGAAGAAAACACCAACACATTAGCCATCCACCTTCTCAATGCTCAATTAGCTACCCAACACATGGCCTTCCCCATCCAGATTAAAAACGAATACATCATTATTGCCATGGCAAACCCCTTAGACCTCATCGCAATTGAAGACTTGGAATTCGCCACACAAAAAATAGTCTCTCCCGCCGTTGCCACACATACCGACATCGCCCATGCCATTGTCAGCCATTACGGTGTCTCCATACCCGCTAATGCACCCAAGCCCAAACCCAAATCCATTACACCCCGCAAAGCAACACCTTCCAACGAGTCTTCATAAACCCGAGACGCCTCTTCATGGCTGGGCGTTTTGCTTATGAATTGCTCGAATGTGCATACTATTTTATAAGAATAGATGAAACTTGGAGCATAAACCATGGCGACATTTTACGATACGCTTACCGAAGACCRAATCGCATTCATCAAACGCCAACACATCTTTTTTGTAGCAACAGCCTCATCCACCGGACGCGTAAACCTCTCACCAAAAGGTATGGACACCTTTCGCGTCCTGTCTCCCAACACCGTTGCCTACCTGGACATGTATGGATCCGGAAACGAAACCGCCGCCCATATTCAACACGACGGTCGCGTTACCCTCATGTTCACCTCCTTCGATCAAAGACCCAACACCCTTCGCCTCTACGGTACAGGCCAGGTCATCCGCGCAGCCCATCCCCAATGGGACGAATACGTCCCCCACTTTGATCAAATCTGTAATCAACGCCAAATTATCGTTGCGCAAATCAAATCTACCCAGGATTCATGCGGCTTCTCCACACCCCGGCTCGAATTCAAGAACGAACGAAATACCCTCGTCGACTACCTGAAAAAATACGATAACGACGAAATGGCCTCCAAACTGGCCAGCCAGACCCAATCCATTGACGGACTCCCCATCGATTTAAGCTAAACTCACCCCATACTTGCAATCCCGCCAAGTGGACGGTACAGTAAAATGACTGTCATCMAAACCGGGGAGCATTTATGAGTCTGCACACYAAAATCCTTCTTGCTATGGCCATCGGTCTTGCCGTTGGTCTGGGAATGTACTTTCTCCTCGACGACGAATCTGCATCCTTCAAGAATACTATATGGKTACTCGATCTCATCGGAAAAGATGTATTCGTCGCTGCACTCAAAATGATCATCGCCCCCCTCATCCTCGCCTCCATCATCACTGGTATCACCAGCCTGCCCAACGCCCAGGAGCTGGGGAGCATCGGATCCAAAACCCTCATCTACTATTTTTCCACCACCGCTATCGCCGTATTCATCGGTGTAGTCGCCGTACTCGTCATCCAACCCGGCAAGAAAGCAGCATCCCAAAGCGTACGCCAAGACCGAATAGACGTCATCGCCATCTATCATGAGGAATTTCAATCCGACTCAGGCCTGGCAAAAAATAGCGAAGAATACCTGCCGCGATTTCGCGCCTACATTGCCTCGCAGGAAGGAGAAGGACTCGATCAATCTGGATTTCAAGCGAATTGGAATCGAATGCAGGCAACCGAAAATCGCGGCCCTGGCGATATGTTCCGCCAGGAAATTCTCCGCCCCATTCTCACCAACCCCTTCACTTCTCTAGCCAAAAATCCACCCAACGCACTAGGCATTATCTTCTTCGCCATTCTACTGGGGCTCACCTGTGTCATTATTGGCGAACAGGCTAAACCCGTGGTGCATTTCTTCCGCGCCCTCAACGAAATCATGATGAAAATAACCCTGTGGATTATGGAGCTGGCCCCCATCGGCATCGCYTGTATTATTGCKTCYCTCGTCGCCACCCTCGGCGTGGATGCCCTCATTTCACTCGCCTGGTACTGCGTCGCCGTCATCGGCGGCATACTGGTACATATCTGCGTGCTGCTGGGGCTTGTCACCTTTATCGGCAAGATGTCCCCTATCACCTTCCTGCGTGGCATTCAGGATGCCTGGCTCATAGCCTTCACCACTACATCATCCGCAGCCACGCTCCCCGTCACCATTCAATGCACCACCAACAAACTCAACGTATCCGAAAAAGTATCCCGGTTCACCCTGCCTGTCGGTGCCACCATTAACATGGACGGAACAGCTCTCTACGAAGGGGTGGCTGTCATATTCCTCATCCAGCTCTTCGGCGGGCTCGAAGATGTCCCCATTGTGCTCACCTTCGGCAAAACAATGGTCATTTTCATCACTGCCGTCCTGGCATCCATCGGTGCCGCCGCCATTCCCAGCGCCGGACTCATTACCATGGCCATCGTCGCGGCCGCCGTGGGCCTGCCCCTCCACTACATCTACTTCATCTACGCAGTCGACCGACTCCTCGATATGTTCCGCACCTCCACCAACGTCCTCGGAGATGCCGCAGGTGCCGTCATCGTCAACCGTTTGGAGAGCAAAAATAGTAGCCAGACATCTTAGCCAAGCATCTTCATGACGACATAAATAACTACAATCGGTGCCAGCACGGCAAACCACAGCTTATGTTCAACAACAAAAACCATCACATCCGCAACCATATCAATCTTCTCCTCGTTATAGCTTACATTCCGTACCAGTCAAAATCCGCTTGATATTATCACGACGCAGCACATATACAGGAAAACTATCCTCCCGTAACCGGGTCATGGGCATCCTCAGGTTTCGGGTCATGGGCGTCTCGCCCATGAGTAAAATAAAATCATAGGCCGAAGGACTATGTTCAATTATTCCATTCCTAAAGCCGACTTTCCGTCCCAGCTATGATCCGTTTTATATTATCACGATGCCGCACCACCACCAATACCGCCACCGCCGTAGCAATTCCACGCAGCACTGGATCATGAGGGAAAACCCAAACAATCATGCCAAGATCAGGAAAAAAAACCCGTGTTTTTCCTAACTGCGGGGATGAGACCCAGCCCCTGTCTCGTTTTCGGAATTCCTCCTGGATGCGCTCTTTAGGATAGACTTTGGCAAAGAGAAACTGCGTGCCCTCCTTCCCTTTGAGTTCGTCTTTCACTTCAAGTTGGTAGCGCAAGGTAAAAACCCCCGGTTCAGGTAATCCCGTGTTTAAATTTCTGTGATATTGAATACGTAAAATCCGGCATCGGGTAATGAGGTATT
>NVWG01000169.1 GCA_002746185.1 Candidatus Hydrogenedentota bacterium
GTTTTTGAAAAACAACCACCACGCTATACTCGACGACTCGTCAAAACAACTGAATTTATTCGACTTTTAAACCGGACACTACTGCCTCGAGGGGGGAATAGAGACAGGTACGTCTGCACTCGTACCGCGCAGTGCTTGTGTCAGTCGTTATTTTTCTGTTTCCGAAACCCTTCTACGCTTCAGCACGACGACTCCTGCGACAACGAGAAAAACACCTATCCATGCGAACGAGGACAGGGGCAGGCTTCCTGCGGGCAGGACGAACAGGTTGAATGATGCAGTTTCGATGGGGGCTCTTGTCCCATCATCGTAGGTAGCGGTATACACACCTGAATCAGATAGAAGAACGGGGTTGAATGTGACCATGCCCGTCGAGGCTCCGGTTATCCGTGGCGGATCATCCGCCAGTGCAGCGCCGTCTTTCCTAAACTGATAGACTGAACCCGGTGCGGGTGCCTGCAGAACGAGCGTACTCCCCTCTTCAATTTGGCCTTGAGGGATACTGGATGTGATGAGTGTAGGACATACCACCTCCCTGGTATTCACAGCATCGTAAAAATAAAACGGTTGTGGAGCACCTCCGAAATGTTCGCTGGTCGTATAGTACCCCTGACCGTCGCCAGTGAATGCCACGGCCTCTCCTTGAATCTCGCCTTGAAGCGGAAGCACGCAGGGTGTTTTTGCCATGGCTTCGGCGATGGTCTCATCGCAAGCCCGAGGCCAGGCGCGCAGCGCAACGTAGCTGCGCAGGAGGATATTCCCGCTTAGAGGGGAGATATCACCGCCTGTAATTCGGTTCAACAGTCCCGTACCCAAATTTACACTGGCCACTTGCGTTAGCGTTTGCAGACTGCCCACATTGTGGGGTGCCGGATAATGAAACACAAAACTCGTACCGTTGTCCCCGCTTGAATTAACATCCTTCGTCACCAGATAAATATCGGCAGTACGCGAGTCCACCATCAGCGTTTCGCAGTCGAATGCCTGCGTGGGATATTGCATGGGGAGCGCATCTACTCCCGTGAGCGTCACCGTGACAGGAGATTGAGTCAGGCTCACACTGGGTTCAGGAACCCGATAGACCACCACCGAACTGCGAACGCGAAGGTTGTCGCCGATGTCCCCAATATAAAGATAGTCCACACCCAGCACCGGGCCAGGGCCTATGGCGATATCCTCGTAGTCCACCGCAGATGCGCCTTGTAAATCGTATGTACCCAGATGGGTCCCGTCCGCCCTCAGCGCGTATACACGGGGACCATCGCCGGAATCGTTGTGTACCCATAAGACACCCGGGTTCTTGCGGCTTGCAGCTATGCCCGATAYYKMARYKWGRGCRGCGTTTGCTGGAAAACCAGTGGAAACGCCTGCCAAGAATTCCGGGCACGACTCCAGCGCGAAAGTTGTGGCACACCAACCCATAGCTAAAACGGTGACAATGTTTGCGAAATTTTTCATGCTGCCAGATCCTTCAAATTCGTTGTCAATGTAAATGAGGGACTGTTATAGCATGTCCTGCTGATTGGTACAATTACATACATATTTAGGCCTTCCCGGCTACTCCTTAAACTTTTCAAAATTTTTCCTTGACAGGCCCCTCCATTTCCGCTAAGATGCGTCCAGTGAACATTTATTCAGTATAATTTCAGGAGATTCCCCATGGCTAAAACGACCGATATTGTTGAATTAAAGACCAAAGCGCTGGATGTAGCAGTTAGCCAGCTTGAGAAGCAGTTTGGACGAGGCACCCTGGTTCGCCTGGGTGATGATGCCTTCGTTAACCTCATACCGGCTATTCCATCAGGCTGTCTGTCGCTGGATATAGCCATTGGTGTAGGGGGACTGCCTCGAGGCCGGGTTGTTGAGATTTTCGGCCCCGAAGCCTCCGGAAAAACCACGTTGGCACTGCACACGGTAGCCAACGCACAAAAAGATGGCGGAATCGCATGTTATATCGATGCGGAACACGCTCTCGACCCGGAATTTGCCCAAAAAATAGGCGTGGATATTGATAATCTCCTTGTTTCTCAGCCCGATACCGCAGRACAGGCGTTGGAAATATGCGAAACCCTGGTGCGTAGTWACGCCGTAGACGTTGTGGTTATCGACTCCGTAGCCGCCCTCGTCCCCAGAGCCGAAGTAGAAGGTGATATGGGCGATTCCCACATGGGACTCACCGCCCGGCTTATGTCACAGGCCCTGCGCAAACTCACCTCCTCCATCAGCCGTTCCAAAACCACCGTTATCTTCATCAACCAGATCCGCGATAAAATMGGCGTTATGTTCGGCAGTCCCGAAACCACCACCGGGGGACGTGCTCTGAAATTTTACTCCAGCGTACGGCTGGATGTGCGCCGAATTGCCCAAATTAAAGAACGAGACGAGGTTGTAGGTAGCCGGGTTCGCGTAAAAGTCGTGAAAAACAAAATCAGCCCTCCCTTTAAGCAGACCGAATTTGATATCCTTTGGAACGAGGGGATCTCTTATGAAGGTGACATACTGGATATGGCCATTGAAGCCAAGCTTATACAGAAAAGCGGGGCTTGGTTCTCCATGGACGGCGAAAACCTGGGGCAAGGTCGGGAAAAAACKCGAGAATATCTCAGGAGCAACCCCGACGTGTGTACCGATCTGCGCACAAAAATTCTCAGCGCCAAAGGCATTGAATGGGGCAATATAGCCAGTGACAGCGAGGAACCCCAGAAGCAGCAGGCCGACGCCACGTAGATCGCCCAAAAGCGACCATCCTGAATTTCTGTTTACACGGGGAGCCCGAGTCGGGTTTCTTGGTCTACTCATGCTCACCGCCGTCTTCGCAGTTGGAGCTTTATTTATAAAGTTTCAGCTCGAAGCCTACCGTGTGAGCGTGGAGGAAGATCTGGAAGTGCGGCTGGGTGCYCATCTGACTACTGGTGCCATMTCGGTAGACGGTCTACGCGGTCTGCGCATCGAAAATTTGGAACTTCACCTCCCATTCGATCAGGGTCCCGTACTGAATATCAAGACTCCTGAGGCGTATATAAATATCAGCCTGAACGATCTCTTCTACGGAAGAATCGTCGTTAATCACATTGTACTGGACAACTCCAGTATCACCCTTACCCGTCCCGAAGACGGAGTATGGTATATACGTAGCGGCTCCGAAGTGAATATAAGTGATTCCTTTTCCCCTCAACCCACAAACGCCTTCCGCATAACCGGTGAAGAATGCACACTGGAAATACAAAATATCGTTGGCAATACAGCCGTCTCAATCGACAAGTTAAATTTCGATGTTGCGCGCCTGAAAGATGTACCGACCATAACAGCTAATGTGGAAGGCAATCTTTCCCATGATCAAAATAAGCACATCAGTCTTAAATTAGATTACGAATCGGAAGAAGAATTCAATGTACGYATWGACCCCAAACTCATTACAGCCGAAGATCTCAGTATTCTTTTTCCTTCCGACGACCCCCTGCTCTTATCCGGCTCCATACACCCATTTATACGCATCTATGGCGGCCCCGATAGCAGCATTATCCTTAATATGCAGGCCCCATTTGAAAATGTGCTCGTAAAAAACCAACCTGAATTCCTCGAACCCGCTACAGGCGTTGCAACTTTTTTTGCCAGCTATAACATTCAAACACACAATCTGAATATCACTACAGCAAAAGCAGATACCAATCAACTCTACGGTACSGTCGAAGGTGCCATMAACTTCGCWGGGGACTACCCCATTTTTGATATACAACTCATCGCCGATCAAATCCCCGTCGACGATATATTAAAATACACCCTTGACGATGAAATCGACCAATACGGCACCATGGAACTTACTCTCCAGGAACCCCACCAACTTATTTTACATCTCAGCGGGCCATCCAACGAAGCCGTCATCGCAGGAGAAGCACGGGCAGCMGGTGGATTTTTCACCTTCACACCAGACGACGATACCTACCCGCCTCTGGAACTGAAATTGGGCACCTTGGCAGGTAAATGGGATACCCAGACCCAAGCTATCACCGGCACAATAGACATCGTAAACGGCTCCATAGTTCATGAGGAATCCGATATCACCGCATCCAACCTCTCCGGCACCGTTACCTTAGCCAACAACATCATCACCATGAACCCCATCAACGCCATCATTCGCGACAATGCGTTCGTCGGCAGTTTTCAATACGACTTCGATACAGARAATGCCGATCTCACTCTTAACGGCACAATGACCGAATTGGAGAACACCTCCTTTAAAAATGCCATCAAAAACATCACCCTGGGCGGTGCGGTCAATATAAAAAGTGAGGTCAAAAAAAGGGACAATCTGATTACACTGGATACATTTTTGGATGCAACCCAGGCTCAGATCGACTATCAATGGTGGTTCAAGAAACCCCCTGGCATTGGTGCAAGCGGAGCCATCCACGTCGAACTGACCATGGATGAAAAAGCAGCAATCACTTTTGATGCAGAAGTAGCATCATCCCAGCTTATCGCCGGATTGGATATGCGTTACTACGACCACAACGGACCCGGCTGGCATCTTGAACATGCAAACTTAACATCCAATTACCTGGATATTAACGGAATAGCTAAATGTATCGCCTTGCCCTATGAAATCTCCGGGAGCAGTGGATTCTTCGGATACCTGAATTGGGATAGAGACCCAGAAAACTACGATTACAACCACATGGAGTTCGGTGCATTTATCGAAAACGCCAGTATTATGGCAATAGACGAAAAGGGTAATTCCCCCATCATATTGAAAGAAGCCCAAACCTATGTTGTTATGAATACTGCCGAGACTCACACTGGTCTCCTGAGCCTGGATGTTCAACATGGCGAAATGCCGCCATTCGGAGATACCTGGCTTATCTCCCCTATCCCCCCAGAAGACTATCCCATCAAAGAACGCGAATGGACGTATGATTTTAAAGCCGACTACCTCACCCTTCCCCCCTGGAAAGGAACGCAATTCACTGGCCAACTAATCACTACCCCAAAAGAAATCAACTTTACTAAGTTCGAAGCCCAAATCGACGAAGGSCATCTGGAAGGARMKTATCAYGCCACSCGSGAAGAYAACGTCTACACYACTCGTTTGAATTGGGCAAATATCCCCGCACATTATTTCCTCGATCATCTAAAATACGACAACGTACTCTCCGGTTCTATGACTGGTGAAGTTCAATATACCGTAGATGAAGATGACCCCAATACCTTAGAAGGAGGCGGATATTTTGAAGTGAAAGACGGCAAATTCAGCTCTGACTTCCTCTATTCCCTGCTCCAGGGAAAAAACGACGATGCCGTTGTCACCCTACCTTCTCAATTAGATTTTCAGACTCTTCGCGCTGACGTGGAATTCTTGAAAGATACCATTAAGACCCCCGTTCTAAAATTGGAATCCACCGGAATTACCATGGAAGGGGTAGGGCAATTTATACGCGATGGCGACATGGATTACGCCCTGAAAGTAGCCATATCCCCCGATATGGCCGAAAACATTCCCATTCTCAGCAATAACTTCAATATACAAGGACATAAATTAGCGCAGCGCGATATWGAATTAGCCTTTAATATCGGCGGCCCCACATTTAACCCAAGAGGACAGCTTGCAGAGCTTCCGCCTGCAAGTGTAACGTTAGTGAGCGGTGCCCTGGAAATGACGCGAGAAGCCATCAACATCATTGATTTTCCCCGTAAAATATTAGTTGATCTCGTAAAAATCGGCGGGGGAATAATTGCTTCTGGGTCCAATAAGTAAAAAACTAGAAAAACGGGCACCATTCGGTTAGAATCACCACATACCAAACCAAAAGGGAACTCTACCACATCATATGGACATTAAAATCGGTAAAAGTGCCAGACAGTGTACCGCATGTGAAAATGACTTTGTGCATGAACATGTAATCTATACATTACTGAATACCAACGAAGAAGAATTAACGAGAGAAGACTATTGTGATCCATGTTGGAATGATGAAAAAGCAAAAACTGCCTACTCCAGTTGGACCTCACAATTTTACGATCCMCAAGTAGCCGAACAGCAACCGGAAGAAACATTCTCCCCATTGAGACAAATTTTTTATGACGTGGTTGAAAATAAAGAACGGCAATCCCAATCCATTGCCTATCTGGCGGCTCAACTCTTACGGCGCCAGAAAGTTTTTCGCCTTATCAAAGAAACGGAAGACCTGGAAACGGAAGAAAACCTGATCCTGTTTAATGATCGAATTGGAAACCGACTCATCGAAGTACACGACGCTAAATTAACTCATGCCGAAATGGATGCAGGCCGAATCGAACTCATTAGTAGATTAGCCTTACTAGAGAATCCCGAAACGACAGAAAATGAGGATACAGAAACCATGACGGAAGAACCTTTGGCAGTCGTTGCAGAATCGACAGAAACCCCTTAATATGGCTACGACAAAACGAAAAACAAAGTCCGCAACTCGCCAGGAGAAATATACCGCAGAACTCTCTTCAGGGCAATTGGTCATTGGAGTCGGAATACTGCTGTCGTTTGGACTGGCTTGTTTCCTGTTCGGTGTCTTAATAGGAAAAGTAGACCCCACGCTGCAGCAAACTGTGGCTCAAAATGATGCCTCCCAAACACAAAATATACCCGATAACACTACCCCAGCGACCGATACACAAAAAATCGAACCGGATTTCACACGAAAAGAACTCCCGCCGGAAATGCGGGTACCAGCAAATCCAATTCCGGCCCCGACAAAAGAAACCGCTACCAAACAAACTGAAACCAGCAAGACTATCCCTGTAAGCGCACGAAAAAAACAAGATCCCCCTCCAGTAAAGAAACCAATTCCCGCCAAAGTTGTTCCAAAGGAGACTCCAGCGAAACCCATTAAAACAGCATCCCAATCCATCCCCAAAGAACCCATACCCGCCCCCCCAAAAAGCACTATCACGGCCAAAAACAATTGGTACCTTCAGATAGCCGCTTTTAAAATAAAGGCCAATGCCGAAAAAGAACGGTTACGCCTGCAAAGTAAAATACCTTACACCATATCCTTGCTATCCACCTCAAACAGCAATTTTATAAAGGTCATCATCGACAATTTTCCAACCAGCGACGCTGCCAAAAAAGTGAAAAAGGAAATCATTTCCCAATACGACATAAAAGATGCGCTTGTAAGACAAAAAGAAGACAAGGTGTAAACCTATATGAAAATTTCCATTATTGGTCCAGGCGCTATGGGATGCCTTTATGCTGCAAAATTATCTCAAAGCGGTGCTTCAGTTACTTTAGTGGATTACAAACAAGACCGTGCCAAGCGCCTGAACAAATCAGGCATTACCGTGGAATCCGACTCAGGTACTATTACCCAAAACCCCGCAGTCAACACCATGGTTCCAAAAAAGCAAGACCTCATTATTGTCCTTACCAAGGCCTATATCACTTCCCAATTAAAATTACCCACAGGTACTCCAATACTTACCTTGCAAAATGGACTCGGCAATATAGAAACTCTCTGCGATCTCGCAGGCAGCACCAATGTTCTCGCTGGAACCACCACCGAAGCGGCAACGATGCTGNAAGAAGGCAAAGTACGCCACACAGCCAGCGGAGTCACTCGTATCGGCTCATGGACATCCTGCTCTACAGACGGTATAACCGATGTGCTGGACAWAGCAGGGTTGTCGGCAGAAATAACATCATCCCCTGGACAGGCAGTATGGGAAAAAACCGTTATCAACGCTGGAATAAACCCACTCACTGCCTTGCTCAACGTGCCTAACGGGAAATTGCTGGACCTCCCCCATGCAAGACAACTCCTGCGCAATCTCGTGGTGGAAGCAGCCAAAATCGCCTCAACAGAAGGCTACCGATTCCCCTATAGCCTCATAGAAAAAGCGGAAGAAGTCTGTGAAAGCACTTCCGATAATATCTCTTCCATGCTCCAGGATGTACGCGCTGGACGGAAAACAGAAATCGATGCCATCAGCGGCGAAATTTTAAGACGAAGCGAACTCGCATCGTTGCCCGTACCGCGAACGCGTGTAATATGGCAGCTTCTCAAGAGCACAGAACAACGGTGAATACAGAGAAGCTCGACTACTCAAGCCCGCGTACCTTTACACCAAAACAAAAAATACTCTTATCCGTTTTACCTCCTCTTGCCTCCGGATTCGTCAAAAGTATTGATATGACATGCCGACATATTGTTCGCGGTCAAGAACACTGGGACGAAATTTCCAAAAACGACCAACATTTTCTAACAGGCACTTGGCACGAAAATCTCACGTTATTTCTATGCATGCAGCGTGATAACGGGTACCATACCCTCACCAGCTACAGCTTCGACGGTGAAATGATCGCACGCATTCTTGACCGTTTTGACATCAAGGCCCTGCGCGGATCATCTTCCCAAGRMGSYRKGMMASTGCGCGCAAGCACGCGAATCGCATGCGAAGTATCTGGCAACTCGGTTTGGTAAGAAATCCCGCGCCACAAGGCATTGGGCTCTTCATAGCCAAGCTGCATCCATGCACCAACTCCGCTATCCGATTGTGGAACGTAATTATCCATCCATCGGTTAGGGAAACTGTAGACCAAACTGCCTGCCGTGTGGTTAGTAGGTTGGGTACCAAAGCGTCCACGGAGGATGCCTTGCCCAATCTGTCCATCGGCACCGCGACGCTCCCGCGGCATAGAAATCATGCCGCCGGGTCCTCGCAAGGGTGCGTGCATGAG
>NVWG01000170.1 GCA_002746185.1 Candidatus Hydrogenedentota bacterium
CCGTTGTGGCGGGGTCTCCTGACCCAGGCACCGCACCGACCCGGAACGGGTCTCCTATGCACAATGCATTGCCGTCTGGAGGTGCATCATGAAAAAACGATATGGCCTCCTGGCCCTTTATTTCATCATCCTCTTCATCCCCATCTACTGGATGCTCAATACGTCCTTCAAAACCGATGACGAAATTCTCAGCGGCTTCACTCTCTATCCGCAAGAAATCACGCTGGAACACTATCGCGAAATCTTCACCTCCCAAGTCTGGCGCAGCAGTTTCATGAACTCCATCATMWAMKYTSWTSKSWRYRKYWTTRYTMCWMYRRMTSKARCMRWWMCMGYWKCYKWYGYSWKMWYYYGATGGNANYTSCRWSSMYMSYRCCWSSTKYWYYTSTRRYTWCWCACCAACCGCATGGCCCCTGCCGCCGTGTTCATGGTTCCCTTCACCGAACTCTATTACACCCTCCATCTCTTCGATACCCATCTCGCCGTCGCCCTGGCCCACTGCCTCTTCAATATCCCGCTCGCCGTATGGATACTCGAAGGATTCATCTCGGGCATCCCCAAAGAAATCGACGAAACCGCCTTCATCGACGGCTACAGTTTCCCAAGATTCTTCGCCAAAATTTTCCTTCCCCTCATAGGACCCGGCATCGGCGTCACCGCCTTCTTCTGCTTCACCTTCTCCTGGGTTGAGCTGATCCTCGCCAAAGCCCTCACCGTCACCGTCGCCAAACCCGTCGTCGTCACCCTCACCGTGGGTATTGGAGCCGAAGGGGTAAAATGGGGACTCCTGGCCGCCGCCGGTGTCCTCACCATGATCCCCGGCGCCCTGGTCGTCTACTTCGTGCGCAACTATATGGCCAAAGGCTTCGCGTTGGGACGTGTCTAATATGAAAATAAAATACCAAAATATTTCGACAGACCATTCCCCCCTTGAGGGGGGATCAAGGGGGGTGTCATGACTGACTTCCTCTCCGAAAACATCGCATGGATGTACTGGACCGTCCCCACAGCCATCTTCTTCGGCGGACTCTTTGCTACCCTCATCGCCATGGGCATCTGGGACCGACAATCCCCCAGCCTGCCCCGCAAGGGCTTCCTCCCCATGCCCACCACCCGAGGCGACCGACTCTTCCTCAGCATCATCACCGCCATCGGCATCGCCCTCCTTTGGCTCGCCATCCTGGGCAACACGGCGCTGCCCGGCATAGCCATTCTCGCAACTCTCGCCATAGCCGCTATCGCCTGGAAGGGGTGAAATTCAAAGATTCACCAGTGCGTGCGCTCGTACTGATCAATCTCCTCTGGTGCCACGTATTGCACTTCCTCCCGCAAGGTCTTAACAAGCGTGTCCATGCCATCAAATTCGGTGTAGTCAAGACAAATGTTCATTTTTCCGTTCGTAAGATAATGTAACGCATCCTCAGCATCGGGTGGATCGGAGCAAGTTAAGATGGAGTCGCTCAATTTTACTATTTTCATCGGAAAAAACGCACGCGTCTCAATCATGAATTTATTCGTTAGCGTAATTTTAGTTGAACCCGGGATAATTTTGAATAGGATCTCAATAATAATTGTTGAGATAGGGGCAAGCAGTATTAAAGAAAACATAAGATACATGTATCCAGGCACACGGAATCCCACATAAGCTAATAAGGATGAAACACAAATTACAATCGCATATACGAATAATCGTTTGACCCGACTTCTAACATATTTCTTACTCAGGCCACATGAATAGCGCACATTTTCAATATGCCCGCACGCACCACATACTTCAGTACCAAGCCAAAATCTATGACTACACACTGGGCATTTCAACCTGACCAAAGGACCCTTCATGAAAATCACCCTACAACCTCGACTTGAAGATACCTCGAAGCGCACTTGGTGCGCCAGTCGTAATTATCACTGCAAGAATCGGCAAGATGAAATATTCTGGCGACCACAGGAAGAATGGTATCGCCTCGCTCTCGTCTAGCCACATTACTTCCATAAATCGAAACCGTAGGTTAAGCGGATTTCGAAATCCATAAAAAGAARTGAKSRKWWMMWWSCMRKRYSWSMMKRWAAAAGACAAGGTCGCCAAAACAATCCGCGCCCCGGCATGAGCGATTAAATCCTGAATTGGATGATCCTGTTTGAAATCCGATACGTGATGCATGCTTTGTAAAGATCCTTTCTCATCTTTACAGTTACCTACACCTGAATCCAAATATTATTCAGCTATACAACAATATTCCGTCCAATCAAATCATCGTAACAGCAGGATGCTGTTGTGGCGATGGGGGCTTCCTGAACCAGGCGCTTGCCCTATATACCATTCGGCAGTAAYCCGAAATAAATTTCCAGCTTCACTATCGGGCTCAACCGTTATGGCAGTTTTCGCTGCCGCTGCCGTGAAAATTGGGAGGGTTGGTGGTACAATGGTTGTAAAATGGGGATCGCGCGGGGGATGTTGCGCGGTGGTGTAATTGGGGGTTCGAATTGATTTATCTGAAGGCCATAGTGCTGGCCATTGTGGAGGGGGCAACGGAGTTTCTCCCGGTGAGCAGCACGGGGCATCTGATCCTAGTGGAGCAGTTGGTTCAGTTGAGCGGGGACGCGTCGTTCAATAAAACGTTCATGGTGGTTATTCAATTGCCGGCGATTCTTTCGGTGCTGGTGTATTTTCGGAAGGACATTTGGCCTCGTAATCAGTCGCCGACCAAGCAGCGGGCTATTATGCTGTTGTGGGCGAAGACGGGTGTGGCGGTGCTTCCGGCGTTGGTCATGGGCGCGGCATTCGGTTCCGTGATGGAGAAACATCTATTTGCACCTGTTCCAGTAGCCATTGCATTGCTCATAGGGGGCATCGTGCTTATCGTGGTGGAACGACGGAATCACGAAAACACCGCTTTAGATGTAGCGGATATTACATTTCGCGTGGCGTTGTTTATCGGCATGTTCCAATGTCTGGCGTTGTTTCCAGGCACATCGCGGTCGGCGGCTACTATCATCGGGGCATTGCTGCTGGGGGTGAGTCGCCCGGCGGCGGCAGAGTTTTCCTTTTTCCTGGCTGTTCCCACGATGATAGCGGCAACAGCGTATGAGCTGATGCGCAATGGATTGCATTTTTCGGGTGAACAGTGGGCGGTGGTAGGTGTGGGATCGGTGATCTCGTTTTTGACGGCTTATGCGGCGGTGGCGGCATTTATGAGCTATGTGCGCCGACACGATTTCACGGCTTTCGGGGTGTATCGCATTGTGCTGGCATTGGTGGTATTCGCGGCGGTGGGTATGGGGTGGATGGACTGATTTCAGACGGGAAATTCGCTCTATCGACGTGTCATTATTTGATTTACCGCCTTGTGTTATGCGAGAATATGAGCCCTGAGAGTTGCTGTAATCGCTACGTGATGAAGGCGCTTCCCCTTTACTGGTTCAGGTTTCTGGAAGCCTCCTCTCTCTTTCTTTTCCCGTTGGGGATATGTAATCACTGCAGTCTGAATCAATCTGCTTAACAGAGGGCTACTCGCTTGCCCTTGCAACCATAGTTGAAGCCCCTTGCGGGGAAACAGAAAGGATGTATTGATGTCTATTAAAATCGGAATCAACGGATTCGGTCGTATTGGCCGAAATGTACTCAAGGTTATCATGAAGAGCGACGACCTGGAGGTCGTGGCTATCAATGACTTGACGGACGCGAAGACGTTGGCGCATCTGTTGAAATATGATTCTAGCTATGGCGTATATCCGGGCACCGTGGAGGCGAAGGAATCGTCTATTGTTGTAGACGGCAAAGAAATTCCCATTACGGCGGAGCGTAATCCGGCGGATTTGAAATGGGGTGATTTCCAGACGGATATCGTACTGGAATCTACCGGGATATTTACATCGCAGGAACAGTGTCAGATGCATATTGATGCGGGTGCGAAGAAGGTACTGTTAAGTGTTCCGCCTAAGGGCGATGTGGATGCACTCATCGTGATGGGTGTGAACGACGATACGTTGAAGGATTCTGATCGGGTCGTATCGAATGCGAGCTGTACTACGAACTGCCTGGCACCGTTGGCGAAGGTACTACATGAGAATTTCGGTATTCAGCGTGGTCTGATGAATACCATCCACGCTTTCACGAATGATCAGCGTGTACAGGACATGCCCCACTCCGACTTACGACGTGCCCGGGCGGCTTCTCAGTCCATCATCCCCACGACCACGGGTGCGGCTCGTGCGGTAGGGAAAGTATTACCTGAACTGAATGGTAAACTGGATGGGATAGCGATGCGTGTACCGATTCCTGTGGGTTCGGTGGTTGATTTGACGGCGGTACTGGAGAAAGACGCTTCTATTGATGATATTAACGGTGTTATTCAGGCGGCTGCTGAAGGACCATTGAAGGGCATACTGGAATATTGTGTGGACCCGATTGTGTCAGCGGATATTGTACGCAATCCACACTCGAGCATATTTGATTCGCTGATGACGAATGTGATGGACGGGAATTACACGAAGGTTATTTCTTGGTACGACAACGAGTGGGGTTATTCGAACCGCTGCGTAGACTTGTTCCGGAAGATGGCATAACCTTTTCATGTCGAAGCTTAGTCTGAGCGATCTTGATGTAGCGGGAAAACGCGTGCTGATGCGGGTGGACTTTAATGTTCCCCAGCATGACGACGGAACCGTGGCGGATGATACGCGTATTCGTGGCGCCCTTAAAAGCATTCAGTATGTTCGTGATCATGGCGGCATGCTCATTCTCATGTCTCATCTGGGACGACCTAAAAATCTGGAGAAGGCTTCTTCGGATAGCGAGCGGGCAGAGTGGGAAGCGGCAAACGCAAAACTCACGCTGGCACCCATTGTGGCAGACCTACGAAAGAAGGTTGGCGGCAATGTGACGTTGGCCAGCGGTCTGGTGGGATCGGAAGTGGAAGCGGAAGTGGCTGCGCTTCAGCCGGGCGATATTCTGGTGCTTGAAAATACGCGGTTCCATCCTGGGGAAACAAAGAACGATCCTGACCTGGCGGCGCTGTTAGCTAAGCTGGGCGATTTGTATGTGAGCGACGCGTTTGGAGCGGTACATCGCGCTCATGCCTCCACGGAGGGAGTAACGCATCATTTCAACGAATGTGCAGCAGGATTCCTGGTAGCGGCAGAAATTGATTATTTTGGGCGGATCCTGAGTGATCCGGAACGTCCTCTGACGGCTATATTGGGCGGAGCGAAGGTTTCGGACAAAATTACGGTCATTGAGAGCCTGCTTGATTYGGTGGATACGCTGATTGTGGGCGGGGGTATGTGTTTCACGTTTTTGAAGGCCCTGGGTCATGAAATCGGAGATTCCCTGCTGGATGAGCCTGGTTTGGCTGTCGCGCAGGATGTATTAGCAAAAGCAGACGAAAAAGGTGTACAATTGTTGCTTCCTGTGGACAGTATCGTGGCGGATAGCTTTGCCGAAGATGCTGCAATACGGGTAGTTGGATTGGATGGTTTGGAGCCTGGCTGGATGGGGCTCGACATTGGTCCACGTACAATTGAACTATTCAGCGAAGCGATTTTAAAGTCGAAGACGGTGATCTGGAATGGTCCTATGGGCGTATTCGAGATGACCCCGTTTGCTGCAGGCACGAAGACCTTGGCGGAACTCTTGGCGAATCACCCGGAGATCACCAGCGTCATTGGTGGCGGCGACACGGCGGCGGCGGTTGCTCAATTTGGAGTAGCGGATCGCATGTCTCATGTCTCCACGGGAGGCGGCGCTTCGCTGGAAATGCTGGAAGGCAAAAAACTGCCGGGGATTGTTTCTCTGACAGATGTATCGTAACCCTGCCTGAACGCTCGGTTGTCCGGTTCACCGCGGATTACTGGGGCTCAGGTGTACAACAACAGAAGGAATGGTGACGTAATGATCACGAAAGAACGCAAGACAGAGATAGTGAAAGAACATGGTAAGGGCGATAACGACACGGGTTCTACGGAAGTGCAGATCGCACTGCTGACCGAAAACATCAACAATCTGACCGAGCATTTCAAAACCCACAAGAAAGATTTTGCGGGTCGACGTGGTCTGTTGAAGATGGTAGGTCAACGTCGTAAAAAGCTGGACTACCTGAGCGATGTAGATATCGAACGGTATCGTGCCATCGTGAAAGCCTTAGGCTTGCGTAAGTAGTCTCACCGAGTTGCATTAAGAATTAAGAAGTATTCAAATCTAGCGGAGCGTAGTGGGATACGTTCCAAAACTCCGGTCGACGAATGAAAAAGTCGAACTGTATGTATGGAGTCCCAATGAAAGAAACAGTTTCCGTTACACTTGGCTCGGTCGAATTAACTTTCGAAACGGGTCGTATTGCAAAACAAGCTCAAGGGTCTGTGTTAGTGACCTGCGGCGAAACGATGGTCCTGTCCGCAGTGACCGTAGCCCCCGGTATGCGTCCGGGTCAGGATTTTTTTCCCATGACGGTGGATTATCGGGAAAAGGCGTACGCAGCAGGGAGCATCCCGGGGAACTTTTTCCGCCGGGAAGCACGTCCCAGTGAGCGGGAAATTCTGGTGTGTCGTTTGACAGACCGTCCGCTCCGCCCCTTATTTCCTAAGGGTTTTCTGAATGAAACACAGGTTTGCCAGACAGTATTGTCGGCAGACAACATTAACGATCCTGATGTATTGTCCATCAATGCTGCTTCGGCGGCTATCCACATCTCGAAAATTCCTTTCGCCGGTCCTATCGGGGCTGTACGTATCGGGCTTATCAATGGCGAATTGGCCGTGAACCCAAGCATCGACGATATGGACGACAGCGAAATGGATATCGTGATGGCGGGCACGAAAGACTCCATCATTATGGTGGAAGGTTCGGCTGACGAATTACCAGAAGCGACCATGTTGGACGCGTTGGAATTCGGTCACGGATTTATTAAGCAAATTATTGCCGCCATTGAGGAGTTACGTTCGAAGGCTGGTGTAGAGAAAATGCCGTTCACTTCTCCGGAGTTGGATGCAGAAGTTGTGGCTGATGTAAATGGTATTGCAAAAGATCGGCTGAAGGCTTCCTTTGATATCACGGGCAAGCACGAACGTCAGGAAATCATCGATGCGCTGAAGGCGGAAGTTAAAACTACCCTTGCCGAGAAATATGGCGAGGAAAAATATGCGGAACTTTCCAGTGATGTGTCTAGTGCCTACGGTAAATTAGAAAAAAATCTGATGCGTATGCAGGTCATCGAAACCAGCAAACGTATTGACGGTCGYGATCTGGATGAAGTCCGTAAAATCACTATCGAAGTAGGCTTACTACCTCGGGCACACGGGTCGTGTCTATTCACTCGTGGCGAAACCCAGGCTATCGTTACTACGACACTGGGAACGAGTCGGGATGAGATGCGTTCTGATGAGCTGGTGGGTGATGTATTCTCGAACTTCTTCCTGCACTATAATTTCCCGCCTTGGTCCGTTGGTGARACCCGTCGCATTATGGGACCGGGTCGCCGTGAAATCGGTCACGGCAAATTAGCCGAACGTGCGCTGAAAGGTGTGGTACCGGATTCCGAAGATGAAGAAAATCGGTYCCCCTACACTATTCGTATCGTATCGGAAATTACGGAAAGTAACGGYTCCAGCTCAATGGCCAGCGTGTGCGGCGGTAGCCTGAGCATGATGGATGCAGGTGTGCCGACAAGTGCTCCGGTAGCGGGTATTGCCATGGGACTGATTAAAGAAGGCGATGAAGCGCGTGTGCTGAGCGATATCCTGGGTGCGGAAGATCACCTGGGCGACATGGACTTCAAGGTCTGCGGAACGGCTAAGGGCATAACAGCCTTCCAGATGGACTGCAAGATTGCTGGTGTATCCGGTGAACTGATGGGTAAGGCGCTGAATCAGGCCAAAGAAGGCCGGGATTACATTCTGGTCAAGATGGAAGAAGCGCTTGCGGAACCTCGGAGTGAAATGTCGAAATACGCACCGCGTATCCAGTCTATTTCAATTCCGGTGGACAAGATTCGCGACATCATTGGACCTGGCGGTAAAGTTATCCGGGAAATTCAGGCAGCCACAGGAGCCGACATCAACATTGAAGATGACGGTACCGTGGATGTAGCCAGTGCGGATGCGGAAGGTGCCGAAGCAGCCATCGAAATGATCAAGAACATCACGGCTGACGCGGAATTGGGCAAAGTCTACCACGGTACGGTGACGCGCCTGATGTCCTTTGGCGCGTTTGTAAATGTCATCGGCAACACGGAAGGCCTGGTACATATTTCGGAGATGGCGTTGGGGCGCGTGAACAGCGTGGAAGATGTGCTCAACGTGGGMGAYGANANGWAGNNGTGAARKKCRTSGAAWWCGAYGSMAWRGRWSGSSKCAMWYNTMTSKMASNTNCAAGSCGWYGYWRRAKYSSSCSGYNGKAAGYSMWSMWGARYRTGAAGMWNGCNCAAATSGAMGNAKCRYYYWMNTRAMGATCGCGGTGGACGTGGCGGCGGCGGTCGTGGCGGTGACCGAGGCGGTCGCGGCGGCGGTGGTGGACGTGGCGGTGATAGAGGCGGACGCGGCGGCGGTGGCGG